>NZ_JBHVWW010000013.1:82906-120197 GCF_042882025.1 Kitasatospora sp. NPDC058243
GGGAAGGGAGGGGCAGTGGGCGAATAGGTCTGGGCATGCGATCGGGTGACTGCGCCGTCGGGTCGCAGCGGGTTCTGGGCCGGCACTTAGACCCCCCCCCCCCCCCCCCGCCCCGGCCTGCCGTCAGGGCTTCCAGGCCCTCCGTCAGACCCTCCCGGCCCCCTCCGTCGGTCCCGCCCGGCCCGACGTCAGAGCAGCTTCCGGGCCGCGCCTTTCACATAGTTCCGCGCCGCCCGCGCCCGATTTCCGCGCGTCGTCATTCGGCCCACGCCGGCCGTGCTTCCCGCCCGGCCCCACCCGATTCCACGTCCGTCCCTTCCGCCCCCCCACCGGTAGGGACCGGTTCCGGAATCCGGGCCATTCACTGTATGGAATCCCCGCATTCCGGGTGTCCACAGTTGACTGTTTTTTAGCAACGAATTGCTTGACCATGAGCCACTTTGCGCACTGGTTCTGTCATGTTCTAGCCAGCGTTTTCGACTCCGGAACGCTCTGGCCCCTTGCCGGCCCCCACAGCCGGCCAGAGGAGGATCCGTTGCGCCCCCGCTCCCTTGCCCTCGCCGCGGCGATAGCCGTACTGCCGCTGACCGCCGTCTCGCTCGGTGTCTCCACCGCGCAGGCCGCCCCCGCTCCCCGTGTCGCGCTCCCGAACACCGTCAACCCGGCGGTGGCCCACTCGGAGAAGAAGGGCGACGTCCCGGCCGAGCAGCAGATCTCGGTGGCCGTCAGCCTGAAGCTGCGTGACACCGCCGCCCTGGACCACTTCCTCACCGCGGTCGCCACCCCCGGCACCCCCGAGTTCGGCAAGTACCTGACGCCGGAGCAGTTCACCGCCCGGTTCGGGCCGACCCAGGCCGCCGTCGACCAGGTCAAGACCTACCTGGCCGCCCAGGGCCTGACCGTCACCGAGGTGAGCGCCAACCGCCAGGTGGTCAGCGCCCACGGCACCAACGCGCAGATCTCGCAGGCCTTCGGCACCCACGAGAGCTCCTACGTCGACCCGCAGCTGCAGCGCGCCTTCTTCGCCAACGACGCCGCCGCCTCCGTCCCGGCCGACCTGGCCGACGTGGTCCAGGGCGTGAGCGGCCTGGACAACCACGCGGTCCGCAAGAACCGCCTGGCCAAGCCGAACTCGGTCACCCCGCACACGGCCTCCTCGACCCCGAGCGGCTTCGGCCCGTCGCAGTACGACGGCGCCTACAACCTGAACAAGACCGGCGCCGACGGCACCGGCACGACGGTCGCCCTCTGGGAGTTCGACGGCTACTCGTCCTCCAACCTGACCACCTACGACTCGCAGTACGGCCTGTCCGGCCCGGCCGTCTCCACGGTCTCGGTGGACGGCGCCAACTACGACTCCGCCCCCGGCCAGGGCCAGGGCGAGGTCGAGCTGGACAGCGAGATCGTCCGCGGCGCGGCGCCGAAGGCGACCCAGCTGGTCTACGAGGCGCCCAACAGCGACCAGGGCGAGATCGACATGGCCAACAAGATCGTGGCCGACAACCAGGTCTCGGTCATCTCGATCTCGTGGGGCTCCTGCGAGCCGGACACCACCGCCGCCTCGATGACGGCCGTGGACAACGCCTTCAAGCAGGCCGCCGCCCAGGGCATCTCGATCTTCTCCGCCTCCGGTGACGACGGCTCCCGCGACTGCACCCGCTCCACCAGCGGCTCGTCGGTCAAGGCGGTCGACTTCCCGGCGTCCAGCCCGCACCAGACCGGCGTCGGCGGCACCAACCTCCAGGTGTCCGGCACCTCGTACTCCTCGGAGAGCGCCTGGAGCGGCGCCGGCGGCGGTGTCTCCACCGTGTTCGGCAAGCCGACCTGGCAGACCGGCAGCGGCACCATGCGCACCGTCCCGGACGTCTCCTCCAACGCCGACCCGGCGAGCGGCTTCGCGATCTACACGGCCGGCTCCTGGCAGGTCTACGGCGGCACCAGTGCGGCGGCGCCGCTGTGGGCCGGCTACGCGGCCCAGTTCAACCAGAAGGCCAAGGCGGCCGGCCAGCCGGTGCTGGGCGAGGCGAGCCCGAAGCTGTACGCGGTCGCGAACAGCAGCAACTACTCGGGTGCCTTCCACGACGTGACCAGCGGCTCCAACCAGGACTTCCCGGCCGGGACGGGCTACGACCAGGTCACCGGCTGGGGCACCCCGATCGCCGACGGCCTGACCACCGCCCTGCTCGGCGGCGGCTCCACCACCCCGCCCGGCGGCTGCACCGCGGCCCAGCTGGTCGGCAACGGCGGCTTCGAGACCGGCACCGCCGCCCCGTGGACCACCTCCAGCGGCGTGGTCGACAACAGCTCCTCGCAGGCGGCCCACTCGGGCAGCTGGAAGGCCTGGCTGGACGGCTACGGCAGCGCCCACACCGACACCCTGTCGCAGACCGTCTCGGTGCCGGCCGGCTGCAAGTCCGCCAGCCTCACCTTCTGGCTGCACATCGACACCGCGGAGACCGGCACCACCGCGTACGACAAGCTGACCGTCCAGGCCAACGGCACCACGCTGGCGACGTACTCCAACGTCAACGCCGCCGCCGGCTACGTGAAGCGCACCCTGGACCTCTCCTCCTTCGCCGGCAAGAGCGTGACCATCAAGTTCACCGGCACCGAGGACGGCTCCAACCAGACCAGCTTCGTGATCGACGACGTCGCGCTGAACGTCAACTGACCACCAGCGGGTAGCACCACCTGACCCCCGCCGGGGCGGCGCCGACAGGGCCCGCCCCGGCGGTGTGCGTCCGCCCGGCGCGGCGGGCGGCGCGGGCGTGTGTTTCCGAACTGTTTCAAGATCACTAACCCTTCGGTTCACCTGCCGTGACCCCTGTCATACGCACGACTGATGACGTAGCCTCTCGACCGTGCATAGGGTTCCCCAAAGCTCGGTGAAGCCGTCGGCGGCGAGCCTCGGCGCCGGCCAGGCCCCTCCGAACTCACCTGGCGGGGAGGGTCACCGCATGGCCGCACAGCAGCCTCAGGACTCCGCGCGACTCCGGCTGGTCGGACTGCGCCCGGAGCGCCCCGGCCCGTCCGTACCCGCACCGCCTCCGGCACCCGCGCACGCCGGGCGGGCCACCGCCCCGGGCGGCTTCGCGGACACCCTGCACCTGGCCATCGAGGCCAGCGGCCTCAGCCTGGACAGGATCAGAGCCGCCCTCACCCAACGTGGCGTCAGAGTCAGCGTCACGACGCTGAGTTACTGGCGGCGCGGGCGCAGCCAGCCCGAACGGGCCAGCTCGCTGAGGGCCGTCCACCTGCTGGAGGAACTGCTCGGACTGCCGCACAGCGCGCTCACCTCGCTGCTCGGCCCGCCCCGCCCGCGCGGCCGCTGGGCCGCCGTCGCGAACACCTGCCACCTCGGCCTGGAGGACGTCTGGCCGGGCGAACGGCAGATCGCGGACATCTTCGCCGAGCTGGACGCCCCGCCGCAGGGCGAACTGGAGCGGCTGAGCATCCACGACTCGTACTACGTGGACGCCGAGCGGCGCGGCAACCTGCTGCGGATGCGCCAGGTGGTGCGCGCCACCGTCGGCGGCGTGGGCCGCTGCCTGGTCGTGCACAAGGCCGACGAGGAGGCGACCGGCTGCCCGGAGATCACCTCGGTGCGGCACGGCCGACTGGGCCGGGTCCGGCGCCGCCCGGAGACCGGCCTGACCGTCGGCGAGCTGATGCTGGACCGCCCGCTGGCGCTCGGCGACAGCACGGTCTTCGAGTACGAGGTGGAGATCCCGCCGGGCGGCCCGACGCTGGAGTACAGCCGCCGCTTCGCCACCCCGGTGCGCGAGTACGTGCTCCAGGTGCACTTCGACCCGGCGGCCGTCCCCGCACACTGCGAGCGCTACGACCGCGAGCCGGGCGCGGACGTCGACCACCGCCGCGAGCAGCTCTGGATCGGCGCCTCCGCGAGTGCCCACGTGCTCGCCCCGGACCAGCAGCCCGGGCACATCGGCATCCGCTGGGAGTGGCAGTAGCCGCCCCCTCCCGGCGTCCAGTCATCCCTGACATCCAGCCGCCCCCGCCGTCCTCGAACCGGCCCGCGCACCCCCGCCACGCCTGACCGACCGCCAGGCCCCGCGCCGGCACTACCGCCTCCTCCTCGCCCCCGCCACGCCCGGGCCGCCGAACGGTTGTCACCCGTCCGGCGCAATCCGCCGTGCCACCTTCCGCCCGCTTTGGGACTTTGGTCCCGATAACACGCGGGGCCGGCCCGGGAAGGCCAGTCCTGTCACGCCGTCAGGCGTCGACCAGGAAGACCGCAGGAAAGAGGCGGAGCATGACCCGTACCGACCACCTGTCCCCGCTGCTGGAGTTCGACGAGGTCGAACCGGACGAGGACTGCATATGCGGGGGCTGCAGCGCCCGCCGCCGCGCCCGGCGGCACGCCGCACCGGTCCACGAGGGCGGGCACGCCGCGGCCCGCAGCATCCGCCGCCGGGCCGCCGTGCTGATGGCCGCCGTCGGCACCGCGGTGGGCGGCGGGACGGCCGCCGCCGGACACGCCACCGCCGCCCCCACCCCCGGCCCCACCCCGGGCGGCAGCAGCACCGCCCAGCCCCCGCAGACCCCGCAGGGCGAGGTCAGCGGCCTCTACGGCCAAGCGCCCGGCGCCCGCGCCTTCGCCGCCCCGCGCGCCGCCGCCCAGCCGCCCACCCGGGCGCAGATCATCCAGCGCGCCCAGGGCTGGGTCGACCAACAGGTGCCGTACGGCATGGGCAGCTACTGGTCGGACGGCTACCGCCAGGACTGCTCCGGCTTCGTCTCGATGGCCTGGGGCCTCGGCAGCAGCCAGACCACCTGGACCCTGCCGAACTTCGCCGAGCGGATCGGCAAGGCCGACCTCCAGCCCGGCGACGTGCTGATCTACAACAACCCGGCCAGCCCGCAGTCCGGGTCGCACGTGACGATCTTCGGCGGCTGGACGGACTCCTCCCTCACCCGCTACCTCGCCTACGAGCAGACCTCCCCCGGCACCAAGAAGCGCGACACCCCGTACGCCTACTGGAACAACTCCGGCGCCTACGTCCCGTACCGCTACACCGGCCTGTCCGGCGGCAGCAACGACGGCGCCCCGGCCACCGCCTTCCCGGGCGCGGACAAGTTCGGCCCCGGCGCGAACAACGCGTACGTCACCGAGCTCGGCCGGCTGCTGGTGCAGCGCGGCGGCGCCCGGTTCTACTCCGAGGGGCCCGACCCGCGCTGGGGCGAGGCCGACCGGCGGGCCACCCAGGCCTTCCAGGAGGCCCAGGGCTGGCGCGGCGCCGAGGCCGACGGCATCCCCGGCAAGGACACCTGGGACTACCTGGTCAACGGCAAGGGCCGCGCCATCGGCGCCGGCACCACCCCGCTGCCACCGCCGCCGGTCGGGCCCGGCACCGGGGCGCCCGCCTTCCCCGGCCGGCAGTACTTCGGGCCGGGTCAGAACAACGACCAGGTCCGCCTGCTGGGCGAGCAGCTGGTCCGCAAGGGCTTCGGCGGCTCGTACGGCGTCGGCCCCGGCCCGCGCTGGAGCGAGAGCGACCGGCGGGCCGTCCAGGCCTTCCAGCAGGCCCAGGGCTGGCGCGGCGCCGAGGCCGACGGCTACCCCGGCCCGGACACCTGGCGCCGGCTCTTCGCCTAGCCCGTGAACGGCGTGGTGCCCGCCCGGCGGGCGCCACGCCTCACCCCCGCGGCTTCGACGACATCCAGTGGAAGAGGCCCATCGCCACACTGGTGGCCAGGTTGAAGCTGGACACCCCCGGCTGCATCGGCACCGAGACCAGGTGGTCCGCCCGCGCCTTGAGCTCCGCCGAGACGCCGTGCCGCTCGGTGCCGAAGGCGAGCAGCGCGTCGTCCGGGAACGGCAGCGTCCGGATGTCCGCGCCCTCCGGGTCCAGCACGTACAGCGGCCCGGCGGGCAGCTCCGGCAGGGCCAGCCGCTCCACCGCGGTGGCGAAGTGCAGGCCCGCGCTGCCGCGCAGCACGGTCGGGTGCCAGGGGTCCAGATCGCCGGTGGTCACCACGCCGGTGGCGCCGAAGCCGGCCGCCAGCCGGATCACCGCCCCGACGTTGCCCAGGTTGCGCGGGTTCTCCAGCAGCACCACCGGGGCCGGGCGCGGGCGCCGGGCCAGGGCCGCCAGGTTCGCCCCGACGGACGGCCGCGCGGCCAGGGCGACCACCCCGGTCGGGTGCAGCCGGGGTGCCAGCGTCCGCAGCCGGTCCTCGGGCAACTCCACCGCCAGCGCGTCCAGTGCCGGGGCGACGTCCGGCGCCAGTTCCCCGGCCAGGGCCAGCAGCGCCGCCCGGTCGGCGGTCAGCACCCGCCGGACGTCCCCGCCGAAGCGCAGCGCGTGCTTCAGCGGGTGGAACCCGTCCAGCAGGACGGCCCCCGGCTCCCGCTCCGCCGCCCGCCACGCCCGCAGCACCTCGTCGTCCATGGCGTTCATGGCGTTCACTCTGCCACCTCGTCCGAGGCCGTCCGATCCAGGGCCACCTGATCCGGGGCCACCCCGCCCGGGACGATCCCGCCCGGGTCGGGCTCGCCGGGGCGGCCGGCGGCGGCGATCACCTCGTCGAAGCCGAGCGGCCGGCCGGTCGGGCCGTCCGGATCGGCGGCCAGCCCGGCGAGCGCGAGGTCGAGGTGCCGGTGGACCAGCGAGCCGTCCGCGTCGAGCGCGGCCAGCGCGCCCGGCAGCGGGCGGGACACCCGGACGCAGAGCAGCACCAGGTCGCCCATCCCCACGTCGGCCCGCAGCCGCCCGGCGTCCTGGGCGGCGCGCAGCAGTGCCTCGACGGCGGTGACGGCGTCGCGGCGGACGGCGACCAGGTCCTCGTCCACCACCAGCCGCTCCAGCAGCACCACGATCGCCGCGCCCATCCGCAGGTCGGCGGCGGCGTGCACGAAGCGGCGCAGCGCCCGGTACGGGTCGGTCTCGTCGCGGCGGGCCTGTGCGGCGGCCTCGGCGAGCCGGGCCAGCAGGTCGGTGACCAGGGCGCGGACCAGGGCCTCCCGGTCGGGGAAGCGCCGGTAGAGGGTGGCCGGGCCGACCCCGGCCCGCCGGACCACGGCGTCCAGCGGGGCGTCCGGGCCCCGTTCCAGGAACACCTCGCAGGCGGCGTCCAGGATCCTGCGCCGGCTGCGTTCCGCGTCGGCCCTCATCGGCAACTCCCTAACCGGAGAAATTCTCTCCCCCTATGCTAGCGTCCAGTGAAGCGGAGAAAATCTCTCCGCATCGTTGAGGAGCCGAGGAGTGACGCCGTGACCACCACCGCGCTCACCGTCCACACCGACATCGACGGCACCAGCCACCCGCGCGAGGCCGTCCTCGCCTGGGAGCTCGACCGCGCCCGCACCGCCCTGCGCCTGCTCAAGCAGCGCCTCGGCGACGACCGGACGCGCGAACTGCTCACCCCCGACACCACCGCCGCCGACACCGCCCTGGCCGCCTGGGCCCACGCCTCCGGCGGCCGGTGGAGCACCGCCGTCACCGAGCTCACCGCCACCGGCATCGACGCCGCCCGCTTCCTCACCTGGTGGCAGGGCCGCCTGCACGCCCCCGACCGGGACGCCCTGCTCGCCGCCAACCCCGAGCACTACCTGGCCGACTCCACCGGCGAACGGGTCGAGATCATCGAGACCCTCGGCACCGGCCCGGCCCGCTTCTTCCTGCGCTTCCACGACGACGTCCCGATCGCCGGGCCCGGCCACCAGGCCTTCCCGGTCCGCATCGGCGGCACCGGCACCCTCGCCGACGGCACCGAGGTGCTGCGGGTGATGCACGAGTTCGCCGACACCCCGGACGGCCTGCGGATCCGCCTCACCGTCCAGTTCCCCGAGGCCGCCCCCGCCCTCCTCGGCACCGGCCACCAGTGGCACTTCGCCTGCGAGTTCGCCAACTGGCTGGAGGCCGCCGCCCGCGCCGCCTGACGCCCCGGCGCCGTTCGCCCCCCTCCGTTCGCCCCCGCCGTTCGCCCTTCCAGGAGGGGCGAACGGCGCCTACTGCGGCCCCCGCACGTCCTCCCGCCCCCGCAGCGCCCGCTCCAGGTCCTTCAGCGCCTGCCCCAGCAGCCGCGTCCCCGCCCGCACCACGTCCCGCTGCACCCCCGCCGGCGCCTGCGCCAGCCGTTCCTCCAGCCGCGCCTGCGCCTCCCGCACGGCGCCGAACTCCACCGGCTGCCCGGTGAGCAGCGCCGCCCCCGCGAGCGCGGTGGCCAGCCGCAGCTCCTCCGCGTACTCCGCCGTCCCCGGCACCGGGTCGGCGTCGGCGGCCGGCAGGTGCGCCTCCAGCAGGACGGCGACCCGCCCCAGGTGCCCGACGGCCGCCCGGGCCCGGTCGACCTGGCGCCGGGACACCCCGGGCAGCCCGGAGGCGTGCCGACCCGGTTCGGCGTCGGCGCGCTGCATGGCCTGGAGCAGTTCCGAGCGGGCCTCCCGCGAGTCCAGCAGCGCGGCCCGCACCGCCCGCCCGCGCGGCGCGGCCGGGTCCTCGTAGCAGGCGATCACCGCGGCCGCGTACCGCCCGGCGGCGGCGAGCCACTCGGCCAGCCGCTCCCCGAGCCGGGCGGTCTGCCAGGTCGGGAAGAGCGCGTACGTCACCAGCGCCACCGACCCGCCGAGCAGGGTGAGCCCGACCCGTTCGAAGGCCGTCGTGAGCGGGTTCCCGGCCTGGAGCCCGAGCAGGAACACCACGTACGTCGAGATCCCGACCGTCGTCAGCGCGTACCCGGTCCGGAACGCGAGGTACGACCCGCCGATGCACAGCACGGCCAGCGCGGCCAGCACCCACTCCCCGGGGTGGGTGAGCTGCACCACCAGCGTCGAGACGGCGACCCCGACGACCGTCCCGGCCAGCCGGGCGACACCCCGGCTGTAGGTCTGGGCGAAGTCCGGCCGCATCACCATCGCGGCGGTCATCGGCGCCCAGTAGCCGTGGTGGAAGCCGACCAGCCGGGCCAGCAGGTAGGCGACGGTGACCACCCCGGCGAGCCGGACGGCGTGCTGGAAGATCGCCGAGCGCGGCCGCAGCTGCCGGCGCACCGTCCGCAGCGCGACCGGCAGCATCCGGAGGATCGACGGCTTGTGCAGCGCCCCGCCCGCGCCGATCACGGGCGTGGTGATGGTGTCCGCGTCGCCCCGCTCCAGCGTGTCCGCGGCCTTGCGCAGCAGCCCGCCCAGCCGGCGGGCCGACCGCCGGGCCGCCCCCTGCAGCCGCGGCCCCTCGTCCGGCGGGACCAGGGTGAGCGTGGGCGCCGAGCGGGGCAGCCGGACGGGGTCGCCGGTGCGGACGGCCCGGGCCAGGGCGTCCATGACCTCGGCGGCGGCCGCCAGCACCTCACGGGCCCGGTCGCGTTCGGGCCCCTCCTCCGGGGCGCCCACCTTGGGGTCGGCGAGCGCGGCCAGGGTGGGCCGGATGCGCTCGGCGAGGCCGCGCAGGCCGCGCAGTTCGGCCGGCCGGTGGCGGTCCTGCCAGGGGGTCAGGGCGGCGGCGTGCCGGGCCGTCATGAACGGCGCCGGGTCGACGTGCGCGGTCGGATCCTGCCTCAACCTGCGCGCGTAGTCGGCGAGTTCCGCGTAGGTGTCGGCGAGGGCGTCCCGCTGGGCACTCCAGCTCCCGATCGGCCACAGGGTGATGACGACGGCTTGGACGACCCCGCCGAGGGCGGCGACCAGCCCGTGTCCGAGCGCGGCGGTCGCGCTGACCGGGAGCTGGACGACGATCAGCATCACCGAGACGGTGTTGGTCGCGACCACCCCGGCGGTCGGCCCGATCGCCCAGGCGAGCCCGGCGCCGAAGGCCCACACCGCGAGCAGCACCGGGAACAACCCGGGGACCCCGGCCGCCAGGTAGCCGAGGAAGGTGCTGACCCCGAGCCCGGCCCCGGCCGCGACGGCGAGGCTGGCCCGGGGCCGGAAGCTGCGCTGGAAGGTGGCCGTGCCGGCGATGAAGGCGCCCATCGCGGCCGAGGTGGCGAGCCCGACCCCGCCGAGCGCGAGGGTGGGGAAGAGCACCAACGCCACCGCGACGGCCCCGCGCAGGGCCCGCTTGGGGTCGGTGAGCGCCCGGTCGAGGGTGAGTCCGGTCCGCGCGGTGTCGCGAAGGGCGGCGAACCAGGACATACGGGTCAGCCTAGGGCACGCCCTCGGCGACCGGCGCTCGTGACCGCCGGATCCGCCGCAGCCGCGCCGCCGCCCAGAGCAGCGCGCCGGTCGGCAGGAACACCGCGTCCGCCGCGATCATCGCGAGCGAGAACACCGGCAGCCCGAGCAGCAGCGCGATCCCCAGGTGCTCGGCCAGCAGCACGGCCAGCAGCACGTTCTTGACCCGCCGGTTGAGCAACGTGAACGGGAACGCGACCTGCACGACCACCGTGCCGTACGAGATCAGGAAGACCGGCAGCAGCGCCGAGCCGACCAGCCCGGACAGCCACGGCCAGGGCGTGAAGTAGTCCAGGTGCAGCGGGTAGTACAGCGCGGTGCCGTCCTGCCAGCGCGAGCCCTGCACCTTGTACCAGCCGGCCGTCGCGTAGATCAGCACCACCTCGACGGCGATCACCAGCATCGCGCAGTTGTGCACCATGTTCGCCAGCGCGTCGAGCACCGCGCGCGGTTCGCCGTCCGGCCGCAGCCGCCCGAGCGTCCACCAGAGCCCGGCCACCGCCCAGAGCCCCCAGAACAACGGCGCCCAGCCGACGTACGGGAAGGTCCGGACCGTCCAGGTGAGGCTCTCGCCGGAGAAGCCGCCGACCTGGCAGGCCGCCAGGACGGCGCCGAGCAGCACCCAGAACACCACCCCGGCCCGCCCCGGCCGGGCCCGCCGGGCGTCCAGCGACCACACCTCGGCACAGCGGGTGAAGACCAGGTAGACCGCCATCAGGTGGACGACGTTGTCGCCGCCGTCGCCGAGGAAGACGTTGCGGTTCTGCAGCGACAGCACGGTGACCAGGAACAGCACCGCACTCGCCCTGGTCCGCCAGCCCAGCACCACCGCGACGGCGGCCAGCACCGCCAGGTGGTAGACCAGCTCGGACCAGGGCCGCCCGCCGAACCACGGCAGCACGGTGAACGCCCCGTTGTCGGTCAGCAGCCGCTCGGCCAGGTCCATCGACCAGGGCGACCGGTCCCCGTACAGCACCCGCCGGTTGGGCCACTCGCGCAGCAGGTAGGCGAGCCAGACCAGCCCGAAGCCGATCCGCACCACGGCGGCCTGGTGGCGGCCCAGCGCGCGCCCGGTGAAGGCCGCCATCGCCCGGGCCGCCAGGTCGGTCGGGCCGGGCCCGCGCGGCGCCGGGTCGGGCCGGGGCCCGGGGGCAGAGCCGGCGGCGGGCGGTTGCCCGGCCTGGCGCGGGATGCCCTCCGACCACCGCTGCTCGGGCTGCGGCGATACCTCCGGCGAGAACTCGGGC
The DNA here is from genome assembly GCF_042882025.1 of Kitasatospora sp. NPDC058243. Taxonomy (NCBI): domain Bacteria; kingdom Bacillati; phylum Actinomycetota; class Actinomycetes; order Kitasatosporales; family Streptomycetaceae; genus Kitasatospora; species Kitasatospora sp. NPDC058243. The sequence goes on from NZ_JBHVWW010000013.1 coordinate 94,286, forward strand.
GAGAACTCGGACGCCACGTCGGGCGAGAGTTCGGGCGACACCTCCGGCGACACCTCGCTCACCCGAGCTCCCGGTAGTCCTCGTCGTCCACCGGCCACCAGGGCAGCTCCCGCACCTTCGGCGCCGGTGGCGCGGCCTCGCCGCTCCAGGACGGCGGCGGGACGGTCACCGCGGTGGCCCGGAACTCGATCTCCAGGATCCGCTCGCCGTCCACCTCCCGGCCGATCCGTTGCAGCGCGATCCGCTTGAGGTACTGCTCGGCGAGCCTGCCGCGGGTGTTGGTCAGCGCCTCGTCCTGCGGGTTGTGCGAGCCGTCGTAGAAGTCCCAGGCCCGGCGCAGCACGTTCTGGTCGACGTGGCTGGGGGCGGGGTTGTGCCGGATCGCGGCGAGGTCCTGCGCGGTCAGCCCGGTCCAGTCGCGGGTGCGGGTGGTGCCGTCGGCGGCGGCCGTGCGCACCCGGGCGTCCAGGCTGACGTTCTGCTGCAGCGGATTCGGCGCGAACAGCCGCCAGTTCTGCTCGAACTCCGGGTACACCAGGCCGTCGACCTCGTCCCGGTACTGCCGGGACAGCGAGTTGGCCGGCGCGACGTGCAGGAACACCGCCGCGAGGAAGAACCCGGTGCCGACCACCAGCACCGCCGCGGTCAGGCCGAGCACGAGCTGCGCGGGCGTCGACCAGACCCGTCCGGCAGCCGGGCGGTCCGTCGTCTCCGTCATGGCCTCCCCGGCCCGGTCGGCGCGCCGCCCGGGTCCCGTCCCGGCGCGGTCGCGCGCCCATCCTGCCCTACCGGGCGAACACGACGGTGCCGGACGGGGCCACCGGACCACGGGGCTACGAGGCCACAGGCCTACAGACCTACAGGACGAAGGCGTCCTGGTCGGTGCTGCTCACCATCGGACGGCCCGCGCCCTCCCAGGCGTACATGCCGCCGTCCACGTTCACCGCGTCCCGGCCCTGCTGCACCAGGTACTGGACGACCTGCGCGGAGCGGCCGCCGACCCGGCAGAGCACGTACAGCTTCCCGTCCGGCAGTTCGCCGATCCGGGCGATGACCTCGCCGAGCGGGATGTGCAGCGCGCCGTCCACGTGGCCGGCGTCCCACTCGTCCTGCTCGCGCACGTCCAGCAGGGCTGCGTCGGCGGGCACGGCGGCGGCGGTGGTGGAGGGGATCTGCGCGAACATCGTGTGGCTCTCCTGGGGCTGGGTCGGGTCGGTGCCATTGTCGCCCACCGGCTGCCGGTGGCCGTCGCCCGCCGCGGCCGGGGCGGCCGGGGCGCCTAGCAGCCGCTCCAGCTCGGCCTGCTGGGCGGCGGCCTTGGCGAGCAGTTCCTCGGCGAGCTGCTCCAGCAGCCGGTCCGGGTCCTGCGGGGCCAGCGCGAGCAGCTGACCCATCGGGGTCTGTTCCAGCCGGACCTGCTCGGTGGCGGTCTCGGTGATCTTGCCGGTCAGCCACTCCAGCCGGCGGCGCAGCCACTCCAGCCGGTCGGGGGAGTCGGTGCCGGGCGCGGCCTCGGGCGCGGTGGACCACTCCGCGGACAGGCCCTCCAACGCGGCGGCGTCGCCGACCGCGTAGGCCTCGTTCACCCGGGCCAGGAACGCGGCCCGGCGCTGCTGCTCGGCCGGGTCGGTGCTGAGGTCGGGGTGGGCCCGGCGGACCAGCTCGCGGTAGATCCGCTGGGCGTCCCGCCCGGGGCGCACCCGGGCCGGCGCGGCGGGCGGCGGCGGGGCCGCCTCCTGCTCCCGGACGGAGTCGAACAGCGCGTCGAGGTCGGGCAGTTCGTCGACCTGCCGGCGGGCCTCGGCGGCCCGGCGGAGGTCCTCGGGGTGCCCGGTCCTGGCCGCGACCGCCTCGGCGACCAGCGCCTCCAGCTCGTCCAGCCGGGCGTAGAGCGGACCCAGCAGCTGATGGTGGATCAGCGCGAAGTTGTCGATCTCGACCCGCAGCGTCTGCACGTCGACGTCCATGCTGAGCCAGGCGAGTTCGGCGGCGGCGACCCGCTCCTCCAACTCCTGCTGCTGCGGGTCCGTCCAGCGGACGGGGCTCTGCGCGGTCACTTCTCGCCTCTGTCTCGTCCGGCCGGCTGCGTCCTGCGGAGCCGCCTCGCGGGGTGGCCCGGCCTGCCACCCTACCCTCGCGCGCGAAAGCCCCGTCCGGGTGAACGGGGAGTGCGAACCGGCGCGCGCCGCACGGCACGCAACCGATCCTGAGGAATCTCCCCGTTTCGCTATCACGCCCGGGCCGGTCCGTGCTTCGCTAGGGCGTGTCTGATGATTCGCGTCGGATCAGCGCGCGGCGTCGGGCACCCGGCGGACTCGTTCAGACACGCCCTCAAGCCCGGCACGATCCACAGGACACGCCCCGGGTTTCCGCACAGCGTGCCTTCCTCCGGAGAGACGGCCGCCTCCAGGCGTGGCGGCCAGGCGGGAGCAGACCGAATCCATGGTGGCCGAGTCCAACTCCACACCGCGTCCGGCGGACGCCGAGGCCGTACCGGGTGACCACCCGACCGGCGTGGGCGCCCTGGTCCGGCTCGCCCTCGTCCTGATCGACCGGGCCGGACGGATCGCCCAGTGGAGCCGGGCCGCCGAGGAACTGTTCGGGCACCGCGCCGAGGTCGCCCACGACCGGCCGGCCAGCGGACTGCTGCCCGCCGTGGAGCCGCTCGCCGCCCCCGGCCAGACCGCCGGGTCCGCCGTGCGCCGCCGCTGCGACGCCCTGGACACCCTGGCCGCGCTGACCGCCGACGGGCGCCCCTGGGCCGGCCAGCTGGCCGTCATCGACCGCGAGGAGCACCTGCGCGACGTGCTCTGGTGGGCCTGGCCGCTGCCCGACCCGTTCGGCGGCCTGCTCGCCCTCGCCGCCGACGCCCGACCGCTGCGCACCGCCGGCCCCCGGCTCGCACTCGGCGAGCGGCTGCTGCCGTTCGCCGCCACCCCGCCCGCCCGGGGCGGCTTCCACCGGCTGGGCGCGGCCCTGACCCCGCCCGGCCGGCTGCGCGCCGGTCTGCTGTCGGCCGACCGGCTGGCCGGGCTGCTGCCGGCCGGTTCGGCCGCGCGCCGGGCGCTGCTGCTCGACGTGCTGGACCAGGCCGGTCTGCCCGCCCTGCGGCTGGACCCGGCCACCGTGCTGCCGGTCCTGCCCGCCGACCCGCAGACCGCCGCCGCGCACGCCGCCGCCGGACTCGGCCGCCGCTACCCGACCGCCCAGCAGCGCGCCGCCCGGGTCGGCCCGCCGCCGCAGCCCGAGCAGTCCGCGCCCCCGGCCCGGACGGTCCGGGGGCGGACGCCCGGCCCGCTGCCGGCCCAGCGCGAGACCGCCGAGCGGTCCGCGGCCGCCCAGCCGTCCGGCGCCGTCGGCGCCCCGGCGGGCGTCCCACCGACCACCCCGGCCCCGACCACCCCGACGACGACCACCCCGCCCCCGACCGCCCCGTCCCCGACCGGAGGAGGAGCCGCCATCGAGCCGGCCGCCGCCGAACCGCCCGCCAACGGCCGTCCGCCCCGCCGTAGCGACCAGACCCCCACCGGCGCCGAGGGCGCCCCGTCCGGGCGGCTGAGCCCGTTCCTGACCAACGGGCAGGCCGGCGAGCAGCTGGCACTGCTGAACGAGGTCGGCGGCAAGGTCGGCACCACCCTGGACCTCGGCTTCACCGCGCACGAGCTCTGCCAGGTGCTGGTCCCCCGGGTCGCCGACTTCGCCTGCGTGGACCTGGTGGACGGGCTGATCTCCGACTCCGAGCTGCCGGCCGCCCGCCCGGACGACGACACCATGCTCCGCCGGGTCGCCCTGGTCTACAACGAGACCGGCGGCGCCTGGGACCACGTGCTGTCCGAGGGCTCGCTGGTCAGCATGCCTCGCCGCACCCCGCCGGGGATGGCCCTGCAGCTGAACCAGCCGGTCCTGGTCCCGGTGATCAGCGCGGACGTCGCGGTCGACTACGCGATCGCGCTCGGCGGGGCCCGGCTGGCCCAGGTGGTCTCCGGCCGCTCGATGCTGGTGGTGCCGCTGTCCGCCCGGGGCACCGTGCTGGGCATCCTCAAGCTGCTCCGGCTGCCGGACCGCGCCCCCTTCGACGAGAGCGACGCCGCCACCCTCAAGGAGCTGGCCGTCCGCGCCGCGCTCTCCCTGGACAACGCCCGGCTGCACCGCGCCGAGGCCAGGGTGGCCACCACCCTCCAGCGCTCGATGATCCCGACCCGCCCGCCGCAGATCCCCGGCGTCCAGATCGCCCACCGCTACCTGCCGGGCGACCCGAAGGCCGAGGTCGGCGGCGACTGGTTCGACGCGATCCAGCTGCCCGGCAGCCGGGTCGCCCTGGTGGTCGGCGACGTGATGGGCCACGGCCTGCACTCGGCGGCCGCGATGGGCCGCTTCCGGACGGCCATGCAGACCCTCGCCGCGCTCGACCTGCCGCCCGGCCAGCTGCTGCGGCACCTGGACAACCTGGCCCACAAGCTCGGCGACGACCACCTCGCCACCTGCCTGTACGCGGTCTACGACCCGATCAACCGGACCTGCGAGCTGGCCAGCGCCGGCCACGTCCCGCCGGTGCTGGTGCACCCGGACGGCTCCGGCGAGCTGCTGGAGATCCCGGCCGGCGCTCCGATCGGGGTCGGCGGGGTGCCGTTCGTCGCCAAGACCATCGACGTCTCGGACGGCTCGATGCTGGTGCTGTGCACCGACGGCCTGGTCGAGGTCCGGGGCGGCGACATAGGAGCGGGCCTGGCCGCGCTGTGCGGCAATCTGATCGACCCGCGGCAGAGCCCCGAGCAGGCCTGCGACGTGGTGCTCAAGCGGCTGCACTCGGACGATCGGAAGGACGACGTCGCCCTGCTGGTGGCCCGCTTCGACGGGGTCGCCCCGTCCGAGGTGGCCACCTGGGACCTCAGGGTGGACCACCGCGAGGTGCGCCGGGCCCGCTCGCTGGTCCGCGAGCAGCTGGCCGGCTGGCACCTGGAGGCGCTCAGTGACATCACCGAGCTGCTGGTCAGCGAGCTGGTCACGAACGCCGTCCGGGTGGCCCGGGACCGCGTCCGGCTCCAGCTGATCCGGGTGGACAAGCTGCTGGTCGAGGTCAGCGACGACAACCACAACCTGCCGTCGCTGGAGCCGGCCGAGCAGTTGGGCGAGACCGGCCGCGGCCTCACCCTGGTGACCAAGCTCGCCGAGCGCTGGGGCACCGCCCGCAAGGCGGTCGGCAAGGTGGTCTGGTTCGAACTCCCCCTGCCGCACGCCTGACGGCCGGCTGCCCGACGGCCGTCAGACGGCGGGTGGGTCAGGGGACGAGCGCGCCCGCCGGGCGCCGCCGGGCCTCCACCGCGACCTCCCGCGACGCGGTCGCGGCCACCGAGGTGGCGGCCCCGACCCCGGCCAGCACCCGCGGCCAGAAGTCCCCGAACACCTCGACCGAGACGGCGAGCAGCAGCGCGGTGATCACCGCGACCACGTGCTCCAGACCGGCCAGGTTCGGCAGCACGACCGCCTCGCCGACCATCATGACCACCACCAGGCCGGCGGTGAACCAGGCCCGGCAGCGGAACGCGATGCAGATCGCCAGCGCCACCACCGCGGCCGACGGCCCGGTGTCCCGCACGTAGGCGACCCACTTCGGGAAGCCGAACAGGTGATCCGGGCCGAGCGCCACGCCGATCCGGGCGAACAGCGTGCCCGCCAGGGTGCAGGTGTAGGCCACCACCAGGGTCATCCGCCGGCCGAGCACGATCTCGGCGACGCCGAAGACCACGAACACCTGGGCCAGTGCGCCCCAGACCGGCAGGTCCAGCGCCGGCACGTACAGCGAGAGCGGGGTCCGCAGCAGCGAGACGTCCAGCGGCAGCGCCGCCTTCACCACCCCGATGCGGTTGACGAAGTGCTCACCGCCCGGCAGGTGCTGGGTGATGCTGAACAGGAGGATCAGAAACGTCGCCGCCGTGGCCATCGGAACGGCGGCGAACTTCTTGCGCACCACCGCGTCCCGCACCGTCGCGTACAACGTCCCCCACTCGGCGGCAGCGGCCGATCTGGCCAGCGCCAGCGACCCCTCCCGCACGCCCCCCGCGTGGGTCCTGTCCATCACAACCGTTACTCCCGAATCCCCGAACTTTCTGAGCTACTCCAACATTAGAAGCCTCTTAACAAATCCACATCGGCATAGATGCGGATCAGGGTCATCCTCTGGGGGGAGGGATATCCCTGACGTCACCCCCTATCCGACCGCCCGGTCCCCTCCGCCCCCCGGCGGAGGGCTACCCCTTCCCGTCCCGCGCCGCGACCGGCAGCCGGGGCGCCACCACGGCGGCCCCGGAGTGCCGGCGGCGGAACAGGGCGGGCAGGCTCGGCGCGACGATGAAGCCCTCGGCCCGCGCGCTGGCGATGCCGATCCGCGGGATCTCGCTGCTCTTCTCGAACAGCAGGTAGCGGGGCTCCCAGATCGGCCGGTACTTGGCGTTCGCGCGGTACAGCGACTCGATCTGCCACCAGCGCGAGAAGAAGCCCAGGACGGAACGCCACAACCGCAGCACCGGGCCGGCGCCGAGCCGCGAACCGCGCTCGAAGACCGAACGGAACATCGCGAAGTTCAGCGACACCCGCTTCAGCCCGACCTCCTCGGCACGCTGCAGCAGCTCGATGACCATGAACTCCATCAGGCCGTTCTCGGTGTCCCGGGCCCGGCGCATCAGGTCCAGCGAGAGCCCGTCCGGGCCCCACGGGACGAAGCTCAGCAGCGCCTTGAGCTCGCCGTCGCCGTCGTGGCACTCCAGCATCACGCAGCGGCCGTCGCCCGGGTCGCCGAGCCGGCCGAGCGCCATCGAGAAGCCGCGCTCGGTCGCCCCGTCACGCCACTGGTCGGCCTTGGCCACCAGTTCGGCCATCTCGCACTCGGGGATGTCCTCGTGCCGGCGGATCCGCGTCGTGTACCCGGCCCGCTTGACCCGGTTGTACGCCTGGCGGACCACCCGCATCGCCCGGCCGTCCAGCGAGAACTCGTCCAGCTCGACGATCGCCTCGTCGCCCAGCTCCAGCGCGTCCAGCCCGTGCCGGGCGTAGATCACCCCGGCCTCCTCGGAGGCGCCCATCACGGCCGGCGCCCAGGCGTGCTCGCGGGCCTCGGCCAGCCAGGAGTCGATCGCGCCCGGCCAGGCCTCCGGGTCGCCGATCGGGTCGCCCGAGGCCAGCGAGACCCCGCCGATCACCCGGTAGGTCACCGCCGCCTTGCCGCTGGGGGAGAAGATCACCGCCTTGTCCCGGCGCAGCGCGAAGTAGCCGAGCGAGTCCCGCTCGCCCTGCTTGTCCAGCAGCGAGCGCAGCTTCGCCTCGTCCTCGGGGTTCAGCAGCTCCTTGCCGCGCGGGCTGCGGAAGGCCACGTAGAGCACCAGCAGGAAGAGCACCGCGCCCATCGCGTTGATCGCCGCGTTGACCCAGGTCGGCGAGGAGATCACCGAGCGCAGGTGCTCCGAGGGGTTGATCGTGATCATCCGGCCGACGGAGTAGCGGAAGAGGTCCCAGAAGCCCGCGCCGCCGAGCCCGTTGGTCGCCCAGACCAGCAGCGCGCCGACGACCCCGCCGAACAGCAGCCCGCCGACGAAGGTGGCCGCCGCCGTCTTCGGGTTGGAGCGGTCGCCCTTGGACGTGAAGTCCTTCCGCCCGATGACCAGCGCCAGGACGAACAGGCAGGTCAGCACGGTGGAGATGTAGTTGAGCGGGTGGGCCTTGAACCGCTCGCCGGGCATCACCATGGCCAGCAGGTACAGCACCGCGAACATGCTGGCCAGGGCCGCGTTGAAGATCCAGGCGGCCCGCTTGCGCCGCCGCATCGCGATGGCCAGGAAGACCGCCAGCACCGCGCTGGCCAGACCCGAGGTCATCAGGTACGGGGTGAAGTACTCACCCTCGTTGTGCTCGTTGACCTGGTTCCCCCATGGCACCAGCAGCACCGTCGCCACGTTCAGCAGCGCCAGCAGCCGGAGGTACCACACGGAGACGGCGGCGGCCCGCGGGCGCCAGCGGTCGAGCACGCCGACGGGCCGGGGCCCGGTGGACGTGGCGGAAGGCTCCGACTTCACAGTGGACGACACAGCTCAATTCCAAACGATCAGATGGTGGGGCGCATCCGCACACGGCCCGGCGACGGGTGCCCGCAGGGGCCCGACGGACTGACCGGCGGCCCTCACCTCGACCGGGCGCCCACTGAATGGAGCAGGCCGACAAAGGGCAGCCAACTCCATGGTTCCCCACCCGGCCTGAGAATTGCGTGAACCGGGTAGCGGATTCCCACCCCCGCCATGTGGCGGGGGTAAGGACCGCCATCCGTTCGGCGCCCCACCCCGGCTACCCCTACCCTCGAAACGACCCGCGCGGACCGCCCGACCCCGGCCGCCAGAACCGAGGAGGCACCATCACCGACACCCGCGTGCTGATCGTGGACGACGAGATCCTGGTCCGCTCCGGCCTGGGCCTCATCGTCGGCTCCGCCCCCGACCTGGAGGTCGTCGGCGACTGCTCCGGCGGCCAGGCCGAGGAGCACGTCCAGCGCCTGCGCCCGCACGTGGTGCTCCTCGACATCCGGATGCCGGACCTCGACGGCATCTCGGTGCTGCGCCGGCTGCGCGCCCTGCCGGACCCGCCCGCCGTGGCGATGCTCACCACCTTCGACAGCGACGAGTACATCGGCACCGCGCTGCGGGCCGGCGCCTCCGGCTTCCTGCTCAAGGACACCGCCCCCGAGCAGCTGGTCCACGCCGTCCGGGTGCTCGCGGCCGGCGGCAACATCCTGTCCCCGACCGTCACCCGCACCGTGATCGGCGGCTACGTGGACGGCGGCGGCCCGGACGCCGAGGCCACCTCGCTCGCCCGCACCCTCACCGGCCGGGAGCTCGACGTGCTGGCCCTGCTCGGCGAGGGACTGTCCAACGCCGAGATCGCCGACCGGCTCTTCCTCGGCACCGGCACCGTCAAGGACCACATCAGCGCGATCCTCGGCAAGCTCGGCGCGGCCAACCGGGTCCAGGCGGCGGTGCTCGCCCACCGGGCCGGGCTGGTCCGGCCGAAACCCGGCGACGGGGCATGACGGCCACCGAACAGCTGCCGTCCAGACGGCTCCCGGCCTGGTGCACCGCCCCCTGGCTGATGCTGCTGCTGCCCGCCCTCTACTCCCTCCTGGACGCCGCCCTGGTGGCCCGGAACTCCCCGTGGTGGCAGATCGCGCTCTCCACGCTGGCCGCCGTCGCCCTGCTCTGGCGCCGCCGCTTCCCGGTGGCGGCGCTGCTGCTCACCATGCCCGGCAGCTACGTCGACGACATCTGGCTGGCCCCGATCACCGCCGTCTACACGGTGGCCGCCGAACGCCCCCGCCCGCGGATCGTCATCCCCTGCGCGACCCTGTTCACGCTGGTCGAGTTCTTCCACTGGCCGCTGTCCGAGCAGACCCTCGAACTCAGCCGGGACACCGCGCTCTACGCCATCCAGTCGGTGATGCTGGCCGCCGGCCCGGCCGCCACCGGGATGCTCGCCCGCACCCGGCGGGAGCTGGCCGCCCGGCTCGACGAGCTGACCCGCGGCCAGGAGCGGGAGAGCCGGCTGCTCGCCGAACGGGTGCTGATCAGCGAGCGCGGCCGGCTCGCCCGGGAGATGCACGACGTGGTCTCGCACCAGGTCAGCCTGATCAGCATCCAGGCCGGCGCGCTCCAGGTGAGCACCGCCGACCCGGCCGCCGCGACCACCGCCCGCACCATCCGCGAACTGGCCGTCCGCACCCTCGACGAGCTGCGCCAGATGGTCGGGGTGCTGCGCAGCACCGCCGGCCCGCGCCCGGACGCCCCGCTCGCCCCGCAGCCCCGGCTGGCCGACCTGCCCCGGCTGATCGCGGAGAGCGGGCTGGCCGCCGACACCGAACTGAACCCCGGTGACCGCCCGTGGCCGGAGGCGGTCGAGCGGGCCGCCTACCGCACCGTCCAGGAGGCGCTCACCAACATCACCAAGTACGCCCCGGAGGCGGCGGTGCACGTGAAGGTCCGGGCGAAGGGGCGTCGGCTGCGGGTCGAGGTGCGCAACGACGCGCCCCCGGTCCACCCGGACGAGATCCTGCCGGGCGGCGGCCACGGCCTGGTCGGCCTGCGCGAGCGCGCACAGCTGCTGGGCGGCTCGCTCAGCGCCGGCCCCACCCAGGACGGCGGCTTCGAGGTCCGCGCCGAGCTGCCCGCCACCCGTTCCTGACCGGGACAACGAGAAAGCCCCGCAGATCCGTAGATCTGCGGGGCTTCGCTGTGCGCGAGGGGGGAGTTGAACCCCCACGCCCTTTCGGGCACTGGAACCTGAATCCAGCGCGTCTGCCTATTCCGCCACCCGCGCATGGGTGTCGTCTTCGTTGCCGACCGATCTTCCGAACCGCTCGGTACCATGTGGTCTTCGCGTTTCCTTGGACCGGCCTCCCTGGTGGGCGGCCCTTCCGACGTGGAAAACAGTAGCACGACCCGGGGGGCCGCTCCGAATCCGTTCTTCGGCGGGACGAAGCGCATCCGAACGGATGCACGACGAACGGGCGAGCGAGTGACGGGAGCCCACCCGGGCGGGCACACCTGGCGTGCCGTACCCGGTATGCGTCACCCTGTGTGTCCGAGCCCACCCCCGGGCACCACGCTGTCCGGGAACCGTACGGAAGGGCCCGGCGTGGATACGATCAGTACGGAAGTACCGCAAGTAGGCACGACCGACTCCCGGCGGGATCCGGTCGGCAGGCAGGCGAACGAACCCTGGAAGGGGGTGTCCCATGGGAGTGCTGAAGAAGTTCGAACAGCGACTTGAGGGTCTCGTCAACGGCACCTTCGCCAAGGTGTTCAAGTCCGAGGTCCAGCCCGTGGAGATCGCCGGTGCGCTGCAGCGCGAGTGCGACAACAACGCGAGCATCTGGAACCGCGACCGCACCGTCGTGCCGAACGACTTCATCGTCGAGCTGAGCCCGCACGACCACGAGCGGCTCAGCCCCTACTCCGGGCAGCTGGGCGCCGAGCTGGCCGGCATGGTCCGCGAGTACGCGGAGGCCCAGCGGTACAGCTTCATGGGCCCGCTCCAGGTGAACCTGGAGAAGGCCGACGATCTGGACACCGGCCTGTACCGGGTGCGCAGCCGCACCCTGGCGGCCGAGGAGCCCCAGCAGTACGCCCCGCAGCAGCAGCAACAGCAGCAGCCCGGATACGACCGCCAGCCGGCCGCCCCGGCCCCCGGCGCACCGTGGCAGCAGACCGGCGCCGGCCAGTACGGCGCGCCCCCGCCGCCGGCCGCGCCCCCGGCGATGCCCCAGGGCCCGCCCGCGACGTCCGGCGGCAACGTCCGCGCCTTCCCCGGCGCCGGCCACGGCGCCTCGCTCCGCCGCTGGATCGAGGTGAACGGCGCCCGCCACCAGATCACCGGCGCGGCCTGCGTACTCGGCCGCTCGACCGAGGCGGACGTGCGGATCGACGACCCCGGGGTCTCCCGCAAGCACGCCGAGATCCGCCCCGGCACCCCTTCGATGGTCCTCGACCTGGGCTCCACCAACGGCATCGTGGTGGACGGACAGCACACCCAGCGCGCTACGCTCCGCGACGGCTCCCGCATCGTCGTGGGCTCCACCACCATCGTCTACCGACAGGTCGAAGGGTAGTGTCCGAGTTGTTCGCGCGCCTCGCTCACCGACAGGCGGGCCGGCCATGTCAGAACTGACCCTCACGGTCATGCGGCTGGGCTTCCTGGCCGTGCTGTGGCTGTTCGTCATCGTCGCGATCCAGGTGATCCGCAGCGACCTGTTCGGGACCAAGGTGAACCCCCGCTCCTCCCGTCGCGGCGCCAACGCCGCTCCGGGCGGCGCCGCCGCCGCTCCGGCCGCCGGGCGCACCGCGCAGGCCCCGGCCACAGGCCCCGCGGCGGGCCAGACCCAGGGCGGCGGCCGCCGCCGCGGCGCCCCGACCCAGCTCGTGGTGGTGCAGGGCTCACTGGCCGGGACCACCGTCGCGCTCCAGGGCCAGACCATCACCCTGGGCCGCGCGCACGACTCCACCATCGTGCTGGACGACGACTACGCGTCCTCCCGGCATGCCAGGATCTATCCGGATCAGACTGGGCAGTGGACGGTCGAGGATCTAGGCTCCACCAACGGCACCTATCTGGACCGGCAGCGCCTGACCGCGCCCACTCCGCTCCAGCCGGGCATGCCGATCCGTATCGGCAGGACCGTCATCGAACTGCGGAAGTAGTAGCGCATGAGGGACAGCATCCCGTCCATGACCCAGAGGGGGGCACAGGTCGCATGACCCTGGTGCTGCGCTTCGCCGCCGGCTCCCACAAGGGACTGATCCGGGAGGGGAACGAGGACTCCGGCTACGCCGGGCCGCGGCTGCTGGCCGTGGCCGACGGCATGGGCGGCGCCGCGGCCGGCGAGGTCGCGTCCTCCGAGGTGCTCGGCTCGATCGTCCGACTGGACGAGGACGTGCCGGGCGCCGACCTGCTGACCCTGCTGGGCGACGCCGTCCAGGGCGCCAACGACCGGCTCCGGCAGATGGTCGAGGAGGACCCGCAGCTGGAGGGCATGGGCTGCACGCTGACCGCGATGCTCTGGACCGGCCAGCGGATGGGCATGGTGCACGTCGGCGACTCCCGCGCCTACCTGCTGCGCGACGGCTCGCTGGTGCAGATCACCCAGGACCACACCTGGGTGCAGCGCCTGGTCGACGAGGGCCGGATCACGCCGGAGGAGGCCGAGACCCACCCGCAGCGCTCGCTGCTGATGCGGGCGCTCGACGGCCGCGGCCAGGTCGAGCCCGACCTGTCGATCCGCGAGGTCCGCGCCGGCGACCGCTACCTGATCTGCTCCGACGGCCTCTCCGGCCCGGTCAGCCACCAGACCCTCCAGGACACCCTCGGCAGCTACTACTCGCCCGAGCAGACCGTGCAGGAGCTGATCCAGCTCGCGCTGCGCGGCGGCGGTCCGGACAACATCACCTGCATCGTGGCGGACGTCATCGACGTCGGTGCCACGGACACCACGAGCGGCCAGTACAACGACGTCCCGGTGGTGGTCGGCGCGGTCGCCGACACCCCGCCGTCCTCGGCCGCCGCGGACCGCTCGATCGCCGACACCCCGGCCGGCCGCGCCGCCGGCCTCGGCCGCGCCCCGCAGGGCGCCTTCGGCCCGGCCGAGGGCTACGACGCCGGCTACGGCGCCGCCCAGGGCGGCTTCGGCCCCGCGGAGGGCTACGAGGGCGAGTACGGCTACGGCTCCGGCGAGCCCTCGGTGTACGGCGCCGAGGAGTTCGACGAGGAGCCGCCCGCGAAGCGCAAGCGCAAGGGCCTCACCGTCTCGGTGGCCGTCCTGGTCACCCTCGGCCTGCTCGGCGGCGCCGGGTTCTTCGGCTACCAGTGGACCCAGGACCAGTACTACGTCGCCAAGCAGGGCGACCACGTCGCGGTCTACCAGGGCATCAACCAGAACCTGGCCGGCCTGAGCCTGTCCTCGGTGCACACCGCGTACAAGGACGTCGAGCTCAAGTACCTGCCGCAGGACCAGGCCGAGCACCTGAACAAGACCATCTCGGCCGACAGCCTGGGCGCCGCCACCGCGACCGTCCAGGAGCTCGACGGCTGGGTCAAGCTCTGCAAGAAGGTCGCCGACGCCCGGACCAACCCGGGCGCCCAGGGCACCCAGGCGGCGCAGGCCACCCACGCCGCGTTCCTGGCCGTCACGCCCACCCCGGGCGAGAAGACCCGCCCCCCGGTGGCCCCCACCACTCCGACCCCGGCCACCCCGACCCCGACGGCCCCGAGCCCGACCGCACCGGCGCCGAACGCCGCCGCGCCGAACACCGGCCCGTCGGGCGACCTCTCCGGGCTGACCGAGGAGGAGCGCAGCCGGGCCGACTCCTGCCCGAAGCAGTGACCTCCGTGATCCGACATAGGCCCGCCCCGAGCGGGGCAGCCGGCCGTCAGGGAGCGGTCACCACGTGAGCACCTACGACCTGAGCGACGACACCGGCCGGGCCGGCAGGCGCCGGACGGCCACCGACCGCGCCGCCTCCCGGCGCCGGGCCAACACCACCATCTCCCTCCAGGGCGCGCCGAACCGGCGCAACACCGAGCTGGCCCTGCTGGCCTTCGCCGTCGTGCTGCCGATCCTCGCGTACGCCAACGTGGGCCTCGCGATGGACTCCGCGCTGCCGAGCGGCATGGTCGGCTACGGACTCGGCATGGGCGCGCTGGCGCTGGTCGCGCACCTGCTGGTGCGCCGCTTCGCGCCGTACGCGGACCCGCTGATGCTGCCGATCGCCACCCTGCTGAACGGTCTCGGCGTGGTGATGATCTGGCGGCTCGACAAGGCCGGCAAGCTGCTGAGCGCCAACTTCCCGGCGGCCCGGAACCAGCTGATGTGGTCGGCCCTCGGGATCGGGCTGTTCATCGGCGTGATGGTGTTCCTGAAGGACCACCGGGTGCTCCAGCGCTACACCTACATCTCGATGGTGGCGGCGCTGGTCCTGCTCGCCGCGCCGGCCTTCTTCCCGGCCCGGGCGGAGGACTTCGGCGCCAAGATCTGGATCCGGATGGGCGGCTTCTCCATCCAGCCCGGCGAGTTCGCCAAGATCATCCTGACGGTGTTCTTCGCCGGCTACCTGATGGTCAAACGCGACGCCCTCGCCCTGGCCAGCCGCCGCTTCATGGGCCTGTACCTGCCGCGCGGGCGCGACCTCGGCCCGATCGTCGTGATCTGGCTGCTCAGCCTGCTGATCCTGGTCTTCGAGAACGACCTCGGCACGTCCTTCCTGTTCTTCGGCCTGTTCGTGGTGATGCTCTACGTCGCCACCGAGCGGACCAGCTGGATCCTGTTCGGCCTGCTGATGTCGATCGGCGGCGCGGTCGCGGTCGCCATGACCACCAGCCACGTCAAGGTCCGCATCGACGCCTGGCTCGACCCGATGGCCGCCTTCGGAGCACACCCGCCGAAGGGCGCCACCGAGCAGATCGGCCAGTCGCTGATGGCGCTCGGCTCCGGCGGGGTGACGGGCTCGGGCCTCGGCCAGGGCCGCTCCTGGCTGATCAACTTCGCCGCGAAGAGCGACTTCATCCTGGGCTCGTTCGGCGAGGAGCTCGGGCTGACCGGCCTGATGGCGATCTTCCTGCTGTACGCCCTGCTGGTGCAGCGCGGCCTGCGCACCGCCCTCGCCGCCCGCGACCCGTTCGGCAAGCTGTTCGCCGTCGGGCTCTCGTCGGCGATGGCGCTGCAGGTCTTCGTCGTGGCCGGCGGCGTCACCGGGCTGATCCCGCTCACCGGTATGACCATGCCGTTCCTCGCCCAGGGCGGGTCGTCCGTGGTTGCCAACTGGGCGCTGGTCGCGATCCTGCTGAAGATCAGCGACAGCGCCCGCCGACCCGGGGTCGAAGCGACCCCGGCCACCGAGGGCCAGGGAGGACCCGTCCGATGAACAAGCCGATCCGCCGGGTCTCGATCTTCTGCCTCGTCCTGATCCTGGCCCTGATGGTGCGCACCAACTGGGTGCAGGGCGTCCAGGCCGACGCCTGGGCCACCAACAAGAACAACAAGCGCCAGCAGTACGACCGGTACGCCCACCCGCGCGGCAACATCATCGTCGGCGGCCAGCCGGTCACGAAGTCCGACTTCGTCAACGGCCTGCGCTACAAGTACAAGCGCTCCTGGGTCGACGGCCCGATGTACGCCCCGGTCACCGGCTACTCCTCCCAGGTCTTCGGCTCCAGCCAGCTGGAGAACCTGGAGGACGGCATCCTCTCCGGCACCGACGACCGGCTGTTCTTCCGCAACACCCTGGACATGCTGACCGGCGAGCAGCAGCGCGGCGGCGACGTCGTCACCACGATCAACGCCAAGGCGCAGAAGGCCGCCTGGGACGGCCTCGGGGACAAGAAGGGCGCCGCCGTCGCGATCGACCCGAAGACCGGCGCGATCCTGGCGCTGGTCTCCACCCCGTCCTACGACCCGGGCACCATCGCCGGCAGCGAGAGCGGCGACTCCAAGGCCTGGACGGACCTCAACGCCGACCCCAACAAGCCGATGCTCAACCGGGCTCTGAAGGAGACCTATCCGCCCGGCTCCACGTTCAAGCTGGTCACCGCGACCGCCGCGTTCGAGAACGGCCTGTACCAGAACATCGACGACCAGACCGCGACGCCGGACCCGTACACCCTGCCGGGCACCCAGACGGTGCTCAACAACGAGTCGCCGCTCGAGAAGTGCGGGAACGCCACGGTCAAGTCGGGGATGGACCAGTCCTGCAACACGGTCTACGCCAAGATGGGCGCGGACCTCGGCAAGGACAAGATGCGGGCGCAGGCCGAGAAGTTCG
Organism: Kitasatospora sp. NPDC058243; assembly: GCF_042882025.1. Lineage (NCBI taxonomy): Bacteria > Bacillati > Actinomycetota > Actinomycetes > Kitasatosporales > Streptomycetaceae > Kitasatospora > Kitasatospora sp. NPDC058243. The sequence goes on from NZ_JBHVWW010000013.1 coordinate 110,629, forward strand.
GCTTCAACAGCACCATCGACACCCCGGTCCGTTCCGAGAAGAGCATCTTCCCGAGCAGCGCGAGCCTGGACGGCACCGCGCAGGACTCGATCGGCCAGCACGACACCCGCGCCACCCCGCTGCAGATGGCCATGGTGTCCGCCGCGATCGCCAACAACGGCAGCCTGATGCAGCCGTACCTGGTCGACCAGGAGCGCTCGGCCTCGCTGACCACCATCTCCAAGCACACCGAGAAGCAGTTCTCCCAGCCGATGAGCCCGGCCACCGCGCAGAAGATGCAGGACCTGATGGTCTCGGTGGTGGAGAACGGCACCGGCAAGAGCGCCAAGATCCCCGGCCTCCAGGTCGGCGGCAAGACCGGTACCGCGCAGCACGGCGAGGACAACGCCGGGCTGCCGTTCGCCTGGTTCACCTCCTGGGCCAAGACCACCGACGGCCAGTCCGTGGCGGTCGCGGTCGTGGTCGAGGACGGCTCCAACAACCGCGACGGCATCAGCGGCGGCCGGCTGGCCGCCCCGATCGCCAAGGCGGTGATGCAGGCCGTCCTCGGCAAGTGAGGAGGAGGCCCGGCCGTGAGTGGAAAGTCACGATCGACACCCCCGTCCGGATACCGGTCTGATATCGGCCGACGGCCGACTCCGGTCCGATGCGGTGCGAGCGGTAGCGTATCCGCCAGCAGCGGGTGTGCCCGTTGCCGCCCGCGAGACGGCGCACGGCCCGGCCGGAGAACCGGTCGAGACCCGCTCGGCGTCACCCTGAGCGTGCGGGGACACCTACGTCACAACCTCGCCGGCAGGCGAGGGAGAGGGTCGGAACTATGGAAGAGCCTCGTCGCCTAGGCGGCAGGTACGAGCTCGGCGGCGTCCTCGGACGCGGCGGCATGGCCGAGGTCTACCTCGCCCATGACACCCGGCTCGGCCGTTCCGTCGCAGTGAAGACGCTCCGGGCCGACATGGCCCGGGATCCGTCGTTCCAGGCCCGCTTCCGCCGCGAGGCGCAGTCCGCGGCGTCCCTGAACCACCCCGCGATCGTCGCCGTGTACGACACCGGCGAGGACTACATCGACAACATCTCCATCCCGTACATCGTGATGGAGTACGTCGAGGGGTCCACCCTGCGCGAGCTGCTGCACTCCGGCCGACGGCTGCTGCCCGAGCGCGCGCTGGAGATGACCATCGGCATCCTGCAGGCGCTGGAGTACTCGCACCGCGCCGGCATCGTGCACCGTGACATCAAGCCGGCCAACGTGATGCTGACCCGGCAGGGCAACGTCAAGGTCATGGACTTCGGCATCGCCCGTGCGATGGGCGACGCCGGGATGACCATGACCCAGACCTCGGCCGTCATCGGCACCGCCCAGTACCTCTCCCCCGAGCAGGCCAAGGGCGAGCAGGTCGACGCCCGCTCCGACCTCTACTCCACCGGCTGCCTGCTGTACGAACTGCTGACCGTGCGCCCGCCGTTCGTCGGCGACTCCCCGGTCGCGGTGGCCTACCAGCACGTCCGGGAGGAGGCGCAGCCGCCGTCCGTCTTCGACCCCGAGGTCCGCCCCGAGATCGACGCGATCGTGCTGAAGGCGCTCGCCAAGGAGCGCGACTACCGCTACCAGAGCGCCGACGAGATGCGCGACGACATCGAGCGCTTCCTCGACGGCCTGCCGGTGGCCGCCGCCCAGCAGGCCGCGGCGTACGGCATGGGCGCCGGGTACGGCTACGACCAGAACGGCTACCCGCAGCAGCACGACCCGTACGGCCAGACCAACGTGCTGCCGCAGCAGCCCGGCGGCGGCCCGACCACCGTCCTGCCGCAGGCCGGCGGCCAGCCCGGCTACGGCCCGCAGGGCGGCTACCAGGACGACGGCTACGGCCAGGCCTACGCCGACGGCCCGGCGGGCGGCGGCCACGACGACGGCTACGGCCGGGACGGCGGCCGGCGCGGCGAGCAGCCGCCGAAGAAGAGCAACACCTCCTGGATCGTGCTGGCGGTCGCCGCCGTGCTGGTCCTGGTCGGCACCTTCTTCGTGGCCCAGGCCATGTTCAACGGCAACGGCGGCGGCACCACGGAGACCCCGAAGGTCTCCGTGCCGAACCTGGTCGGCAAGAGCCTGGCGGACGCCAAGACGGCCGCGGCCGCGGCCGGTCCCAAGCTCGTGGTGGCCGAGGGCGACAAGCTCGCCTGCCCGGACGCCAACATCAAGAAGGACCAGGTCTGCACCCAGAACCCGGCCGTCGGCGGCCAGGTCGCGGAGAACAGCACCATCACCGTGCAGCTGTCCTCCGGCCCGGCCAAGGCCCCCCTGCCGAACGTGGTCGGCAAGACCAAGGACCAGGCGACCAAGGCGCTCGGCGACGCCGGCTTCACCAACGTCACCACCGAGTACAAGGACGACGACACCGCTCCGCAGGAGAACGTCACCGCCCAGGACCCGGCGGCGGGCACCGCCGGCGACCCGACCGCCCCGGTCAAGCTGACCGTCTCGCAGGGCAAGTCGAAGGTGACCGTGCCGAACGTGGCCGGCGCGCAGAAGGAGGTGGCGCAGGCCCAGCTGGAGGGCCTGGGCTTCCAGGTCGACACCTCGAAGACGGTGCAGACCACCGACCAGAGCAAGGCGAACACCGTCGCCGCGCAGTCGGTCCAGGCCAACACCAAGGTCCCGGCCAACACGAAGATCACGCTGACGATCTTCAAGATGCAGGACAAGCCCCAGGTCCCGCCGCTGCAGAACGTCAAGCTGTCGGACGCCATCTCGCAGCTGGGCAAGGTCGGGCTGCTCTACACGGTGGTGTCCGGTCCGTCGGACCCGAACGCCATCGTCGTGAGCACCAACCCGCCCGCCGGCACCCAGCTGGATCCGAACACCCAGGTGATGCTCATCACGAAGCCGGCCGATCCGCCCAAAGGGGGTGACCCCCTCTCCCCCTCACCCTCCAACACCAAAGGGGGGAGCAACAACTAAGCCCTGGTTCCCCTGGATCTGAGGCTTGGTGGGAGTTGTCCGGCCGTACGCCCGAGGGCCCGTCGCAGCGGTTGCGACGGGCCCTCGGGCGTTCTCGGTTCCGGCCTACGGCAGCCGGCCGCAGCAGCGGCAGCCGGGCTCAGGGCTGGCGCAGTTCCGGCGGCGGGGTGCGCTTGGCGTCCACGTCGTCCACCCGCACCAGGCTCCCCCAGACCGCCATCCGGTAGCGCGAGGTGTACACCGGCGTGCAGGTGGTCAGCGTGATGTACCGGCCGGGTCCGGTGTAGCCGGAGCCGACCGGGACGGGCGCGACGATGCCGGTGTCGTACTTGGACGTCTCCGGCAGGGTGCTGTCGACCCGGTAGACGTACCACTTGTCCTTGGTCTCGACGACGACCGCGGCGCCCCGGTGCACCGCGTCCAGGTCGTGGAACTTGGCTCCGTGGCCGTCCCGGTGGGCGGCCAGCGCGAAGTTCCCGGCCTGGTCCCAGGGCATCGCGGCGCGGTAGGGCTGCTCGTACACCCCCGCCACGCCCTCGGCCAGGGTGTCGCCGTCGGTGCCCATCCGGATCAGCACCTGGTAGTCCCGGCCCATCGCCGGGACGTGCAGGAAGCCGACCGCGTCCCCGGCCGCGAACGGCGCGGCGGGGGCGGGCGTCCCGCCGGGGGGCGCCGAGGGGGTGCCGGTCGGGCTCGCGGCCCAGGTGTCGCGCAGCCGGTCGGAGGCCGCGGCCGCCGAGCGGTCCGCCTCGACGTTGGTCCACCACAGCGAGTAGGCCACGAACAGGCCGAGCACCAGTCCCAGGGTGATCAGCAGCTCGCCGAAGACGCCGAGTGCGGCCAGCGCGCGGCTGCGGCCGCGCCGGGCGGGCGCGGGGCCGGTCTCGGGCGGCGGGAAGGCCTCCTCCCGCGGCTCGGCCGACTGCGCGGTCTCGTCCGTCATCTCCGGTGCTCCCCCTTCGTGCCGGGTGCCCGGGCGGTCACCCGCCCGTGATCGCGGCCGGCTTGCCTTGGCTGCGCGGCCGTTCCTCGGTCATCTTGCCAAAGACGATGAGGCGGAACTTGGAGGTGAACTCCGGGGTGCAGGTGGTCAGCGTGATGTACCGGCCGGCGCCCGCGTAACCGGCGCCGTTGGGGACGGGCTTGATCACGCTCACGTTGTTGGGGGAGGTCTCCGGGATGCTGCTGGTGACCTCGTAGGTGTAGTACGAGGTGGCGGTCTCCACCACGATCTTGTCGCCCTTGCCGAGCTGGTTGATGTACCGGAACGGCTCGCCGTGGGTGTTGCGGTGCGCGGCCAGCGCGAAGTTGCCCGCCTTGTCGGCCGGCATCCCGGTGCCGGTGTAGTGGCCGACCAGGCCCTTGTCGAGCACCGCCGGCTTGGAGGTGCCCTCGGCGATCGGGAACTTCAGCCCCAGCTTGGGCAGGTAGATGATGGCGAAGCCCTTGCCGGGCTCGAACGACTCCGGCTTGGCCGGGTCCGGAGCCGGCTGCCCGGGCTTCGGCGGCGCCAGGGCCGCGTCGAACTGCTGCTCCAGCCGGTTGCGGGCGCCGTCGGCGGCCGCGTCGGCCTGCACGTTGGTCCACCAGAGCTGGTACGAGACGAAGAGCAGCATCACCACGCCGAGCGTGATGCACAGCTCCCCGACGAGCCGCGCGGCCACCACGACCGCGGACTCCTTGGGCCGCGCCTTCGCCCCGGCGCCCCGGCCGCTCGCCCGGCGCCGACCGACGCCCGCGCGCACGGAGGTCCGGCCCTGGGCGGCCCTGCGGCGCTCGGCCCGGCCGCCGGTGGGCGGGGCCGGTTCCGCGGCCGGCCCGCCGATGTCGAGGGGCAGGCGCAGCTGGAGCGTCTGGTCGGGCAGCCACGGGTACTCGGGTCCGGACACGGCGGGCTGCTCGGCCTGCTCGTACACGCCCCAGGCGTCCTCGGCGGCGCCCTGTCCGGGCTGCGCCGGGTACGGCTGCGGGTGCGCCGCCGCGCCGCCGTGGTGCTGCCCGTCGCCGTACGGACCGCCACCGTACGGGCCGTCGCCGTGCTGCGCGCCGCCGTACGGCTGTCCGTCTCCCGGGCCCGCCGCCGGCTGGTAACGCCCCTCCGGACGCAGCGCGGTCACGCCGCTCAGCCCCGGCCGATCACCGGGGCGAGCCCGGCCGACCGGTCCACGGCCTGCGGGTAGCCGCACTCCGCCAGCCAGTTGGCGAGCATCCGGTGGCCGCCCTCGGTGAGCACCGACTCGGGGTGGAACTGCACGCCCTCGACGGGCAGTTCGCGGTGCCGCAGACCCATGATCACGCCGCTGTCGGTGCGCGCGGTGACCACCAGCTCGTCCGGCACGGTGGCCGGCTCGACCGCCAGCGAGTGGTACCGGGTGGCGGTCAGCGGCGAGGGCAGTCCCTCGAACACCCCGCCGTCCTCGTGCTCGACCGGCGAGGTCTTGCCGTGCAGCAGTTCCGGTGCCCGGTCGACCACCGCGCCGTACGCGACCGCGATCGACTGCAGGCCCAGGCAGACGCCGAACACCGGCAGCCCGATCCCCGCGCAGTGGTGCACCATCCCGATGCAGACCCCGGCCTCCTCCGGCGCCCCGGGCCCGGGGGAGAGCAGCACCCCGTCGAAGCCCTGGTCGTCCTCGCCGCCGGACCGACGGACGGCGTGTTCGACGGTCACCTCGTCGTTGCGCACCACCTCGCAGGTGGCACCGAGCTGGTACAGGTACTGGACCAGGTTGAAGACGAAGCTGTCGTAGTTGTCCACGACCAGGATGCGGGGCGCGGTCGGCTGGGTGGTCATTCTCGCGTGGTCTCCGTGGGATGCGGGGCGGGGTCGGCAGGGTGGAGGAGCAGGGCCGCCGGTTCAGCCGGCCGCGGCACCTTCGCCGCCGTCCACTGTGACGTCACCGAAGGGGAGCAACGGTTCCGCCCACGGGAAGACGTAGGTGAAGAGGAGATAGACGATCCCCGCGACGAGGAGCAGCGAGACGACGGCGCGGACCAGGGTGTTTCCCGGGAGGTGACGCCAGATCCAGCCGTACATGGTGCTCCCTCGACGTAGCGGACTGGGGTCAAGAGTAGACCCGGGATCAACGACCGCGAGGCCGGTCCGCTACTGCTGCCCGCCCGCCGACCGCAGCTCGGTGGTCCCGGAGTATCCGGGGAGGGTCAGGTCACCGCTCTCCTGGACCTTCCAGCCGAGCCCGTACGCCTGGACGTACTGGAGGTAGTTGCGGATCGTCGGGTCGCCGTCCACGGCGGCCTTCAGCGCATCGGTGCGGCCGACCGCCCGGACCACGTACGGCGGCGAGTAGACCCGGCCCTGCAACAGCAGGGTGTTGCCGACGCAGCGGACGGCGCTGGTGGAGATCAGCCGCTGGTCCATCACCTGCACCCCTTCGGCTCCACCCCGCCACAGCGCGTTGACCACGGCCTGGATGTCCTGCTGGTGGATGACCAGGTCGTTGACGCCCGGCTCGGGGACGCCCGGGATGCGGGCGGTGGCGTTCGGCGGGGCGTCGTTGAGGGTGACGGTCAGGCCGCCGCCCTGCAGCGGCTCCAGGGCCGCGCCGAGCCGCAGGTCCTCCAGCCGGGCGGCGTCGGCGGGGTTGCCGCCCTGCTGCCCGGTGAGCTCCTGCGCGCGGGCCTGGAGGTCGGCCAGCTGGGCCTGGGCCTGCTGGTTCTGCGAGCTGCGCTGGCGTATCACGTCGCCGAGGCTCAGCAGCGAGTTGTCGGTCCGCAGGTCGGTGCCGCGGGCGGTCTGCGCGCTGATGTAGAAGAGCAGTCCGGCGAGCGCGAAGACCGCACAGGTCAGGGCACGCCCGACAATTCGGGTGCCGGAGCGGCGGGTAGTGGTCGGCCGAGGGGGAATCGACAAATTAGGCACCGTACCCTTATCTCCTTAAGACCCACCGAGCCACTACGCTAACGGACGCCGGTGGCGCGTGCGGGAACGGTCCCGTGCGTTCCGCACCGCCCGTCGCCGGCAGACCGACCCCCGCTGCACCTCTGCGCGGTCTCACAGCGCATCGACAGGAGAGCTCCTCGTGCCGAAGTCTCGACTCCGCAAGAAGTCCGACTACACCCCGCCGACCACGGCCACGGTGAAGATCAGTTCGGGCCGCAGTTGGGTCGCACCGTTGATGCTGGCACTGTTCCTGATCGGCCTGGTCTGGATCGTCACCTATTACGTGACCAGCGGCAGCTACCCGGTCGAGGGCTGGCGGAACTGGAACATCCTGGTCGGTTTCGGGTTCATCGCCGCGGGGTTCGGCGTCTCCACCCAGTGGAAGTAGCTTCCCGCTCCTCCTGAGGCTCCGGTCGAGCCACCTCCGCCGCTTCGGGCCACTGGTGCCGGGCGGCGGTCAGGCATGCCCGGACACGGGCGGGAAGCCGGTCGGTTATCCCCATCATCAGATGGTCGCGCTTATCCACATGGTTATCCACACTGGGGAAAAGTCTCCCCAGCCTGTGGATAACTTTTCGACCGCGGGCTTTCCACGGCTGTGCACAACTTCCCGAGAATGGGAAAACCGCACAGCAGGACACGCGTAGAACAGCAGTCCACACCCCGGGCGGCACACAGCCTGTGCACAACCCCGCACCCGCTGTGGACAAACACCCGCGGCGTCACGCGCCGTAGCGGGCCATCCCGATCATCAGCATCGCCGCCACCACGGCCAGCGACCCCGCCAACGCCAGCCCCTGGACCAGGCCGCGGCGCTCGCGCGGGGCGTACATCAGACCGGCCGCCGTCAGCGCGCCCACCACCAGGCCGCCGATGTGCGCCCGCCAGTCGATGTCCGTCCGCGAGAAGGTGACGACCAGGTTGAAGACCAGGAACGCCATCACCGGGGCGAGCGGGCCCCGGTTCCGCAGCTGCATCACCACCGTGGCGCCGATCAGCCCGAAGATCGCGCCCGAGGCCCCCACCGACCGCAGCGAGTTGCCGTCGATCAGGAAGGCCAGGGCGCTGCCCCCCAGGCCGGAGAGCAGGTAGAGGGCCAGGAACCGCAGCCGGCCGAGCGCCGCCTCCAGCGTGGGGCCAAGCCAGTACAGGACCAGCATGTTCATCCCGATGTGCCACCACTGCAGGTGCAGGAACACCGAGGTCAGCAGCCGGTACCACTGGGCGGGGCCGTCGGCGACGCCGTCCGGACCGCCCAGGACGGCCCGCCCGACGCTGTACAGCTCCCAGACCTGGCCCAGCCGCGGCGTGAGCACGTAGGCGGCCAGCACGAAGACCACCACGTTGATGCCGATCAGCACCCTGGTGACCAGCCCGCCGTCCTGGGCGATCGCCCCGCCGAACCGGGTGGTCGCCCGCCGCGTCCCGGCGTGCCCGCCGCCGACGCACTCCGGGCACTGGAAGCCCACCGAGGCGGCCACCATGCACTGCGGGCAGATCGCCCGCTCGCAGCGGGTGCAGGAGACGCCGGTGGCCGTCTGCGGGTGCCGGTAGCAGCCGGTCAGCATCAGGTTCTTCCCCTCCCGTACGGGACCGCCGAAATCGCCAGCCTACTGCGGCGGATCCGACATCGGGCCTTCTCCCCGGCCGCTCCCACAGTCCGCGTACGGCCCACTCCGACATGCCGGTGGACAAATCAGCATGCATGATCAGCATTCAGGTGGATATGTGCATAAAGGACGCCACCCAGGAGGAGAGACTCGTGACCTTTTCGGACTCGGCTCGTGAGACGGCCACCAAGACCCGGGACACCGCCGCGCACCTCGCGGACGGCGCCAAGCAGCGCCTGGGCCCGGCCCTGGACACCCTCGGGCCGAAAGCCGCCCAGGCCGCCCAGAGCCTCCGCGTCCAGTACGACCGGCACATCGCCCCGCAGTTCGGTCACGCCTTCGCCAGCCTGCCCCCCGAAACCCAGCAGCACGTCCTGAAGGCCTTCCACCGCGCCCAGGAGGCCGCCCTGGCGGCCCGGCTCTCCGCCGCCCGCGCAGCCGACCAGGCCCGCTCCACGGTCGGTCCCAGGGTCGTCCAGGCCGTCGAGGAGGCCCGCGCCGCCGTCACCCCGGTCGCCCAGGAGGCCCAGACCCGGGGCGCCGCCGCGCTGACCGCGCTGCACGGCAACGTCACCTCGGCCGAGATCAGCCACCTGGCCGCCCGCAACGCCCGGAGGAAGCGGTGCAACGGCCTGGCCACCGGCCTCGCCGTGGCCGGTGCGCTGGCGATCGGCGGCGGGATCGTGGCCTGGCAGTGGTGGCGCCGGCACAGCAACCCGGAGTGGCTGGTCGAACCCCCGACCGACCGGGCCGACCAACCCGCCGGTGCGCACGCCGCCGGCGCGACGGCCCCCGGGCCGGTCGACGCCGCCACCCCGGCGGACACGGCCACCGAGCCCGCTCCGCCACCCGGCCGGCCCGACGCCGACGGCGACCACCCCAAGCCGCACGACCCGCACGACCCGCGCGGACCGCACTGACCCGTCGCCCGGCCCTCTGGGCGTGTCCGACACCCCCAGAGGGCGCGGAAACGGCGATCCGCTGCCTCCACGGGGTTCTGTCCGCGGTCGATCTGCGTCCCGACTTCAACGAGTTTTTTGACATCGGAGAATCGAACTCCCTCCCCTTTCCTTTTCAAGACAGTACTCCCCCAAATGAGTTA
>NZ_JBHVWW010000013.1:120207-145487 GCF_042882025.1 Kitasatospora sp. NPDC058243
AACCAGAGGGAACAGCATGACCCCGTGACCAGGCCTTTGGGGTTTCCTCAAAACCCCGAGGGGGTGGGAAAACGCGGGGGGGCCGCGAACTGGGGTGCGGGCGAGCGGCCGATCGGCGTCACGACTGCGATGAGCTGTGGAGCATAGGAGACTCGAACTCCTGACATCTGCCTTGCAAAGGCAGCGCTCTACCAACTGAGCTAATGCCCCTCGACGGCACCGCAGGTGCCGACGGGCACTAGCGTACCGGGTTCCGGCGCCGTTCCCGGCGCCCTACCCCCGGGCCGACCGGACCTGCCGCCGAGGCGGCGTCCGGGCGGTGCCTGGGATCCGGCCGATCCGGTCGGGTGACCGGGCCGGCCGGCCCTGGAGGCGCGGTGAAGCGCCTCCGAAGATCGTTGATCGTCGGATCGTCCGGGCTCAGCGACCGGCCGGAACCGGGTCGGTGGCCTCGGTCCACAGGTCCTGCTCGGCGCGGTCCGCCTGGACCTGACGGTAGACAAAGAAGCCGCCGAGGGCGACCAGGGCGACCAGGAGAAGCTTCTTCACCGCGGGACCTCGTCCTTCTTGCGTTGGCGGACTCAAGAGCCGGTGCTCCGGCCGGACTGACCGGGCCGACGAGTCCAGATGTGTTTCGATCGCGAACGGGCTGCCGGGTGCCAGACTGCCCTTGCGGCCGATGATACACACCGGTGTCCCAATCGTGACCAGCCACCGCTGCGGCCAACCCGGCGGTCCGGGCGGAGGATTGACGCCGCACCTCCTGCCGTACGGCCGGCCCTCCCCGGCCGGGCCCTACGGCGTGCCCGGCGGGGCGCCGGACGGATGGTCCGACGAGCGGTCGGGCTGCCGGTTCGACGGCGTCACCACCACGGCCTTCCCGCCCGCCAGGTCCACCCTGGTCCGGGGCGGCGCCCCCTCGCCCTCCTCGTCGCGCAGCATCAGGGTCGTGCCGCGTTCGTCCAGCTCGTGCTGCTTGCCGGCGGCGAACTGCGCGTGCAGCTGCTCGAAACCGGTGGCCGAGATCTGCCCCTCCCGGCCGGTCCCCCGCCACGGCACCCAGCGTGAGCGGCGCGCCCGCAGCGCGAGCTGGTCGACCGCCGCGAGCACCACCAGGGCGCAGATCAGTCCGGGGATGCTCATCGCCCAGAAGATCGCCATGTCGTCACCATCCCTCCACACGTTCCCTCCCGGGAGAACAGCCCGGCGGGGCACGCGGTTCCCGGAACGGCGGGGAAAACGCCGAAGGGTCCGGAGTGCATCACTCCGGACCCTTCGCGGTGGTGGGCCTAACAGGACTTGAACCTGTGGCCTCTTCCTTATCAGGGAAGCGCTCTAACCGTCTGAGCTATAGGCCCTTGCCGCACTGAAAGATTAGCGGACCGATGGCCGATCTCCCAAATCCGGGCCGGCGGGGTTCCCGGCGGGCACCCCGCCGACCAGCGGCGGCGCTCCGGCGGCCGGGCGCAGCAGCCATTCCTCGCGGGTCGCCGGGAGGCCGGCCGCGCCCTCCTCGGTGCTGCGGACGGCGAGGATCTGGTTGATCCCGATCCGGTTCTCCTCGAAGGCGAGCGCGCTGGCGGCCATGTACAGCCGCCAGACCCGGGCCCGGCCGCGGCCGACCAGCCGGACCGCCTCGCTCCAGTGCGCCTCCAGGTTGGCCACCCATTCGCGCAGGGTCAGCCCGTAGTGCTCGCGCAGCGACTCGACGTCCCGGACCTCGAAGCCGGCCTCCTCCAGCCGGGCCACGGTGGAACCGACGGGGGAGAGCTCGCCGTCGGGGAAGACGTAGCGGTCGATGAAGGGGCTGGTGCGGTGCGGCTCACCGGGGTGGTCGGGGCGGCGGGCGATCTGGTGGTTGAGCAGCCGGCCACCGGGCACCAGCAGCCGGTGCAGGCCCTCGGCGTAGACCCGGTACTGCTCGGAGCCGACGTGCTCGGCCATCCCGACGCTGGAGATCGCGTCGAACGGGCCGTCGACGATCTCCCGGTAGTCCTGGAGCCGGACCTCCACCCGCCCGGCCAGGCCGGCCTCCTCGACCCGCCGGCGGGCCAGCGCGACCTGCTCCCGCGAGATGGAGACGCCGACCGCGGTGACGCCGTAGCGCTCGGCCGCGTGCAGCAGCAGCGAGCCCCAGCCGCAGCCGACGTCCAGCAGGCGCATCCCGGGCCGTAGGCCGAGCTTGCGGCAGATCAGGTCGAGCTTGGCCTCCTGGGCGGCCTCCAGGCTCTTGGCCTCCGGGGTCCAGTAGGCGCACGAGTAGACCATGGAGGAGCCCAGGACGAGCCCGTAGAAGTCGTTTCCGACGTCGTAGTGGTGGCTGATGGCCGCGCGGTCCCGGCTGCGGCTGTGCAGCCGCCCGCGGGCCTTGCGGACCTCCTCCGGGGGCGGCGTGGGCTCGGGGCCGAGCGCCCCGGCCCGCAGCGCGGCCGCGAGGACGCGGCGCCCGTTGGCGCCGAGCACGTCCCGCGGGCCGAGGTCGAGGCGGCGGATCTCCGGCCGCTCCACGAACCGGGCGACGGCCGAGAGCACCTCGTAGAGGTCGGTGCCGGGGGCGATCTCCAGGTCCCCCGCGACGTACGCCCGGGCCAGGCCCAGCTCGCCCGGCTGCCAGAGCAGCCGGCGCAGCGCCCGGCGGTTGCGCAGGACGACCGTGGGGGCTCCCGGCGGCCCGGCGACGCTGCCGTCCCAGGCCTGGACCCGCAGCGGTACCGGAACCCCCAACAGCCCGTCCAGGGCCTCGACCAGTTGACCTGCGAGCTTCGCCACCGCGCGCCTCCGTCCAGCCGTCCTGCGGAACGTCTCCTGACCCGGCCGGGCGGACCGGGGGCGGCCTGCGGCACTCCCAGGCGTGGACCGGGCGCCACCCAGCTAATCCCACCGCGGCCGGCCCGCTCCCGGGCGGCACGCCGCGGGCGGCCGGCTGTCACCCGAAATGCCGACGGGCCCCGCAGGCTGCAACAGCCTGCGGGGCCCGTCCATTCCGTCCGTGGACGGCGAACTGACCAGGGGTCAGGATCCGACCGGGGTCAGTCCTCCTCGGCCAGGGTCAGCTCGACGCCGCCGGTGAAGCCGGCCGCCGCGTTGTAGATGAACGCCGAGAGCGTGGACAGCGCCGTCAGCAGGACGACGTCGACCACGGCGATCAGCGAGGTGAAGGTCATCACCTTGCCGAAGCCCACGTAGTCCATCAGGTTGAGGCCGCCGGCGCTGTCCGAGCCGGTGACGTCCTTGAGGGTCTTGGTCAGCGAGTCGAAGACGCCGAGCGAGTCCAGCGTCATCCACAGCACCGCCGCGGCCACGATGATGATGATCCCGACCGCCAGCGACAGCAGGAAGCTGACCTTCATCACCGACCACGGGTCGACCTTGGTCACCCGCAGCCGGGCCTTGCGGGTCCGGCCGAGGCCGACACCGGCGGCCGCCGCGGGGGCGGCCGGGGCGGCCGGCCGGCGCGCCGCGCCCGGGACGGGCGTGCCGCCGGGCGGGGTGTTGCCGCTGGTCCGGGTGCCCCGGGCCGGGGTCGGCTGCCCCTTGGCATAGGTGGTCGGCTGCGAGAATCCGCTCGCGCCCGGCGCCGGAGCGCCCGGCGGCGGGGGCGTCTGCCCGCCGTAGGTCGCGCCGCCCTGCCCCGCCCCGCCGACCGGTGGCATCAGCGAGGTGGACGCGGCCGAGTGCTCGGCCGGCGGCTGCTGCGCGCCGTACCCACCCCCGCCCTGCGCGCCCGGACGGCCGCCGGAGGGCCCTCCCGCAGCACCCGTGGCTCCACTCACCTGGTCCTCCCGCACTTCCCACCAGGACGGCGGCACCGTCCTGCTTCGTCACTCGTCATCCAGCGCCCGGCGGGATTGCCCGGAACTGGTGGGCGGCCGGTGCCGCCACGCCCCTCTATCAGGACGCGACGGCACCGGCCCGTGGTTCGGTTCAGACCTCGGCGTCGCCGCCGGCCGTCGTCTCCGCACCCTCAGCCGTTTCGGTGGACGCGGTGTCCGCGACCTCGTCCTCCACCGTCTCCTCGTCCTCGGCTTCCGCGTTGCGGGCCATGCCCACGACCGCGTCGCGCTTACCGAGGTTGATCAGTTGGACGCCCATGGTGTCACGTCCGGTTTCACGAACTTCGGAAACCCTTGTGCGGATCACCCCACCCGAAAGGGTGATCGCCATGATCTCGTCGGTGTCGTCGACCACGAGCGCGCCGACCAGGGAGCCCCGGCCCTCGACGATCTTCGCCGCCTTGGTGCCGTAGCCGCCACGCCCCTGGACACGGTACTCGTCCACGGCCGTGCGCTTGGCGTACCCGCCGTCGGTCGCGGTGAACACGTACGTTCCCGGGCGGACGACGTTCATCGAGAGCATTTCGTCGTCCTCGCGGAAGGCCATGCCCTTGACGCCGGAGGTGGCGCGGCCGGTGGGCCGCAGCGCGTCGTCGGTCGCGGTGAAGCGGATCGACTGGGCCTTCTTGGAGACCAGCAGCAGGTCGTCCTCGGCGGAGACCAGCTCGGCGCCGATCAGCTCGTCGTCCCGGCCCTCCTCGTCCTGGCGCAGGTTGATCGCGATCAGGCCGCCGGAGCGCGGGGAGTCGTAGTCCTTCAGCGCGGACTTCTTCACCAGGCCGGCCCGGGTGGCGAGGACCAGGTAGGGCTTGTCCTCGTAGGTGCGCACGGCCATCACCTGGGCGATGTGCTCATCCGGCTGGAAGGCCAGCAGGTTGGCCACGTGCTGGCCGCGGGCGTCGCGCCCGGCGTCCGGGAGCTCGTAGCCCTTGGCGCGGTAGACCCGGCCCTTGTTGGTGAAGAACAGGATCCAGTTGTGCGTCGTCGTCACGAAGAAGTGGTCGACGATGTCGTCCTGCTTGAGCTGCGCTCCGCGCACGCCCTTGCCGCCGCGCTTCTGCGAGCGGTAGAGGTCGGAGCGGGTCCGCTTGACGTAGCCGCCACGGGTGATCGTGACGACGATGTCCTCCTCGGCGATGAGGTCCTCGATCGAGAGGTCGCCGTCGGACGGGATGAGGGTGGAGCGCCGCTCGTCGCCGTACTTCTCGACGATCGCGGTGAGCTCCTCGGAGATGATCTCCCGCTGGCGGGTCGGCGAGGCCAGGATCGCGTTGTACTCGTCGATCTTGCGCTGCAGCTCGTCGTGCTCGTCCATGATCCGCTGGCGCTCCAGGGCGGCCAGGCGGCGCAGCTGCATCTCCAGGATGGCGTTGGCCTGGAGCTCGTCGATGGAGAGCAGCCCCATCAGGCCGGTGCGGGCCGCGTCGGCGCTCGCCGAGGCCCGGATCAGCGCGATGACCTCGTCGATCATGTCCAGGGCGCGCAGCAGGGCGCGCAGGATGTGGGCGCGCTCCTCGGCCTTGCGCAGCCGGAAGGTGGTGCGCCGGACGATGACCTCGACCTGGTGGTTGACCCAGTGCCGGATGAAGGCGTCCAGCGACAGCGTGCGCGGCACTCCGTCGACCAGGGCCAGCATGTTGGCGCCGAAGTTGGTCTGCAGCTCGGTGTGCTTGTAGAGGTTGTTCAGCACGACCTTGGCGACGGCGTCGCGCTTGAGCACGACCACCAGGCGGGTGCCGGTGCGCGACGAGGACTCGTCGCGGACGTCGGCGATGCCGGCGACCCTGCCGTCCTTGACCAGGTCGGCGATCTTCAGCGCGAGGTTGTCCGGGTTGACCTGGTACGGCAGCTCGGTGATCACCAGGCACTGGCGGCCCTGGATCTCCTCGACCTCGACCACGGCGCGCATGGTGATCGAGCCGCGGCCGGTGCGGTAGGCGTCGTCGATCCCGCGGTGGCCGACGATCAGCGCGCCGGTGGGGAAGTCGGGGCCCTTGATCCGCTCGATCAGGGCTTCGAGCAGCTCCTCGTTGGAGGCGTCCGGGTGCTCCAGCGCCCAGAGCGCGCCGGAGGCGACCTCGCGCAGGTTGTGCGGCGGGATGTTGGTGGCCATGCCGACCGCGATGCCGGTGGCACCGTTGACCAGCAGGTTGGGGATGCGCGCGGGCAGGACGGTCGGCTCCTGCGAGCGGCCGTCGTAGTTGGACGCGAAGTCGACGGTGCCCTCGTCGATGTCGCGCATCATCTCCATGGCGAGCGGCATCATCTTGCACTCGGTGTAGCGCATGGCCGCGGCCGGGTCGTTGCCCGGGGAGCCGAAGTTGCCGTTGCCGTCCACCAGCGGCATCCGCAGCGACCACGGCTGGGCCAGGCGCACGACGGTGTCGTAGATGGAGGTGTCGCCGTGCGGGTGGTAGTTGCCCATGACGTCGCCGACGACGCGGGCGCACTTGTAGTAGCCCTTCTCGGGGCGGTACCCGCCGTCGTACATCGCGTAGAGCACGCGTCGGTGCACCGGCTTGAGGCCGTCGCGGACCTCGGGGAGCGCCCGGCTGACGATCACGCTCATCGCGTAGTCGAGGTACGAGCGCTGCATCTCGGTCTCGAGCTCGACCGGCTCGATCCGCATGGTCACCTGGGCGGTGGCCTCGGCGGCTGTGGGGGTCTCGGGCTGTTCGCCTTCGGGACGGTTGTCGTCGACCACTGGTGGTCAGTTTCCTTTCACGCGGACTGGTACGTGGTTTCGCTGCCGGTCGGGCGGCGTCACACGTCCAGGAAGCGGACGTCCTTGGCGTTGCGCTGGATGAAGGAGCGGCGTGCCTCGACGTCCTCGCCCATCAGCACGGAGAACAGCTCGTCGGCGCGAGCGGCGTCCTCCAGGGTGACCTGGAGCAGCAGCCGGTGCTCGGCGTCCATGGTGGTGACCCGGAGCTCCTCGGCGTTCATCTCGCCGAGGCCCTTGAAGCGCTGGATCGCGTCGTCCTTGGGCAGCCGGCGCCCGGCCTCGACCCCGGCCGCGATGACCGCGTCGCGCTCGCGGTCCGAGTAGGCGTACTCGAAGTCGTCCTTGCCCCACTTGATCTTGTACAGCGGCGGCATGGCGAGGTAGACGTACCCGGACTCGACCAGCGGCCGCATGAAGCGGAACAGCAGGGTGAGCAGCAGGGTGCGGATGTGCTGCCCGTCGACGTCGGCGTCCGCCATCAGGACGATCTTGTGATAGCGGAGCTTGGAGTCGTCGTAGTCCTCCTGGATGCCGCAGCCGAAGGCCGAGATCAGCGCCTGGACCTCGGTGTTCTGCAGCACCTTGTCGATCCGGGCCTTCTCGACGTTCAGGATCTTGCCGCGGATCGGCAGGATGGCCTGGGTGCGCGGGTCGCGGCCCTGCTTGGCCGAGCCGCCGGCGGAGTCACCCTCGACGATGAAGATCTCGCACTCGGCCGGGTCCTTGGACTGGCAGTCGGAGAGCTTGCCCGGCAGCGAGGCGGACTCCAGCAGGCCCTTGCGGCGGGTGAGGTCGCGGGCCTTGCGGGCGGCGACGCGCGCGGTGGCGGCCTGGATGGACTTGCGGATGATGTCCGAGGCCTCGTTGGGGTTGCGGTCCAACCAGTCGTTGAGGTGCTCGTGGACGACCTTCTGGACGAAGGTCTTCGCCTCGGTGTTGCCGAGCTTGTCCTTGGTCTGGCCCTCGAACTGCGGCTCGCCGAGCTTGACCGAGATGATCGCGGTCAGGCCCTCGCGGATGTCCTCGCCGGAGAGGTTGTCGTCCTTCTCCCGGAGCAGCTTCTTGTCCCGCGCGTAGCGGTTGACCAGGCCGGTCAGCGCCGCGCGGAAGCCCTCCTCGTGGGTACCGCCGCCGTGCGTGTGGATGGTGTTGGCGAAGCTGTAGACCCCCTCGGTGTAGGAGGAGTTCCACTGCATCGCGATCTCCACCGAGATCGCCCGGTCCTTGTCCTCCGCCTCGAAGTCGATCACCGAGGGGTGGATCACCTCGCCCTTGCGGGAGTTGAGGTGGGCGACGAAGTCGGCGATGCCGCCGTCGTACTTGTACGTGACGGTGAGCGGCTTGCCCTCCTCGTCCACGTGCTCGGGGCGCTCGTCGGTCAGCGAGATCGAGAGGCCCTTGTTGAGGAAGGCCATCTCCTGGAAGCGCCGGGACAGCGTCTCGAAGGAGTAGACCGTGGTCTCGAAGATCTCCGGGTCGGCCCAGAAGGTGACGGTCGTGCCGGTCTGCTCGGAGCCCTCGTGCGTGGCCAGCGGCGCGGTCGGCGCACCGGCCTTGTACTCCTGGGTGAAGCGCGAGCCGTCGCGGTGGATCTCCACCGCCAGGCGGGTGGACAGCGCGTTCACGACCGAGACGCCGACACCGTGCAGACCGCCGGAGACGGCGTAGCCGCCGCCGCCGAACTTGCCGCCGGCGTGCAGGACGGTGAGCACGACCTCGACGGCCGGCTTCTCCTGGCCGGGGACGATGTCGACCGGGATGCCACGGCCGTTGTCCACCACCCGGACCCCGCCGTCGGCGAGGAGCGTGACGTCGATGGTGTCGGCGTACCCGGCCATCGCCTCGTCGACGGAGTTGTCCACCACTTCCTGCACCAGGTGGTGCAGGCCCCGCTCGCCGGTGGAGCCGATGTACATGCCGGGGCGCTTGCGGACGGCGTCGAGGCCTTCCAGCACCTGGATGTTGCTACCGGTGTAGGAAGCCTGGTCGGTCTGGTCTGGGGTCTGGCTGGGGTTGCCGGAATCGGCCACGAAGCGCCCTCTCTGGCACAGCACGGGCCGCATTCCCGCCCCGTGTGGGCGGGCGTGCGACCACGGCGTTTAGACTCGGTTGCCACTAGCAACAGTGTTTGGCTCTCAGTCTACCGGTACGACTGACAGAGATGGGCGTTTGGCAGCCCTTGAAGGCAGATATGCCGCCCTGAATCCCCTCTGGACATGTCCCGATACTCGCCCGGGGGGCCCAGAGCGCCTGGAAGGGCTGTCAGGGGTTCCGGAAGATCGTGGTCCGCTCCACGCCCTCGACGGCGGGCCGGCAACCCGGTCAGCCCCAGGTGTCGCCCGGCCCCTTGCTCCCCGGAGCGCGCAGCCGGCCGTAGCCGCGGGCGGGCGCCGCCGGGCCCAGCACCTTGATGGTGCGGACCGTGCCGTGGCCCAGCTCGTGGTTCAAACGAGCCACCAACTGCCTTGCCAGCCAACGTAGTTGGGTGGCCCATGCGGTGGAGTCGCACTGCACGGTGAGCACCGCTGCGGCGTCGTCGTAGGAGGAGGGGTGGCAGTGCGCGGCGATGTCCGGGCCGACGATCTGGGGCCAACGGCCCATCACCCCGCCGACCGCGGCCGAGGACTCCCAGCCCCGTTCGGTCAGCAGCCGGTTCAGCGCCGCCCCCAGCGGGACCGGGTCGCGGCCGTCCGACCGGGCTCCGCTGCGCAGGCCGTGCCGCTTCGCCTCACGCTTCTCCCGGACCTGCTCGCCGCGCTGCCGCGCCTGGGCCCGGGCCGCCCGCAGCGCCGAGCGGGCGAGGTCGGCGCCGGTCGGCGCCGCGTCGCCCGGCTGGGGGGAGTGCTCCGCCGGCTCGCTCACGGCGATCTCCTTTCCCCAGCCTGTGGACAACGGTCGCGGACGCGCGCCGGTGAGCCGTCCAGCCTACGGGAGTGCCCGGACGGCGGTTGCGAAGGTGCGGGGGGAGTCAGGCGTCGATCCGGCGGACGGCGCCGTCGGCGACCGCGAACCGGGCGCCGGCCAGCGCCTTCGGCACGTCCTCGGCGACCGCCGCGGTGACCAGCACCTGCTCGCCGTCGGCCACCAGTTCGGCCAGCCGGTCCCGGCGGGCCGCGTCCAGCTCGGCGAACACGTCGTCCAGGATCAGCACCGGCTCGCCGCCGTCGGCGCGCAGCAGCTCGTACGAGGCCAGCCGCAGCGCCAGCGCGAACGACCAGGACTCGCCGTGGCTCGCGTAGCCCTTGGCGGGCAGCGGGCCGAGGCTGAGCACCAGCTCGTCGCGGTGCGGGCCGACCAGGGTGATGCCGCGGTCCACCTCCTGCTTGCGGACCGTCGCCAGCGCGTTCAGCAACTGCTCCTCGGCCTGCTCGCGGCTGGTCGGCAGCCCGCCCTCGAAGGAGCTGCGGTACTCCAGGACGGTGTCGCCGCCGCCCGGGGCCAGCTGCCCGTACGCGGCCGCCACCAACGGCTGGAGGGAAGCCACCAGCTGGATCCGGAAGGCCGTCAACTCGGCTCCGGCCCTTGCCAGATGGCCGTCCCAGACCTCCAGGGTGGAGAGGTCGGCGCCCTTGCCGCCACCGGCCCGGCGGGCCATCGCGGCGGTCTTCAGCAGGGCGTTGCGCTGCTTGAGGACCCGCTCGTAGTCCTGCCGGACCCCGGCCAGCCGGGGGGCCCGGGCGGTCAGCAGCTCGTCCAGGAAACGGCGGCGCTCACCCGGGTCGCCCTTGACCAGACTGAGGTCCTCGGGAGCGAACAGGACGGTCCGCAGCAGGCCCAGCACGTCGCGCGGGCGGACGTTGTCGGAGCGGTTGATCCGGGCCCGGTTGGCCTTGCCCGGGGTCAGCTCCAGCTCGACCAGGGTGGTGCGGCCGCGGTCCACCACCGAGGTACGGACCACCGCCCGCTCGGCGCCCAGCCGAATCAGCGGGGCGTCGGTGGCGACCCGGTGGCTGCCCAGTGTGGCGACGTAGCCGATCGCCTCGACCAGGTTGGTCTTGCCCTGGCCGTTGGGCCCGACGAAGGCCGTCACGCCCGGGTCGAGGGGAACCTCGACCCGGGCGTACGACCGGAAGTCGGCGAGCGACAGATGCGCGACGTGCATGGCTGTGGACTGCGCTCGCCTTCTGGGGAGGTGCGGGTTACTTGGACTCGACCGCGTGGCCGCCGAACTGGTTGCGCAGCGCGGCGATCATCTTCATCTGCGGCGAGTCGTCCTGGCGGGAGGCGAAGCGGGCGAACAGCGAGGCGGTGATCGCCGGCAGCGGCACCGCGTGGTCGATCGCGGCCTCGACGGTCCAGCGGCCCTCACCGGAGTCGGCGGCCCAGCCGCGCAGCTTCGCCAGGTGCTCGTCGTCGTCCAGCGCGCGGACGGCCAGGTCCAGCAGCCAGGAACGGATGACGGTGCCCTCCTGCCAGCTGCGGAAGACCTCGCGCACGTCGGTGACCTCGGGGGCGGCCTCCAGCAGCTCCCAGCCCTCGGCGAAGGCCTGCATCATCGCGTACTCGATGCCGTTGTGGACCATCTTGGCGAAGTGGCCGGCGCCCACGGCGCCCGCGTGCACCGAGCCGAAGTCGCCCTCGGGCTTGAGCGAGTCGAACACCGGCTGGACGCGGGCCACGTGCTCGGCGTCGCCGCCGTACATCAGGGCGTAGCCGTTCTCCAGGCCCCAGACACCGCCGGAGACGCCGCAGTCGACGAAGCCGATGCCCTTGGCGGCCAGCGCCTCGGCGTGCTTGATGTCGTCGGTCCAGCGGGAGTTGCCGCCGTCGACCACCACGTCGCCGGGGGAGAGCAGCTCGGCGAGCTCGTCGACGGTCGCCTGGGTGGCGGCGCCGGCCGGGACCATCACCCAGATCACCCGCGGGCCCTGCAGCTTGGAGACGAGCTCCTGGAGGCTCGCGACGTCGGAGATGTCCGGGTTGCGGTCGTAGCCGATGACGGTGTGGCCGGCGCGGCGGATCCGCTCGCGCATGTTGCCGCCCATCTTGCCGAGACCGATGAGGCCGAGCTCCATGACCAAGTCCTTACCTGTGGTGACGTGCCTGCCGGCGGCGCCGTTGCCGCACGCCCCGAGCCTACGCGCTGCGGCGGTGGCGGCTCCCTGTGGTCGGGCCGACCGGGGGAGGACGCCCACAGGCTGTGCACAGCCGATGTGCACAGCCTGTGGGTGACGGCCTGCGGGCAGCGGCCGCGAGGTCAGCCGGAGAGGCGGACCGGCATGATCAGGTACTGGTACGCCTTGTCCTCCTCGGCGTCCACCGAGGCCTTGCCGCTGAGCAGCGCGGGCTTGGTCGGGGTGGTGAAGCTCAGCTGGGCGTAGGCGGAGTCGATGGCCTTGAGGCCCTCCTCCAGGTAGCCCGGGTTGAAGGCGATCGAGATGTCGTCGCCCTCCAGGTCGGCGTCGATCCGCTCGGTGGCCTGGGCGTCGTCGCCCGAGCCCGCCTCCAGGGTCAGCACGCCCTGCTCGAAGCTGAGCCGGACCGGGGTGTTGCGCTCGGCGACCAGCGAGACGCGCTTGAGCGCCTCCAGGAAGGGCTGGGTCTGGATCGCGGCGACGGCGCTGAACTCCGTCGGGAACAGGCTGCGGAACTTGGGGAACTCGCCCTCCAGCAGCCGCGTGGTCGTCCGGCGGCCGGCGCCCTCGAAGCCGATCAGGCCCTCGCCCGCGCCGCCCGAGGAGAGCGCGATCGAGACGGTGTCGCCGCTGCCCAGGGACTTGGCGATGTCCTGCAGCGTCTTGGCGGGCACCAGGGCGACGGCCGAGATGTCCGACTGCTCGGGCTTCCACAGCAGGTCGCGGACCGCGAAGCGGTAGCGGTCGGTGGCGGCCAGGGTGATCCGGTCGCCCTCGATCTCGACCCGGACACCGGTGAGCACCGGGAGGGTGTCGTCACGGCCGGCGGCCACCGCGGCCTGGCTGACCGCGGAGGCGAACACGTCGCCCGAGACGGTGCCCGTGGCGGTCGGCATCTGGGGCAGCGCCGGGTACTCGTCCACCGGGAGGGTGGGGAGGGTGAAGCGGGAACTGCCGCAGACCACGCTGACCCGCTGGCCGTCGGTGGAGATCTCCACCGGCCGGTTCGGCAGGTTGCGCGAGATGTCGTTCAGCAGCCGACCGGAGACCAGGACGGTGCCGGCCTCCTCGATGTCGGCCTCCAGCTCGACCCGGGCCGAGACCTCGTAGTCGAAGCCGGACAGCGCCAGGCTGCCGTCCTGTGCCGTCAGCAGCAGGCCGGCCAGCACCGGCACCGGCGGCCGTGCCGGGAGGCTGCGGGCAGCCCAGGCCACCGCCTCCGCGAGGACGTCACGCTCCACCCGGAACTTCACCGGTAACCGCCTCCTGGATCGAGCGCTCCCGCTCGCACTCTGGTTCGTCTGATCTTGATCGTCGGTCGGACTGTCCACCGAGCTCTGCCACTCCGCTTCCGGTCGCCGAGGACAGTCTGACGTACTCCGCCGACAGACGGGGCAGACGGGCGGAAGCAAGCCGAACAGATGTCGGGGCGCGGTTGTCCACAGATTCGGGGCCCACCCACTTTCAAGCGAGTCGATGGGTCTAAATGTGTAGTGGTAGTAGTAGGGCCTGTGGAAACCGTGGATAACCCCGTTTCCGCAGGTCAGACCCACTTTTTTGTCCACAGCGGGTGTGGACGGCGGCTGTGGACGAACACGCCGTGCTGTGGACAGCGGAGCGTTACCCACAGGGCACGCTGGGTATCCACAGGTTATCCCCAGGGCTGTCCCCAGATTCCGGCCCGGTTATCCACGGGTGCCGGTCAACTTTACGTGACGCCTTTCACACCAGGGCATGAACGCCGCCCCACGCTTGTCGAACTGTGGATCATGCTGTGGACAACCTGGGGATAACCGCCCCTCCCCTGGGGACAACCGGTGGACAACCCGGATGGCCCATTGGCGGCCCGTCAATTGTCCACAGCCTGTGGATAACGGTTGTGCACAAGTCCACAGGCACCTGACCTGCGCGGAAGAGCGTAGCGGCGACACGCCTGTGGACGAATTCTGGATAACTTCGGACGCCCCGGCCTGTGGACTACGGGGAAGGTGCCCGGCCTGTGGACAACTGCCCTGCGCGGCCCCGGTTTTCGAATCACCGGTCAGATGTTCGGCGCGGGCTGTGGACTGGCGCAACGTCCGTCGACGGCATCTCTGCCCAGCCGGCGCCCGAGGCACACCTGTGGATGTGCGAAAAGGGCGCCAGGATCGCTCCTGACGCCCTTTCCGGCCACCTCGGCGCCGGACTCGGCGCCGGACTCGGCGCCGAGGTGGCGCCGGACCCACCACCGGCCCTGCGGCTAGCTCTTGATGCGGTTGGTCAGCTCGGTGACCTGGTTGTAGATCGACCGGCGCTCGGCCATCAGCGAGCGGATCTTGCGGTCCGCGTGCATCACCGTGGTGTGGTCGCGGCCGCCGAACTGCGCGCCGATCTTCGGCAGCGAGAGGTCGGTCAGCTCCCGGCAGAGGTACATGGCGATCTGACGGGCCGTCACCAGGACGCGGCTGCGCGAGGATCCGCAGAGGTCGTCCACACTCAGCCCGAAGTACGCGGCGGTCTGCTGCATGATGACCTGCGCGGTGATCTCCGGCCCGGCGTCCTCGTCCCCGCCCGGGATCAGGTCCTTGAGGACGATCCCGGCCAACTCCAGGTCCACCGGCGCCCGGTTGAGGTTGGCGAAGGCGGTGACCCGGATCAGGGCGCCTTCCAACTCCCGGATGTTGCGGGTGATCCGGGACGCGATGAACTCCAACACGTCGGCCGGGGCGTTGAGTTGCTCCTGGATCGCCTTCTTGCGAAGGATCGCGATCCGGGTCTCCAGCTCCGGCGGGGTGACGTCGGTGATCAGGCCCCACTCGAAGCGGTTGCGCAGCCGGTCCTCCAGCGTGGTCAGCAGCTTGGGCGGCCGGTCCGAGGAGAGGACGATCTGCTTGTTCGCGTTGTGCAGGGTGTTGAAGGTGTGGAAGAACTCCTCCTGCGTGGACTCCTTGCTCGCGAGGAACTGGATGTCGTCCACGAGCAGGATGTCCATGTCCCGGTAGCGCCGGCGGAAGGTGTCCGCCTTGCCGTCCCGGATCGAGTTGATGAACTCGTTGGTGAACTCCTCCGAGGACACGTAGCGCACCCGGGTGCCCGGGAAGAGACTGCGCGAGTAGTGCCCGATGGCGTGCAGCAGGTGGGTCTTGCCCAGCCCGGACTCGCCGTAGATGAAGAGCGGGTTGTACGCCTTGGCCGGAGCCTCGGCGACCGCCACCGCCGCCGCGTGCGCGAAGCGGTTGCTGGCGCCGATGACGAAGGTGTCGAAGAGGTACTTGGGGTTCAGCCGGGCGGCCGGCTCGTCCTTGCGGGAGCCGCCGGCCGGCGGGGCGCCGGGCGGGGCGGGCACGCCGGGGACGGCCGGGCGCTCGGTGGCGCGCTCCGGCGCGTTCTTGTCCGCAGGACGGCCGCCGGCCGGGCGTGAGCCGGGGGCGCGGCGGCCGGCGCCGGCGCGGGGCTGCTCGTTCGGGCCGGGGCCGTAGGCGCCGCCGAACAGGTCGCCCTGGGTGGTCGAGGGCGGGCCGGGCATCGGGCGCGGCGCCGGCCGGGACGGCTCGTCGGCCTCGCGGTAGCCGGGGGGCCGCTCCGGGTAGCCGCCCTGCTCCGGGTAGCCGCCCTGCTCCTGGTACCCGTTCTGCTCGGGGTAGCCGCCCTGCTCCGGGTACCCGCCCTGCTCGGGGTAGCCCGGCCAGGCCGGTCCGGCCGCCGGACCGCCGTACGGCGCGGGGCGCTGCTCGTAGCCGCCGGTGTCGTAGCGGGGCCGGTCGTAGTCCTGCTCGTACGGCTGCTGGTAGTCCTGGCCGCCGTAGCCGCCGGCATCCTCCTCGGTCGGGCCGGGGTACGGCTCGGCCGGGGCCTGGGCGGCGGGTGCGGGGGTGGTCGGGACGGCGTTGGCGTCGACCATCACGGCGATCCGCACCGGACGGCTGAGCTCGCGGCTGAGGGCCTCGGTGAGCTGCGGCAGCAGCCGGCCCTCCAGCACCTGCTTGGCCCGCTCGTTGGGGGTCGCCAGCAGGGCGGTGTCGTGCATCATCCACATCGGCTGGGTGCGCTGCACCCACTGCTTGTCCATCTCCCCGACGTCCGGGTCGCTGACCAGCCGCTCGACGACTCTCGCCCAGACCGGGACGAGGTCGCTGTTGACATCAGCCACTGGTGCACGCTTTCTCGGTTCCCCGCGGCTCCAGCAGGGGGTGGTGGATCAGGAGACTGTGGATCGGCGGGTCCGTCTCCGGCGGACCGACCCCACGAGGAAGAACACGAAGAACAAACCAGACAAGTCCTGCAACGGTAGTCAGCGAACAGGGCCGGATCAAGTCGTTGTCCACAGGCTGTGGGCAAAGGGGGCTCCGGATGCCCTCGGGGGGCCGCTCGAAAAAGCCGGTTTGACCCTCGTGCCCCGTCCCGCGTACCGTAACCAGGTCGAGTTGTCGATGGCCGCTGCCGCATGTCCGCGGGTCCACCCGCTCCATAAGGCGCGCAGCACGGGCGCCGTGGATTGCCTTGAACCCCAGCCGAACTGGGGCGATGGGTCGGATTTCCGAATCAGGGGAGATCACGCGGACGCACGGTGACGGCCAAGCGATTCCCCGTCATCCTACGATTCACCTCAGGAGCCCCCGAGTGAGCAAGCGCACCTTCCAGCCGAACAACCGTCGTCGCGCGAAGACCCACGGCTTCCGGCTGCGTATGCGTACCCGCGCCGGCCGCGCCATCCTGGCTGCCCGCCGTGGCAAGGGCCGCACCAGCCTGTCCGCCTGATCCACGACAGAGTCTGTTGTGCTGCCCTCCGAGAATCGGCTGCGGCGGCGCCAGGACTTCGCGACCGCAGTGAAACGCGGTCGCCGGGCCGGCCGGCCCCTTCTGGTCGTCCATCTCAGCAGAGAAGACGACCCCAAGGGGCAGACCGACCGGACCAGCGACTCCCGCCCGCACGTCGCCGAGGGGACTCCTTCGGCGCGTGCGGGTTTCGTCGTGAGCAAGGCCGTCGGCCCGGCGGTCGTTCGCAACCTGGTCAAGCGCCGGTTGCGGCACCTCGTTCGTGATCGTCTGTCCAGGCTGCCCGCCGGTAGCCTGATAGTGGTGCGTGCGCTGCCCCAGGCCGCGACCGCCTCGTACCAGGACCTCGAACGTGACCTGGACGCGGCGCTGAAACGGTTGCTGAAGGTGGAGCCCGCCACGACGGCGCCGACGGGAGCAGGACGATGAAGTTCCTGCTGATGGGTTTGATCAGGGTCTACCAGTGGACCATCAGCCCACTGCTCGGTCCGGTCTGCCGTTACTACCCCTCCTGCTCGCACTACGGCTACGAGGCCGTGAAGGTGCACGGGGCGGTCAAGGGCGGCGGACTGACCGTGTGGCGCATCCTGCGCTGCAATCCGTGGACGCCCGGCGGGGTCGATCACGTTCCGCCGCGCAAGCATCCGGTGTGGCACCGGCGGCTGCGAGACTGGCTGAGCAGCCGGTCCGCCACCGGACAGCCGGTGACCACGACCCCCGCCGGTCCGGACCCCGAGGGCCCGGCGACCATTGGCCCCGAGGGGCCAATCCACATGTCCAAGGAGCCTGACCGGTGACCTTCTCCTTCCTGAATCCCCTGTACACAGCGGTGTCCTGGATCATCGTCCAGTTCCACTCGCTGTACAGCAACATCTTCGACCCGGACGGTGGCTGGGCCTGGGGTCTGGCCATCGCCTCGATGGTGGTCGTCATCCGGATCTGCCTGATCCCGCTCTTCGTGAAGCAGATCAAGGCGACCCGGGCCATGCAGGCGATCCAGCCGAAGATGAAGGCCATCCAGGAGCGCTACAAGAACGACAAGCAGCGCCAGTCCGAAGAGATGATGAAGCTGTACAAGGAGGCGGGTACCAACCCGTTCTCCAGCTGCCTTCCCATCATCGTGCAGGCGCCGTTCTTCACCGCCCTCTACGGCGTGCTCGCCAAGGTCGCCAAGAGCGAGCAGATCGGCGTCATCCACGGCGACCTGCTGCTGAGCGCCGGCAAGGCGCACATCTTCGGTGCCCCGCTCTCGGCGACCTTCGTCAGCAGCCACGAGACCAGCGTCAAGATCGTCACCGCGGTGATGATCATCATGATGTCGCTGTCGCAGTTCATCACCCAGCGCCAGCTGATGACCAAGAACGTCGACCTCACGGTCAAGACGCCGTTCATGCAGCAGCAGAAGATGCTGATGTACGTCTTCCCGGTGATGTTCGCCGTGATGGGCATCAACTTCCCCGTCGGTGTCCTGGTCTACTGGCTGACCACCAACGTCTGGTCGATGGGCCAGCAGCTGATCGTCATCCACAACAACCCGACCCCGGGCAGCAAGGCGTGGGACGAGCGGCAGGTCCGGCTGAAGAAGGCCGGCCGGCTGAACCCGGACGGTTCGGAGATCAAGGGTGCGCTCTGGGGCCTGCTGCCCCCGTCCAAGTCGACCCTCGACGCCGCCTCGGCGGCGGCCGCCGTGGTCGAGGAGTCGGCGCAGGCACGCCGCCAGCAGCCCCGCAAGCAGACCAAGGCGCAGCGCCAGCAGGGCGGTGCTCAGCACACCGCCGACCTGACCAAGGACACCGAGGCCCCGGCCGAGGAGCCCGCCGAGGAGCCCGCCGACACCGTCCCGGCCGACTCCGGCGCCAAGCCGGCGGCCGCCCAGCAGGGCCCGGCCAAGCCCGGCGCGGCCAAGCCGGGCACCGGTCGGCAGCAGCCCAAGCGTGGCGGCCAGCGGCCGAAGAAGAAGTCCTGACCGGCCCTGGATCCGTTGTGACAGCGCGCAGAGCTTCGTTCCCGGCCCACCAATCTGGGCCCATCTCCGAAGGAGTCCATCAGTGACGGAAGGCACCACCTCCGCCGTCGAGGCCGAGGCCGCCGCCAGCACCGACGAGAACGTCATCGCCCGACTGGAGCAGGAGGGCGACATCGCGGCGGACTACCTGGAGGGTCTGCTCGACATCGCCGACCTCGACGGTGACATCGACATGGACGTCGAGGGCGACCGCGCCCTGGTCTCCATCGTCGGTGAGGGCAACGACCGCGCGCTGCAGCGCCTGGTCGGCCAGGACGGCGAGGTGCTGGAGGCGCTGCAGGAGCTGACCCGGTTGGCTGTCCACCGGGAGACCGGGGAGCGCAGCCGCCTCATGCTGGACATTGCCGGCTTCCGGGCCCGCAAGCGCTCCGAGCTGGCCGCGCTCGGTGCCGAGGCCGCCGAGCAGGCGAAGAGCAGTGGCGAGCAGGTCAAGCTGCGGCCGATGACGCCCTTCGAGCGCAAGGTCGTCCACGACGCGGTCGCGGCCGCCGGTCTGCGCAGCGAGTCGGAGGGCGAGGAGCCCGAGCGGTGCGTGGTCGTGCTGCCGGTCTGAGGCCGGCGGTACGACGACCGGCCGCCTCGGCGGCCGGTGGGCTTCACCGGACGCGACCCCGTCCGCCTCGTGCGGGCGGGGTCGTCGTCCATTCGCGGGGCGTGGGCCCGGCGCGAGATGTTTCACGTGAAACTGTGCGGAGAGCGGGTCGGTGGATCCGGGGATCGGAGAGGTCGAGATGGACACGGAGAACGCGGCCGCTGGCCGGCCGGGGGCGGACGACGTGAATCCGGCCGCTGCGGGGCCGGCCGCCGAGGCGGTCGAGGCGACCGAGGTGCCCGAGGTGCCCGAGGCCCCGGCCGTCGCCCGGGAGGTCTTCGGTGATCGTTTCGACGCCGCGGTCCGCTACACCGAGCTGCTGGCCACCGCGGGCGTGCGGCGCGGGCTGATCGGGCCGCGCGAGGTGCCCCGGCTCTGGGACCGGCACGTCCTCAACTGCGCGGTGCTCGCCGAGCTGCTGCCGGCCGGCTCCACCCTGTGCGACGTCGGCTCCGGCGCCGGCCTGCCGGGCATCCCGGTGGCGCTGGTCCGTCCGGACGTCTCGGTGACGCTGCTGGAGCCGCTGCTGCGGCGGACCACCTTCCTGGAGGAGGTCGTCCGGGAGCTGGGGCTGGAGAACGTCACGGTGCTGCGCGGCCGCGCCGAGGAGATGGTCGGCAAGCTCGCGGTGGACGTGGTGACCGCCCGGGCGGTGGCGCCGCTGGACCGGCTGGCCGGCTGGGGGATGCCGCTGCTCCGTCCGCACGGGCAGATGCTGGCGCTCAAGGGCGACAGCGCCGAGCAGGAGCTGGCCGACTCGCGGGCCGGGCTGACCAAGCTGGGCGCGGTCGAGTGGAGCGTGATCTCGGTCGGCGAGGGCACCCTGGAGACCTCGACCCGGGTGGTCCAGGTCAAGGCGGGGGAGAGCCCCGGCGGGGTGAAGGCCGCGACCCGGCGGGCGAAGGCGGCCCGGGCCGGACGGAACGCGGGCGGCGTCCGGACCGGTGAGCGCAGCCGGGGTGGTCGGCGCCGCACCCGCTGAGGCGGGTGACGCCTGGCACGCTCGACGACGGGCGGGTGGTTCCTCCTGAGGGGGGAGCCACCCGCCCGTCGGCGTTCCGGTGGCCGTCGGGGTGACGGCCGGTCGACGGGAGGACACCGGAGTGTCGCAACGTCAGATTTCCGGCATAGCGGGCATGGTGTTTCACGTGAAACGTCGCTCCTTGCTCTCGGGAATCCTCGGCCGCAGCCGGGCGGCGACTGTTGCCGCTCCGGTTTCACGTGAAACACTGACCCCCATGCAGGACTCGGAGACCATCGGCCAGATCGATGACACGCCCATCGCGAGGGCTGCCCAGGCTGCGGTTCAGGCGATCGGCCGAGCGGGTGAGGGTCTGCCCCGCCCCGCCGCCACCCGGGTGATCGTGGTCGCCAACCAGAAGGGCGGGGTCGGCAAGACCACCACCACCGTCAACCTGGCCGCCTCGCTCGCCATGCACGGACTGCGCGTCCTGGTCGTCGACCTCGACCCGCAGGGCAACGCCTCCACCGCCCTCGGCATCGACCACCACGCCGAGGTGCCGTCCGTCTACGACGTCCTGGTCGAGGGCAAGCCGCTCGCCGACGTGGTGCAGCCGGTGGTGGACGTCGAGGGGCTGTTCTGCGTCCCCGCGACCATCGACCTGGCCGGCGCCGAGATCGAGCTGGTGTCGCTGGTGGCCCGGGAGAGCCGGCTCCAGCGCGCCATCGCCGCCTACGAGCAGCCGCTGGACTACGTCCTGATCGACTGTCCGCCCTCGCTGGGCCTGCTGACGGTCAACGCCCTGGTGGCCGGGCGGGAGGTGCTGATCCCGATCCAGTGCGAGTACTACGCGCTGGAGGGCCTGGGCCAGCTGCTGCGCAACGTCGAGCTGGTGCGCGCGCACCTCAACCCCGCGCTGCACGTCTCGACCATCCTGCTCACCATGTACGACGCCCGGACCAGGCTGGCCGCCCAGGTCGCCGAGGAGGTCCGGACGCACTTCCCGCAGGAGGTGCTGAGCACCGCGATCCCGCGCTCGGTGCGCATCTCGGAGGCGCCCAGCTACGGTCAGACGGTCCTCACCTACGACCCGGGCTCGACCGGGGCGCTCTCCTACCTGGAGGCCGCCCGCGAGCTCGGGCTGCGCGCGGCGGCGGTCGGCGGCGGCCCGCTCCTGGGGCAGCAACGGCACGGCAGCGGTACGGGGCACGGAGCCCCGGTGGCACAGCACGGTACGACGGAGGGTCATCGGTGAGTGGTCGCAGGGGTTTGGGACGAGGGCTGGAGGCGCTGATCCGCCCCGCCGTGCCGGTGGACGGCGGGGCGGCGGCGCCCGCACCGGCCCCGGTGGGGGCGATCGGCGCGACGTCGCCGACCTCGGTACCGACGCTGCCGACCGGCCGCGGCACGGTGGCGGCCCGGGCGGCCGCGGAGAAGCAGGCCGAGCAGGCGCAGCCGGCGCCGGTGGCCGGTGCCTTCTTCGCCGAGCTGCCGCTGGACGCGATCGAGCCCAACCCGCGCCAGCCCCGTGAGGTCTTCGACGACGACAAGCTGGCCGAGCTGGTCGTCTCGATCAAGGAGGTCGGTCTGCTCCAGCCGATCGTGGTGCGCCAGGTCGCGCCCGATCGCTTCGAGCTGATCATGGGCGAGCGCCGCTGGCGCGCCTCCAAGGAGGCCGGGCTGAAGCAGATCCCGGCCATCGTCCGTGCCACCGAGGACGACAAGCTGCTGCTGGACGCCCTGCTGGAGAACCTGCACCGGGCCGAGCTGAACCCGCTGGAGGAGGCGGCCGCCTACGACCAGCTGCTGCGGGACTTCTCCTGCACCCACGACGAGCTGGCCGACCGGATCGGCCGCTCGCGCTCGCACGTCTCCAACACGCTGCGGCTGCTGAAGCTCTCGCCCACCGTGCAGAGCCGGGTCGCCGCCGGGGTGCTGACCGCCGGCCACGCCCGGGCGTTGCTCGGGGTGCCGGACGCCGAGCGGCGGGAGCTGCTGGCCAAGCGGATCGTCGCGGAGGGCCTCTCGGTGCGGACCACCGAGGAGATCGTCGCGCTGATGGGCGAGGAGGAGGACCGGAAGCCGAAGCGCCAGGCGCCGAAGGCGGGCAAGCTGATCTCCCCGGCCTTCAACGATCTGGCGAGCCGGCTGTCGGACCGCTTCGACACCCGGGTCAAGGTCGAGGTGTCGCAGCGCGGCGGCAAGCTCGGCAAGGGCAAGGTGGTGCTGGAGTTCGGTTCGGTGGAGGACCTGAACCGGATCCTGGACAGCCTGGCCCCGGGCGAGGACGGTCTGCGGCTGTCGCAGGGCTGAGCCGGGGACGATACCCGATGGGTGCATGTTCCGCGTGAGCACTGTTTCACGTGAAACATGCACCCATCGGCGTCTGTGGGGGCATGCTCGACCGTGAAGTGGAGGAGGAGGTGCGGGGCATGGGACGCCGGATCGCTCCGCTGACCCTGGACAACCTCGCCGATCTGCCGACGACCTGCCGCTCCTGCGTGTTCTGGGAGCTGGATCCGGTCAGCGGGAAGGCGGCGGTGGAGTCCGGGAAGCCGGAGCTGGAGAAGGAGGGGTGGATCTCCGCGGTGCTGCTGGAGTGGGGTTCCTGCGGTCGGATCGTCTACGTGGACGACCAGCCGGCCGGCTTCGTGCTGTACGCGCCGCCCGCCTACGTCCCCCGGTCGCAGTCCTTCCCGACCAGTCCGGTCTCGCCGGACGCCGTCCAGCTGATGGTCAGCCGGGTGGTTCCGGGCTACCAGCGGCAGGGGCTCGGCCGGGTGCTGGTGCAGACCGTGGCCAAGGACCTGCTCGGGCGCGGGGTGCGGGCGATCGAGGCCTTCGGCTCGGCCGGTCCTGAGCCGGTCGGCTGCGTGCTGCCGGCCGACCACCTGCTCGCGGTCGGCTTCAAGACCGTCCGCTCGCACCACCGCTACCCGCGGCTGCGGCTGGAGGCGCGTACCACGCTGTCCTGGCGGGGCGATGTGGAGGTGGCGCTGGAGCGGCTGCTCGGCGGGGCGCGCAAGGAGCCGGCGCTGCGGCCGTTCTGAGGCGGGAGGCGGCTGGAAACGACGACGGCGGGGCTCCCCGGTGTGGGGAGCCCCGCCGCCGTACGGTCGACGACCGGTCGACCGGACAGGGCCTAGATGAAGCCGTCCAGCTCGCGCAGCAGCGCGGCCTTCGGACGGGCACCGGTGATGGACTTCACCGGCTCGCCGCCCTTGTAGAGGATCAGGGTCGGGATCGAGATGACGCCGTACTGGGCGGCGGTCGCCTGGTTGGCGTCCACGTCCAGCTTGGCGATGGTCAGCTTGTCGCTGTGCTCGGAAGCGATCTCGTCCAGGATCGGGGCGACCTGGCGGCACGGGCCGCACCAGGTGGCCCAGAAGTCGACCAGCACGGGCTTGTCGCTGTCCAGGACGTCGGCCTTGAACGTCGCGTCGGTGACGGTGGTGGTGGCGCCGGCCACGGGAACTCCTCGGGTTCGGACGGAGGGGGCTGCTGCCAGGTGAACAACGGGCGGGCCCGTTCTGTTTCGCCCTGGCCGGGGCGGGGGTGTTTCACGTGAAACGGGTGTCACACCCCCGCGGGGGTCGGTCGGTGGCGAGGGGGTCAGACCGCCACGGCGGCGGTGGCCTTGGCCTCCAGGTCGTCCAGGGCGGCGAGGTAGCGCTCGGCGTCCAGCGCGGCGGAGCAGCCGGTGCCGGAGGCCGTGATGGCCTGGCGGTAGGTGTGGTCCACGACGTCGCCGGCGCCGAACACGCCCGGGATGTTGGTCCGGGTCGAGGGCGCCTCGACCTTGAGGTAGCCCTCCGCGTCGAGGTCCAGCTGGCCCTTGAACAGGTCGGTGCGCGGGTCGTGGCCGATCGCGATGAACAGGCCGGTGACGGCCAGCTCGCGGGTCTCGCCGGTGGTGGTGTCGCGCAGGGTGACGCCGCTCAGCTTCGGGTCGCCGTGGATGGCCTCGACCGCGCTGTCCCACTCGAAGCGGATCTTCTCGTCGGCGAAGGCGCGCTCCTGCATCGCCTTGGAGGCGCGCAGGCTGTCCCGGCGGTGGATGATCGTGACGCTCTTGGCGAAGCGGGAGAGGAAGGTCGCCTCCTCCAGGGCGGTGTCGCCGCCGCCGACCACGGCGATGTCCTGGTCGCGGAAGAAGAAGCCGTCACAGGTGGCGCACCAGGAGACACCGCGACCGGAGAGCTTGTCCTCGTTCGGCAGGCCCAGCTTGCGGTGCTGGGAGCCGGTGGTGACGATCACGGCGCGCGCCCGGTGCACGTTGCCCTCGGAGTCGGTGACGGTCTTGATGTCACCGGTGAGGTCGACCGAGACGATGTCGTCCGGGATCAGCTCGGCGCCGAAGCGCTCGGCCTGCGCCCGCATGTTGTCCATCAGCTCGGGGCCCATGATGCCGTCCCGGAAGCCCGGGAAGTTCTCGACCTCGGTGGTGTTCATCAGAGCGCCGCCGGCGGTGACGGCCCCCTCGAAGACCAGCGGCTTGAGGGAGGCCCGCGCCGTGTAGAGCGCGGCCGTGTAGCCGGCCGGGCCGGAACCGATGATGATCACGTTACGGACGTCGCTCACTGCATCTCCTGGTTCGCATCGCGACCCGCGCTAGGTGCGGGGAGGGCGGTTCTGCTCCGCCGCCCGGGACAACGACTGACCAGTGTCTCGCATTCCCAGGCGGATCAGTACCAGGCGACCGCACTGTGGGAGCGGCGCGGCGCCCTGCTCGTCGATCGCATGGGAACGGAGCCCGGATCCCCGGGGCGCCCGCCCCGGGACGTCAACGGGTGGGCACGGTGCGCTGCAGCACGACCGGGCCGCAGTCGGGGGAGCGCAGGTAGACGTCCGCGAACCCGGGCCGGCCGGGCGCCGGGTAGACCAGGACCTCGACCGGGGCGCCCGCGTAGCTGCCGTGGTCGGTGGCCAGCGGCACGCCCTCGGCGAGGGCCTGGCAGGACGGCGGGGAGGCCTGGGTGGTGAGCTCCTGGCGGCCGTCGGCGGGCATCGCGGCGGAGGGCTTGGCGGGCCCGGTCGGGCGCAGCCCGGGGGCGGTGCCCGACCGGGCCAGCAGCTGCTGGATCTGGGCGGCGAGCTGGTCGTCCTGGTAGGTCGGGCCAGCCCCCGCGGCGTGGTCGGCGCGGGGGCTCTGCGTCGTGCCGGGGCTTGCGCCGGTGCCGAGGGAGGCGGAGGCGGGGGCGCCGGCGGACAGCGTCGGGTGCTGGTCGTCCTGGCCGGCCGGGTGCAGCAGCAGGGCTGCGCCGAAGGCGATCGCGGCCAGGGCGGCGGTCGCGCCGAGCAGCAGGCCGGCGC
>NZ_JBHVWW010000014.1:0-11750 GCF_042882025.1 Kitasatospora sp. NPDC058243
TTCACGTGCACGGCCTTGTCCGCACCCATCGACAGCGCCTTGCGCAGCGCGTCCTTCGCATCGTCCGGCCCGACCGTCAGCACCGTCACCTCGGCACCCTCGTTCGCCGCCGCGATCCGCAGCGCCTGCTCCACGCCGTACTCGTCGAGCTCCGACAGAAGGCCGTCCACACCCTCCCGGTCGGTGGTGTGGTCGTCCGCGAACCGACGGTCACCCGTCGCGTCCGGCACGTACTTCACACAGACGACGATCCTCAAGCTCATGAGTGGTTCTCCTGTCACGGTCGCACTGGTCGATGGCCTCACGTCATGCCGAGGGTACTGAGTGCCAATCCCGGCCCGGCCGCGCCCTGCGCGCCCTGAGCGCCACCTGGACCGGCATACCGTGTCGGCGCTCTTCGACTGGTGTCGGAGGCTCCACGAAGAGGATACGGCACTCAGTACCCCTGGTAAAGGAACTCAGTACCCTTCCCGGTGTGCGCTGGGCCTCAGGGCGCCCTCAGCGCCCTCATGCGGCCAGCACCACGGCGGCCTCCCCCGTGTAGACGCGGAAGGTGAGGGACTCCTGGAGGTAGAGCCGCACGGTGTCGGCGTCGTGGGAGAGGTAGCCGACGGAGACGTCCTGGCCGAGGAAGAGTTCGAAGTCGCCGCCCCGGGTGGAGAGGAGGAGGGCGCCCTCGATGGCGGGGGCCCAGATGATGTCCCCGTCGAGGAGGCGGGCGAGGTGGTTGTGGACGGGGTAGCCGTGGTCGCTGGTCTCGTTGACGGCGGTGAAGGTGTCCGCGCCGAGCAGGAGCGAGTAGGGGCCGCCGACGCCGGCCAGGCGCAGCGCGGTGAGGGCGCGGCTGACGGCCTCGGGGTACTCGCGGACGTCCTCGGGGAGCCGGACCGGCGGGTTGGTGGAGCCGGCCCGGATGCCCTCGATGGCGGCGGCGCGGTAGCCCTCGAAGACGGCGCGGTCCTCGGCGAGGGCGATGGTGCGGGCGGCGTCCTTCACCGGCTGCCAGTCGGAGTCGCGGGAGCCGCGCTCGACGTCGTCGACGGCCTCGCGGCGGACGGTGAAGGGGACGCGCAGCTCGACCACCGGCTGGGCGGCGCGGGCGTGGGCCTGGACGCCGTCGGCGGGCGGTTCGATGCCGGTCAGGTGGCCGGTGCCGACGGCGGCGAGGGTGGAGCCGTCGGGGCCGTTCAGGTCGACCACGCGGCGGCCGGCGATGTGGAGCTTGAAGGTCTGGCGGGCCTCCTCCTCGATCTCCGCCCAGGCTGCGGCGGAGACGGGGGCGAGGTCGCGGTGCAGGTTGTTCATGGTGCGGGTCCTTGTCGGGAGGTCCGGTTCAGGGCGTGCCGCGCAGGCTGCCGATGCCGAGCGAGCCGGTCGCGGGGGGAGCACTCGGCGCGGGCGGAGCGGGCGGCGCCGACCGCACCGGGGGCGCCGACGGCGCGGGCGGCGGGGCGCCGAGGAAGTCGGCGGTCGGGACGAAGAACAGCGAGCCGGTGACGGCGGTGGAGAAGTCGAGCAGCCGGTCGGTGGTGCCGGGCGGGCGGCCCACGAACATGTTGCGCAGCATCTCCTCGGTCACCTCCGGATCGCGTGCGTAGCCGATGAAGTAGGTGCCGAACTCGCCGCCGCGGTCGAACGAGCCGAAGGCCATGTTGTAGCGGACGATCTGCCGCTGCTCGCCGCCAGGCCCGGTCACGGTGCTGAGCGCGACGTGCGAGTCGGCCGGTTTGGCGTCGTCGTCGAACTCGATGTCGGTGAGCTTGGTGCGGCCGACCGCCCGTTCCTGGTCCTCGACGCTCAGCGCGTTCCACGCGTCCAGGTCGTGCAGGTACTTCTGGACGATGACGTAGCTGCCGCCGGTGAAGGCCTGGTCCTCGGCGCCGACCACGGCGGCGGTCTCGGCGGCCCGGCCCTCGGGGTTCTCGGTGCCGTCGACGAAGCCGAGCAGGTCCCGGTCGTCGAAGTACTTGAAGCCCTGGACGGAGTCCACCACGGTGGCCGCCCCGGCCAGCCGGCCGGTGAGCCGGCCGGCCAGCTCGAAGCAGAGGTCCATCCGGGCGGCCCGCAGGTGCAGCAGCAGGTCGCCGGGAGTGGCCGGGGCCCGGTGGCGGGTGCCGGCCACCTCCCGGAAGGGGTGCAGGTCGGCCGGCCTGGGGCCGTCGAAGAGGCGGTCCCAGGCGTCCGAGCCGATGCCGGTGACGCAGGTGAGGCCGCCCTCGGGGGCCCGGAAGCCGACCGCGCGGCGCAGCCCGGCGAGGTCGGGCAGCAGGTCGCGGACGGCGTCCTCGCCGCCGGGCTCGACGGTGAGGACCAGGAAGACCGCCGCGCTGGTCAGCGGGGAGAGCACGGCTTGCGGTTCGGCCTGCATGGCGAGGGTTCCTCCACGGTGGCGCGGGAGGCCGGGCGGCGTCCCGCTCATGGCCGGTGGTCAGCGTGCCGCGGCTGCCGCCGGCCGGGCGGGCCGACGGCGTGACGGACCAGCGGCGTGACGGACCAGCGGACATCTGATCATGCGTACGATTACACCCCATAGCGGACCATTCGGCGCGGGCGGCACTCCCCCGAACGGCCCTCCCGGACGCGCCGTCCGCCGAGGCCGTTCGGGGGCGCCCGCGGCCGGTGGGCACGCGGAAGGGGCGGACGCGCCGTCACGCGCCCGCCCCTTCCACCCCGGCTGTCAGCCGCGCAGGGCCGCCAGTTGCTCGGCGAACGGCACCACCTGTTCGGGCAGCGCCGGCGCCGCCGGGCCGCGGCCGGCCAGCAGGGCCGCCAGTTCGCCCGCCGCGCGGTCGATCCGGCCCGGGAGGCCGTCGGTGAGCCCGTCCCCCGCCGCGCCCCAGTCGTCGGTGGCCGCGTAGACGGCGGTCGGCACCACCACCGCGCGCAGGTAGCTGAACAGTGGCCGGACGGCGTGCTCCAGGGCGAGCGAGTGCCGGGGCGTGCCGCCGGTGGCGGCGATCAGCACCGGCTTGCCGGTGAGCGCGTCGTGGTCGACCAGGTCGAAGAACGACTTGAACAGGCCGCTGTAGGAGGCGGTGAAGATCGGCGTCACCGCGATCACCGCGTCCGCCCCGGTCACCGCGTCGATCGCCCCGCGCAGCGCCGCGCCGGGGAAGCCGGTGACGAAGTGGTGGGCGATCTCCGTGGCCAGGTCGCGCAGTTCGACCACCGTAACGTCCACCTGTCGCCCACCACCGGACAGTTGACGGACCGTCGAATCGTAGAGGCGATCGGCCAGCAGCCGGGTCGAGGACGGCTTGCTCAGCCCGGCGCTCACCACCACCAGCCGGTACGCGGTCACTTGGCCACCTCCATGGTCTCCCCGCCGACGGACTTCCCACCGAGGGACTCCCCGTCGACGGACTCCTCGTTGCGGGCCGCGACCCGCGCGGCGTGCGTCGGCCCGTCCGGCACCGCGGCCGGGCGGTTCCTGGCGAACTCCTCGCGCAGCACCGGCACGACCTCCTCGCCGAGCAGGTCCAGCTGCTCCAGCACAGTCTTCAGCGGCAGGCCGGCGTGGTCCATCAGGAACAGCTGGCGCTGGTAGTCGCCGAAGGACTCGCGGAAGGCCAGCGTCTTCTCGATGACCTCCTGCGGGCTGCCCACGGTCAGCGGGGTCTGCTCGGTGAACTCCTCCAGCGAGGGCCCGTGCCCGTACACCGGCGCGTTGTCGAAGTACGGGCGGAACTCCCGCACCGCGTCCTGCGAGTTGCGCCGCATGAACACCTGCCCGCCGAGGCCGACGTACGCCTGCTCGGGCGTGCCGTGGCCGTAGTGGGCGTAGCGCTCGCGGTAGAGCTCGATCAGCTTCTGGAAGTGCTCCTTGGGCCAGAAGATGTTGTTCGCGAAGAAGCCGTCCCCGTAGTAGGCGGCCTGCTCGGCGATCTCCGGGCTGCGGATCGAGCCGTGCCAGACGAACGGCGCGACGCCGTCCAGCGGGCGCGGGGTGGAGGTGAAGGACTGCAGCGGGGTGCGGAAGCGGCCCTGCCAGTCCACCACCTCCTCGCGCCAGAGCTGGTGCAGCAGCGCGTAGTTCTCGATCGCGAGCGGGATGCCCTGGCGGATGTCCTTGCCGAACCACGGGTAGACCGGGCCGGTGTTGCCGCGGCCCATCATGAGGTCCACCCGGCCGTCGGCGAGGTGCTGGAGCATCGCGAAGTCCTCGGCGATCTTCACCGGGTCGTTGGTGGTGATCAGCGTGGTCGAGGTGGAGAGGATGATGCGGTCGGTCTGCGCGGCGATGTAGCCGAGCATGGTCGTCGGCGAGGACGGGACGAACGGCGGGTTGTGGTGCTCGCCGGTCGCGAAGACGTCGAGGCCGACCTCCTCGGCCTTGCGCGCGATGGCCACCATGGCCTTGATCCGCTCGTGCTCGCTCGGGGTGCGGCCGGTGGTCGGGTCGGGGGTGACGTCGCCGACGGTGAAGATTCCGAACTGCATGCTGCTCACCACACTCCAGGTCGGCCCCTCGCCCGGGCGCTCGGGGCGCACGGGGTTCTCGGGGCAGATCGTTAAACTTTCAACCACCTTAGCACCCGGGTGCGGATCGTTATTCCCGCCCACACTTGAGGGAGGAGCTCCGGAAGGGCGGCGAACCGATGGCGACGTACATCGCGGTGAGCGCGCTGAGCCACGAGGGCCTGGTGCGGCAGCACAACGAGGACAGCCTCACGGTCGGGCCGTGGACACTCTGCGCCACCGTGACCGGCAACCCGCAGACCCTGCTGTTCCCGCTCGGCCCGCCCTGCGTGGTCGCCGTGGCGGACGGCCTGGGCGGCCACCCCGGCGGCG
Organism: Kitasatospora sp. NPDC058243; assembly: GCF_042882025.1. Lineage (NCBI taxonomy): Bacteria > Bacillati > Actinomycetota > Actinomycetes > Kitasatosporales > Streptomycetaceae > Kitasatospora > Kitasatospora sp. NPDC058243. The sequence continues at coordinate 4,792 of NZ_JBHVWW010000014.1, forward strand.
AGGTCGCCAGCGCCCTGGTGGCCCGCCGACTGGCCGCCGACGGCGCCGGACTGGACAGCGAGGAGGCCGTCCGGGAGGAACTCCAGGACTGCAACCGGGCGGTGTACGCGGCCGCCGCCGGCGAACCCGAGCTCGCCGCGATGGGCACCACGGTGGCCGGCCTGGTGCTGCTGCCCGGCCGGGCGGTGGCCTTCAACGTGGGCGACAGCCGGGTCTACCAGGTCACCCCGGACGGGCTGCACCGGGTGAGCGTGGACGACAGCCCGCCACTGCCGCCCGGCCGGCGCACCACCTCGGTGGTCACCCAGACCCTGGGCGGCTCGCTCGGACTGACCTTCGTCGAGCCGCACGTGCGCGCCGCACCGCTGGCCGCCGGCGACCGCTACCTGGTGTGCAGCGACGGCCTGACCGACCCGGTGCCGGAGGAGGAGCTGGCCGCGCTGCTCGCCCGGCCGCACGACGGCTCCGACCGCGCCGACGGGAGGGCCGCGTTCGAGCTCTGGAAGGCGGCGATCGCGGCCGGCGGGCCGGACAACATCACCCTGGCGCTGGTCCGGATCGGCGAGTAGCCGCCAGCGGGCACGGACCCGGGGGAGGGGGGGGGGGGGGAGAGGTGTGGGGGGGGGGGGGGGTGGGGGTAGGAGGGGAGGGGGGGGAAAGACGCGGGCTGGATTGGCAGAGGTCCGTGAGGGTGGGGGCGCGTGGCATGGTCCGCGCGCCCCGCTGTCCGATTTCACACTGTTCGCAATGATCCGTCACTTTGTGTCGTGTGTGCAGCTCAGGGGGTGTGCGTGGGCCCCTTCGCCGACGTGGGACGATGGTCCGCATGCCAGCGACGCCGACGCCGAGTGCCCCGAACGGACGGTACAACCGTCCGGACGCCTCGATGTCCCTGCTGACCAACGTCATGGACCACAGCCTCGACGAGGGCTACGCCGAGGCGGCCGCGGCGCGGGGCGGAGACCACGACAGCCGGATACCCAGGACGGTCCGAGGCCTGCTCACGCTGGGCGCCGGGCTGGCGTTGGCCGGGGTCGTGGTGACGGTCGGCGCGGTGAACGCGCACAAGGCGGAGCCGACGCTGGCCAAGGAGCGGGACGCGCTGATCCACCGGATCAACGACACCAACGGCTCGGCCGACCACCTCCAGCAGCAGGTGCAGGACCTGCGGCGCAAGGTCGAGAGCACGCAGCAGCAGGCGCTCGCCACGGGCGACGGCGACGAGGGCGGTCTGACCGGCGCGGTGGGCCTCGGCGAGGTCGCGGGGCCGGGCGTCAAGCTGGTCCTGGAGGACGCGGCGGGGACCGGTGGCGGGGGGAACGTCGACCCGCGGGCCGGGCAGGGCTTCTCCAACAGCGGCCGGCTGCGGGACCGCGACCTCCAGCTGGTGGTGAACGGCCTGTGGGGATCCGGCGCGGAAGCCGTGGCGATCAACGGCCAGCGGCTCACCGCGCTCTCGGCGATCCGGGCCGCGGGCGAGGCGGTGCTGGTGGACAACCGGCCGCTCGTCCCGCCGTACAACATCCAGGCGATCGGCGACGGGCCGAAGCTGCTCACCGCCTTCGAGAACGACATGGCCGGGCAGTACCTGCGGCTGCTCCAGGAGAAGTACGGCATCAAGTCGACCATGTCCGCGCAGAAGAGCCTGACGCTGCCGGCCGCGGTGGGTGTGACGCTGCGGACCGCCCAGCCGGTCACGTCCGAGCCCTCGCCCCCGGCGTCCTCGTCGGCGGCTTCGGTCACCCCGACGCCGTCACCCACCGCCGGAACCTCCGGGAGTCCGAGCGCGTCCGTTTCACCGTCTGCGGGCACCGGGCGGCGTACGCCGAGCGGGTCCGCGAAGACCACGACAGCCCACTCGTCCACGACGGCCCCGACCGGGTCGTCGTCCGCAGGGACAGGAGCAGCTAGACCGTGATTGCCGTACTGGGTCTCGTGATCGGGGTGGTCGTCGGACTCTTCGTCCAGCCCGAGGTGCCGGACGCCGTCGTGCCGTACCTGCCGATCGCGGTGGTGGCGGCGCTGGACGCCGTGTTCGGCGGCGTCCGGGCGATGCTGGACGGGATCTTCAACGACAAGGTGTTCATCGTCTCGTTCCTGTCGAACGTGGTGGTCGCGGCACTGATCGTCTTCCTCGGTGACCAGCTGGGCGTCGGCTCGCAGCTGTCCACGGGTGTGGTCGTCGTCCTCGGCATCCGCATCTTCTCCAACGCGGCCGCGATTCGGCGCCATGTCTTCCGCGCCTGAGCCGGGCCGCGGGGCGGCGGAGGAGCACGCGGACGGCGGCGGGAAGGCGTTGGAGCGGGCCGCCGAGTCGCCGGGGCCGGAGTCGGCGGCCGAGGCGGGCCCGGCTGAGCCGGTGGACGGGGCCGGGGAGGTCCGGCACGCCGACCAGACCGAGGAACCCGAGAAGCCGGAGAGGGCCGAGGGGCCCGTAGCGGCGGTGGAGGAGCCCGAGGAGCGGGCTGCGGCGAACTCTGACGCTAAGCCTGAGCTTGATGCGGAGGCGGCGCCCGCGCCCGTGGTGCGGCTCGCGAAGGCCGCGGCGCCTGAGCCCGGGCCTGTGTCTGAACTCGGGCCTGCGTCTGAGTCCGAGCCTGCGTCCGAGCCCGTGGCGGAGCCGGCAGCGGTGGACCGCAGTGCGGGGCGGCGGCGCCTCAAGGCGGCCCTGTGGCCGCCGCGGATGTCGCGCGGGCAGCTGGTGGTGGCGCTGCTGCTGTTCTCGCTCGGCCTGGGGCTGGCGATCCAGGTGCGGTCGACCAACGACCACCACAGCCAGCTCCGCGGGGCCCGCCAGGAGGACCTGGTGCGCATCCTCGACGAACTGGACAGCCGCCAGCAGCGTCTTCAGCAGGAGAAGGCGGAGTTGGAGCAGTCCCTGGCCAAGTTGGAGAACAGTTCCAACCAGGCCAAGGAGGCCCAGGAACAAACCAGGAAGAAGGCGACGGAGCTCGGCGTGCTCGCCGGTACCGTCAAAGCCACTGGTCCGGGCATCGTACTCACGGTCGATGATCCCCAAGGGCAGGTGAAGGCAGATATGCTGCTGGACACCCTGCAAGAACTTCGAGCGGCGGGGGCGGAGGCGATTCAGATCAACGATGTGCGCGTGGTGGTCAACACCTACTTCACCGACGTGTCGGGCGGCGGGGTGCAGATCGACGGGAAGAAGGTCTCGCAGCCCTATCGGTTCACCGTCGTGGGGAACCCGCAGGATCTGACACCCGCGCTGAACATCCCGGGGGGTGTCGTCCGTACTCTGGAGAGTCACCAGGCTCGGGCGACGATCACCCAGCAGCAGAAGGTGGTCGTCGACGCCCTCGTGGATCTGAAGACGCCGCAGTACGCCAAGCCGGCTTCGAAGTGACGGGGCGCCCGACGAACAGCCCGTCACCCGCGGGCGGCACCCGGTGCGGGGCGCCGCCGTCGCGTGGGCGAGACTGGGTCGTACCAGCACGCACCGGAGCACCAATCGCAGTACCGACCGTCGGAGTACCACTCCAGCAGGCCCGGTCCGCAACCGGGCCCGCAGCCTGTCCGAGGTTCTCACCCTGCCCCGCGGGCGGGTCTGTCACACGCAAGGGGATTCGCCCGTGAGTTTCTTCTCGAAGTTGTTCGGTCGTAACAAGGGCCGTGGCGCGGCCTCCGTCGAGGCGCCCACCGCGCGGCACCGCCGGCCCGAGGACGAGGCCGCCGTGCCGGGCATGCGCCCCGCCCCCGAGGGGGCGGCGTACGCCGAGCAGCAGCTGTTCCGGGACGGCGCGGCCGCCCAGTACGCCGGGAATCCGGTGGGCTACGGCGCGTCGGTTGACCCTTCCGGCGACCCGCGCATAGGTTTCCAGTCAGGACCCTCAAGCTCTGGTGGAGGGTTTGCCCCGGACCCGTACGCCGGGCACAACCCGTCGGGTGTGCCGCGCCAGGAGGCTGTGAACATGGCTGGCCCCACTCCGTGCCCCAGGTGCGGCAACCAGAACCCGGCCGCGGCCCGGTTCTGCTCCAACTGCGGTACGGCCCTGCGCGGTGGCCTGCTTCCGGAGGGGGCGGCGGAGACCACGTCGACCATCTCCATCTCCGGCCTGGAGTCGTACGACCCCAACACCACGACCGGCACCGGCGCCACGCCGGCCCTGTCGGCCGAGGTGCTGTCGGCGATCGACGCGCTGCCGCCGGGCTCGGCCCTGCTGATCGTCCAGCGCGGTCCGAACTCGGGCAGCCGCTTCCTGCTGGACTCGGACGTCACCACGGCCGGCCGTCACCCGCAGGGCGACATCTTCCTGGACGACGTCACGGTCTCGCGGCGCCACGTGGAGTTCCGCCGGACGCGGGCCGGGTTCAGCGTCGCGGACGTCGGCAGCCTCAACGGCACCTACGTCAACCGGGAGCGGATCGACGAGGTGTCGCTGAACAACGGTGACGAGGTGCAGATCGGGAAGTACCGGCTGGTGTTCTTCGCCGGCCACAACCGGGGGTACTGAACCCAACGTCGGTAGGAGCCCGAGTGAGTACGAATACCCCTTCATCTTCTCTCGGGGCGGCCACCCCCGCATCGTCCGGTCCGCAGGCGGACCGCGGCGGGCGCGGGGTGGTCGCGGGCCCCAGGCAGCCGATCCGCCCGGACCGGCCGGGTGGGCGGCGGCGCGGCGGTGACGAGCTGCTGAGCATCGGCGCGGTGTTGACCTTCCTGCGCGACGACTTCCCCGAGGTCACCATCTCCAAGATCAGGTTCCTGGAGGCGGAGGGCCTGGTCGAGCCGCAGCGCACGCCCTCGGGGTACCGCAAGTTCAGTCCGGCCGACGTCGAGCGGCTGGCCTACGTCCTGCGGATGCAGCGCGACCACTACCTGCCGCTGCGGGTGATCCGCGAGCACCTGGACGCCATCGAGCGCGGTGAGGCACCGCCCGCGCTGCCGTCCGCCGACACCCGGCCCGGACCCGTGGAGGAGGCGGACCGGGAGCTGGGGGCTTCGGCCGACGTCCCGTCCGGAGTCCGGCTGGGGCGTGCCGAACTGCTGGCGGCCGCCGAGTCCGGGGAGCGCGAGCTCTCCGAGTGGGAGTCCTACGGTCTGGTCGCGCCGGGCCCGGACGGCGGGTACGACGGCGAGGCGCTGCAGGTGGCCCGGCTGGTCGCGGAACTCGGCCGGTACGGGCTGGAACCGCGGCACCTGCGGGCCATGAAGGCCGCGGCGGACCGGGAGATCGCGCTGGTGGAACAGGTGGTGGCGCCGCTGCGCCGGCACCGGAACCCGCAGACCAGGGCCCATGCCGAGGCCACTGCGCGGGAGCTGGCGACACTGTCCGTGCGGCTGCACGCGGCGATGGTCCAGGCCGGTCTGCGCGGCCGCGGATAGCGTCCCCGCGGGGTTCCTGCGGCTGTCCGCCCAGGGCCCCGGCTGACCGCGGTGCACCGCGCTGACCAGGGGCGTCGGCCCTGCGCTTTCATATCCGGGGCCTGAGCCATAGGGTTGCCTGTGTGAATGAGCTCGACGTCGTGGGTGTCCGAGTGGAGATGCCTTCCAACCAGCCGATCGTGCTGCTGCGGGAGGTCGGGGGCGATCGGTACCTGCCGATCTGGATCGGTCCCGGCGAGGCGACCGCGATCGCCTTCGCCCAGCAGGGCATGACGCCGGTCCGCCCGCTGACGCACGACCTGTTCAAGGACGTCCTGGAGGCGCTCGGGCAGCAGCTCACCGAGGTCCGGATCACCGACCTGCGGGAGGGCGTCTTCTACGCCGAGCTGGTCTTCACCGGCGGGGTCGAGGTGAGCGCCCGGCCGTCCGACGCGATAGCGCTGGCCCTGCGCACCGGCACTCCGATCTACGGGAGCGAGGAGGTGCTCGCCGAGGCGGGCATCGCGATCCCGGACGAGCAGGAGGACGAGGTCGAGAAGTTCCGCGAGTTCCTCGACCAGGTGTCGCCCGAGGACTTCGGGGGCAGCGGTCCGCAGTAGCGCGGACCGGATTTCTCTACAGGTCAGGCCGTTGTTTGGCTTGCCGTTTTGCCAAAAACCGTCGACCTACCCACACTAGGGGCACGAAAAACCACTCTCCTGAGTGATGTGGTTTGGCTGGCCCGGCGTGGCGATCGTTGACGGGTCATAGGGGACTGCCTACCGTCAGGAGTGGCTGTCCGGGTGACCGATGCCCGCAGTTCGGGTTGCCCGCAGCACCAGTGGACGGAGGCAGGCATGAGCAGCACCGGCGATGGCACGGCCGTGGGAGGCCTGTGTGCCGTGCACCTGCCGCGCACCGCTCGCACCGTGACGGACCTGCCCCGGGTGGGCAGGTTCCCGGCCGTGCAGCCGGGCCAGCCCGCCATCGAGCGGCTGGCCCCGACGTCCGAACTGATCGGCTACCGCGGTCCGACGGCCTGCGCGGCGGCCGGCATCACATACCGCCAGCTGGACTACTGGGCCCGGACCGGACTGCTGGAGCCCAGCGTCCGTTCGGCGTACCCGGCCACCAGCCAGCGGCTCTACAGCTTCCGCGACATCCTGCTGCTGAAGATCGTGAAGCGGCTGCTCGACGCGGGCGTCTCGCTGCAGAACATCCGGGTGGCGGTCGCCCATCTGCAGGCGGCCGAGCAGGGCGACCTGGCCGGGATGACGCTGATGTGCGACGGCGCCACGGTGTACGAGTGCACCACGCCGCAGCAGGTGGTGGACCTGCTGAAGGGCGGTCAGGGGGTGTTCGGCATCGCGGTGGGAGTGGTCTGGCGGGAGCTGGAGCTCACGCTCGGGCGGCTGCACGCGGAGCGCACCGACACCGGCGAGACGCTGGTCGGCCACGACCCGTCGGACGAGCTGGCCCAGCGGCGCAACCGGGCGGTCTGACCGCAGAACTGACGAGGCCGGGGGGGCCGGGGGGGGGACGGCCCAGGCCCCGGGCCCCTCCTTTTTTTTTGTTGGGGGGGCGGAGGGGGGGGGGGGGGGGTTTGGCACGGGGAAAGAGGGTTTTTTGCGCTTCC
>NZ_JBHVWW010000014.1:11760-41252 GCF_042882025.1 Kitasatospora sp. NPDC058243
GGAAGAACTGCCCCCAGCGCCGAAACCGGGCGGCCTAACCAAAAACCGAACGAGCCCAGGGGTCGGGATGGGGAACCGTCCAGGCCCGCGGCCTCGTCGTTGCGCCTGGTGAGGCGATCGAGGGAGGGCATGTGGGGTTCGGCACCGGGATAGCGGGTCTGCTGCGGCGTCGGGGCGGGCTGTTGAAGGTCCGGTTCCGGCGGCGGCCCGTGCAGCGCAGGGCCTTCCAAGCGGCGACGGTGCTCTGCTCGTTGGCGCTGGCGCCGAGCGCGTGGCTGTGGTGCTCGGCGGGGGACCGGGTCGGCACGGTGGCCAGCGTGCCGTCCGCGCCGGTCGCGGTGGTCTTCGGTGCCGGGCTGGACCAGGGCAAGCCGTCGCCGTACCTGGAGCACCGGCTGAGCGCGGCGCTGGACCTGTACCGGGCGGGGAAGGTGCAGGCGATCCTGGTGACCGGCGACAACGGCCGGGACAGCTACGACGAGCCGGACGCGATGCGGACGTACCTGATCGAGCACGGGGTGCCGGCGGTCCGGGTGGTGGGCGACTACGCGGGCTTCGACACCTGGAACTCCTGCACCCGGGCCCGGCGGGTCTTCGGGGTGGAACGGGCGGTGCTGGTCAGCCAGGACTTCCACGTCCGCCGGGCGCTGGCCCTGTGCGAGGCGGCGGGCATCGACGCGTACGCGGTCGGGGTGCCGGAACCGCACGACGGCACCTGGCTGTACGGCGGGCTGCGGGAGATCCCCGGGGCGGGCAAGGCGGCGGTCAACGCCTGGCTGCGGCCGGACCCGCTGTTCCTCGGCCCCCGGGAGGACGGCATCCCGAAGGCTCTGGCGGACGCGGCGCAGCGCTAGGGACAGGACTTAGGCCCTGCGCGGGTTCGTACGCATTGTCGGACCCCTGCGGGATGATCGGCGGGTGCGATCACTGCCGAGCATCATCCACCTCGACATGGACGCCTTCTTCGCGGCGGTGGAGCAGGCGGCCAAGCCGAGCCTGCGCGGTAAACCGGTGGTCGTCGGCGGGCTCGGCGGGCGCGGGGTGGTCTCCACCGCCTCGTACGAGGCGCGGAGGTTCGGGGTGCACTCGGCGATGCCGATGGCGCAGGCGCGCCGGCTCTGCCCCAACGCGGCCTTTCTGAGCGGCCGGTTCGAGGCCTACCGGCAGGTCAGCGAGCTCGTGATGGGTCTGCTGCGCGAGCTGTCGCCGCTGGTGCAGCCGCTCAGCCTGGACGAGGCCTTCGTCGACCTGGAGGCCGGCCCCTACGGTCCGGTGCTGGCCGAGTCCGACCACGAGACCGGGGAGCGGCTGGTGCTCGCCCTGGCGGAGGACCTGCGGGCGGACATCCAGCGGCGCACCGGGCTGACCGGGTCGGTCGGGGCCGCCGGCTCCAAGCTGATGGCGAAGATCGCCTCCGAGCAGGCCAAACCGGACGGGCTGGTGCTGATCGAACCCGGGCAGGAGCGGGCCGTGCTCGGCCCGATGCCGGTCCGGGCGCTGCCCGGGATCGGGCCGGCCACCGAGCAGGTGCTGCGGCGGGCCGGACTGAACACCGTGGCGGACCTCGCCGAGGCGGGGGAGGGCGAGCTGGTGCAGCTGCTCGGGCGGGCGCACGGCGCCGGTGTGCACCAGATGTCGATAGGGCTGGACGACCGGCCGGTGGTGGCCGATCAGGACGCCAAGTCGGTCTCGGTGGAGGACACCTTCGAGGTGGACCTCGCCGACCGGGATCGGGTGCTGCGCGAGGTGGAGGTGCTGGCCGCCCGGTGCGTGCGGCGGCTGCGCGCGGCCGGGCGGTCGGGGCGGACGGTGGTGCTCAAGGTCCGGCGGTTCGACTTCTCGACGCTGACCCGTTCGGAGACGCTGCGCGGGCCCACCGACGACGAGGCGGTGGTCATCGAGACGGCGCGTCGGCTGGCCTCCCAGGTGGACATCACCGGCGGGGTGCGGCTGCTCGGGGTGGGGGTCGCCCAGCTGGCCGACTACACCCAGGAGGACTTGTTCGCGCAGGCCCTGCGGGAGGAGGCGGCCGAGCACGCGGAGGCGGAGGTCGAGGCGGCGGAGGAGGAGCCGGAGGCGGCCGCGCCGCGCCGCTGGATGCCCGGGCAGGACGTCTGCCATGCCGAGCTGGGGCCCGGGTGGGTGCAGGGCAGCGGTGTCGGGCGGGTCACCGTGCGGTTCGAGACGCCGTGGAGCGGGCCGGGGCGCATCCGGACCTTCGCGGTGGACGATCCGGCGCTGGAACCGGCCCGTCCGCTGCCGCTGTGGGGGGCCGAGGGGCCGGAGGAGACGGGGGCACCCGGGGGGACGGAGGCGCCGGGGGCGCCGGGGGAGACGGGGGCGCCGGGGGCGCCGGGGGTGTGAAACGCGAAGCGGCCCCAACCGGTGGGGGGGAGTACCGGTTGGGGCCGCATACCGTGCCGGACTTCGTGCGGTCGTGATGCCCTCGCGACCGTCCGAAGGCCGGGCCGCCGCGCCCTGTCCCTGAGCGCGGCGGCCGGACGCCTGGTCAGGCGTCGGTCTTGGCCAGCTCGGGGCTGGAGTTCCGCTCGGCCGCGCCGCCCGAGGCGACGACGGTGGCGGCCGACTTGGTGCCGCGGATCAGGAACGGGACGACGCCGGCGACGGCGCAGACGACGGCCGCGACCCAGAACGCGTGCTTGTAGGCGTCCAGGGTGGGCAGCAGCAGCGGGATCTGCGGCGGCAGCTTCATGGTGTCGCCGGTCAGGATGGCGGCCATCACGGCGGTGCCGATCGCGCCACCGACGGTGCGCAGCACGGCGTTCATGCCGTTGGCGATGCCGCTCTGCTCCACCGGGACGGCGCCGTTGATGTAGGCCGGCATCGCGGAGAACGCCAGGCCGATGCCCAGGCCGAAGATCGCCGAGGAGGTGTAGATGTCGCCCTCGTGGCTGTGCCGCACGGCCAGGTAGGCCATCGCGACGGCACCCAGGACGCCACCGAGGACCAGCGGCAGGCGCGGGCCGCGGCGGGCGATCAGCATCGCGCCGACCGGAGCCGCCACCATCGAGCCGATCGCGGACGGCAGCAGCAGCAGACCGGCGTGCAGGACGGTCGCGGTGAAGCCGTAGTGGGTGAGCTTCTCCGGGGTCTGGGCGAAGTTGCTGATCACCATGAACGAGCCGTACATGCCGAAGCCGATCAGCAGGCCGGCCAGGTTGGTGAAGGCGACGGCCGGACGGGACATCATCTTCATGTCCACCAGGGGGTGCGCGACCTTGGTCTCGATGACCCCCCAGATCAGGGCGACGACGGCGGCCACGGCGAACAGGCCGAGGGTCTTGGTCGAGGTCCAGCCCCAGTGGTTGCCCTGGCTGACCGCGACGAGCAGGGCGGAGAGCCAGCCGGCCAGGGTGAGGGCGCCGAGCGGGTCGGCGCCGCCCTCCTTGTCGGTGACCGGGTCGGACGGGACGCGGAACGCGACCAGGGCGACCGCGATCAGGCCGAAGACCAGGCCCATCCAGAAGATCGACTTGTAGCTCCAGTGCTCCAGCAGGAGACCGGTCGCGACCAGGCCGAGGCCGGAGCCGACACCCATCGAGGCGCTGATGGCGGCGACGCCGCCGGTCACCTTCTGCTTGGGCAGCTCGTCGCGGACGATGCTGATCGCCAGCGGGAGCACGCCACCGCCGGCGCCCTGAAGGACGCGGGCGACGACCAGCCAGGTGAAGGAGTGGGTGCTGACCGCCAGTGCCGAACCGGCGACCAGACCGGCCAGCGAGATCAGCAGCATCGGCTTACGGCCCCGGAGGTCGCCGAAGCGGCCCAGCAGGGGAGTCAGCACGGCGGCGGAGAGCAGGTTGGCGGTCATCAGCCAGGTGATGCTGGACGCGGAGACGCTCAGTTCCTTGGCCAGCGAGGGCAGGATCGGGACGACCGCGGTCTGCACCACGCTGAACGACAGCATCGCCAGGATGAGGGCCGGCAGGACCCGGGCGCTGCTCTGCTTCTCGGCCGCGGTGGTGGGCTGTGGTGCCTCACTCACGGTTGCTTCCTCCCGTACATAGTGAATGAACTGAAGTAACCATGCCGGGAGATACTTCAGAGTGTCAAATATCCATTGGTGACGCTTTGGCAAAATCGAAGGATTCCGGCCGGGCGGCGACCGGGACGGGGCATGCCGAGGGCCCCGGACCGAGGGGTCCGGGGCCCTGGGGGCGAGGGTCAGGCGAACGGGCGCAGCACGGCCGGGCGGGGGGTCTCGGCCACCGGGGTGGCTGCCGGGGTCGCCGGGGCGGCGGCGGTGTTGTCGTGGACCTCGACGTGCTCGCGGCGCAGTTCGTCCCGGATCACCTCCTCGGCGGTGTAGCGCTCCACCACCAGGCGGACCCGCTCGATCGGGGTGAGGTACTTGCGGACCACCGGGCGCTCCTCGCGCAGGGTGACCTCCTCCACCGCCTCGGCGATCTCCTTCTCGGTGAGCGAGGCGCGCTCGGCCTCGCTCACCGGCATCCGCTCCACCCGGACGCGCTCGCGGACCACCGGGACGCGGCGCTCGACCTGCTCGCTGGTCACGTACTTGCGCAGCTTCGCGGTGCCCACGATGTGCCAGTCCGTGGTGATGTCCAGGCGCTCCTCGCGGCAGGTGATCTCCACCGGGCCGTTGGGGGACGAGGTGGCCGGGCCGGTCGAGCGCTCCGAGACCGGCGCGGCCATGACCGAGTTCGTGGTCGCGGCGGTCGTCACGACCGGGGCGGGCTGCGGCTTGGGCTCGGTCGTCGTGGGGGCTGCTGCGGGCGCGGGGGTGTTGAGGGTCCGCACGTTGACCTCCGTCGCGGTGCCGGTGGGGTCGGCAGGGGTGGTCGGGGCGGGGCCGAGGGAGTGGAAGGTGATGGGCTTCACGGGCTCGGCCGCCGAGGTGGTGCCGAAGTCGAGGTCGGGCCGCGCCGGTCGGTCGTCCTCGCGGCCGATGGGCCGGTCGCCGTCCCGGCCGGCTGGGCGGTCACCGTCCCGGCCGATCAGCCGGTCACCTTCGCGGCCGATGGGCCGGTCACCCTCGCGGCCGATGGGCCGGTCGGCGTCCCGGCCGACCGGCCGGCCGTTCGCCGGGGTGTCCAGGCCGTAGTAGCGGTAGAGCTGGAGCTCCTGGGCGGGCGACAGGTGCTGGCCGACGCCGAAGTCCGGCGACTCCTTCACCAGCGACTTGTCGTACGGCACCCGGAGCTCGTCGCCGGAGAACTCGCTGGTGGTGAGCGGGACGAAGGCGTCCCGGCCGAAGATGCCGGTCCGGACGGCTGCCCACTCCGGCTGGCCGGTGGCGTCGTCCAGGTAGACCTCGTCGACCGTGCCGATCTTGTCTCCGTTGCGGTCGACCGCCTTGTGGCCGATGAGGTCCCGGGGATCGATGTCGGTTTGCACTCTTTCCTCCAGTGCGCTGCGCCTGCGGAACTCCCGCAGGACCGTGGCCGGAGCACCCGTTCCGCCTGCCACTTCACACCAAAGGCCATGAATCGGACGGGCGCGACCGGGGTGCGCCGGACGGGCTTCGGGCTGGACCGTCCGGGGGACGCGCGTAGACCCGGAGTGACCCGACGCGGCCGTGATCAGGGGGCCTGCCGCTGGTACCCTGGGCGGCGACCGCCGAGCCCGCTCGGGAGAGTCCCCGGCCACGGAAAGCGCTGGTCGGGGCGCCGAAGGAGCAACTCCTCCCCGGAATCTCTCAGGCATCCGTACCGTGTGGGGTAGGTCACTCTGGAAAGCAGGGCAGGACCGTCGGCAGGGAGCCGACGGCCACCACCCTCACCGACGGTGCAAGCCGGCGGCGTGCCACAGCGCGCCGTGCGGGTGAAGCTCTCAGGTCCCGATGACAGAGGGGGAGGCCTGTCGGGTTCGCCCGCCCGGGTCGAATCGCTGTCCGCAGCGGCTCCGGCCGGCCGGCGTGCGCACCCCCGCCGGTCCGTGACCAGGAGGCCTCGACCACCATGAACGCCCAGCCGAACGCGGGACGCCCCACCGGCGCCTCGACCCTCACCGAGCTTGAGCTGGCCAGCCCCTTCGAGAACCGCCACATCGGCCCCGACGACGCCGCGCAGCAGAAGATGCTGGCGTCCATCGGCTACGGCTCGCTGGACGAACTCGCCGCCACCGCCGTTCCCGAGGCGATCCGCTCCATCACCGGCCTGGACCTGCCCGGCGGCCGCAGCGAGGCGCAGGTGCTCGCCGAACTGCGCGAGCTGGCGAGCCGCAACCAGGTGCTCCAGCCGATGATCGGCCTGGGCTACTACGGCACCTTCACCCCGCCGGTGATCCTGCGCAACGTCATGGAGAACCCGGCCTGGTACACCGCCTACACGCCGTACCAGCCGGAGATCTCCCAGGGCCGCCTGGAGGCGCTGCTCAACTTCCAGACCCTGGTCTCCGACCTGACCGGCCTGCCGACCTCCGGCTCCTCGCTGCTCGACGAGGGCACCGCGGCCGCCGAGGCGATGGCGCTCGCCCGCCGCGTCACCAAGGTCAAGGGTGGCGTCTTCCTGGTCGACGCCGAGACCCTGCCGCAGACCACCGCGGTGATCAACACCCGCGCGGTGCCGACCGGTGTCGAGGTCGTCGTCGCCGACCTGTCCGAGGGCATCCCGGCCGAGATCGCCGAGCGCGGCGTCTTCGGCGTGCTGCTCCAGTACCCGGGCGCCACCGGTGTGGTCCGCGACCTCACCCCGGTCATCGAGCAGGCGCACGGCCTCGGCGCGATCGTCGCGGTCGCCGCCGACCTGCTGGCGCTGACCCTGCTCGCCTCGCCGGGCTCGCTCGGCGCCGACATCGCCTGCGGCACCTCGCAGCGCTTCGGCGTGCCGATGGGCTTCGGCGGCCCGCACGCCGGCTACCTGTCGGTGCGCGCCGAGTACGCCCGCTCGCTGCCCGGCCGCCTGGTCGGCGTGTCGGTCGACGCCGACGGCAACCGCGCCTACCGCCTGGCGCTGCAGACCCGCGAGCAGCACATCCGCCGCGAGAAGGCCACCAGCAACATCTGCACCGCCCAGGTGCTGCTCGCCGTCATGGCCTCGATGTACGCCGTCTACCACGGCCCGGACGGCCTGGCCGACATCGCCCGCCGCACCCACCGCTACGCCGCCGCCCTCGCCGAGGGCCTGCGGGCCGGCGGCGTCGAGCTGCTGCACGGCGAGTTCTTCGACACCGTCACCGCCGTCGTCCCGGGCCGTGCCGCCGAGATCGCGGCCGCCGCCAGCGCCAACGGCGTCAACGTCCACCAGGACGGCGCGGACCGGATCTCGGTCTCCACCGACGAGACCACCACCCGCGAGCACCTGGCCGCCGTCTGGGCCGCGTTCGGCGTCTCCGCGGTCGAGGTCGCCGAGGGCGCCGACGCGCTGCCGGCCGCGCTGCTGCGCCAGGACGAGTACCTGACCCACCCGGTCTTCCACAGCCACCGCTCGGAGACCGCCATGCTGCGCTACCTGCGCCGCCTGTCGGACCGGGACTACGCGCTGGACCGCGGCATGATCCCGCTGGGCTCCTGCACCATGAAGCTCAACGCGACCACCGAGATGGAGGCCGTCACCTGGCCGGAGTTCGGCCAGCTGCACCCCTTCGCGCCGATCGAGCAGGCCCAGGGCTTCCTCAGCCTGATCCGCGAGCTGGAGCGCCAGCTGGTCGAGGTGACCGGCTACGACGCCGTCTCGATCCAGCCGAACGCGGGCTCGCAGGGCGAGCTGGCCGGCCTGCTGGCCGTCCGCGCCTACCACCACGCCAACGGCGACACCCAGCGCGACGTCTGCCTGATCCCGTCCTCCGCGCACGGCACCAACGCGGCCTCCGCGGTGATGGCCGGCATGCGCGTGGTCGTGGTGAAGACCCTGGTCGACGGCGACGTGGACGTCGAGGACCTGAAGGCCAAGATCGAGCAGCACCGGGACAGCCTCTCCGTGCTGATGGTCACCTACCCGTCCACCCACGGCGTGTACGAGACCCAGATCACCGACATCTGCGCCCTGGTGCACGAGGCCGGCGGCCAGGTGTACGTGGACGGTGCCAACCTGAACGCCCTGGTCGGCCTCGCCAAGCCGGGCAAGTTCGGCGCGGACGTCTCGCACCTGAACCTGCACAAGACCTTCTGCATCCCGCACGGCGGCGGCGGCCCGGGCGTCGGCCCGGTCGCGGTGCGCGCCCACCTGGCGCCGTACCTGCCGAACCACCCGCTGCAGCCGGAGGCCGGCCCGGCCACCGGGGTCGGCCCGATCTCGGCGGCGCCGTGGGGCTCGGCGGCCATCCTGCCGATCTCCTGGGCGTACGTCCGGCTGATGGGCGGCGAGGGCCTCAAGCGCGCGACCCAGGTCGCGGTGCTGAACGCCAACTACATCGCCAAGCGGCTGGCACCGCACTTCCCGGTGCTCTACACCGGCCCCGGCGGGCTGGTCGCGCACGAGTGCATCATCGACCTGCGCCCGCTGACCAAGGAGACGGGCGTGACGGTGGACGACATCGCCAAGCGCCTGATCGACTACGGCTTCCACGCGCCGACGATGTCCTTCCCGGTGGCCGGCACGCTGATGATCGAGCCGACCGAGTCCGAGGACCTGCACGAGATCGACCGGTTCTGCGACGCGATGATCGAGATCCGGGCCGAGGTCGACAAGGTCGGCTCGGGCGAGTGGGCGGCCGCGGACAACCCGCTGCGCAACGCCCCGCACACCGCCGCCGAGCTGGCCGGCGAGTGGGCGCACGGCTACTCGCGACAGGAGGCGGTCTTCCCGGCGGGCGTGAACCCGGCGGACAAGTACTGGCCGCCGGTCAGCCGGATCGACGGCGCGTACGGCGACCGCAACCTGGTCTGCTCCTGCCCGCCGCTGGAGGAGTACGGCGTCTGATCCGGACCGGACGTACGGCAGGGCCCCGACGGCACGTACCGTCGGGGCCCTGCCCGTTGTCGTCGTCCGGCGGCTGCCCCCGCCGGTGCGGTCAGGCCGCGTGGGCGACGGTGCGGCGCGGCGCGATCACCCGGCCGTCGGGCAGCAGCTCTCCGGTGTCCTCGAACAGCACGACGCCGTTGCAGAGCAGGCTCCAGCCCTGCTCCGGGTGGCAGGCCACCGTGACGGCCGCCTCGCGGTCCTCGCACTCGGCCGACGGGCACTCAGGACGGTGCTGGCACATGCGTACCCTCGCTTCGCTCTGCGATCCTCCCCCGTGGTGCGGCCGCCGGCGGAGCCGTCGGGAGCCGCCGCGGTAGCCGGATCCTGTCCGCGCGCCGACCAGGTGTTGACCGGCGCTCAAGTGGGTAGGACAGGTGGTCCTTCCACGCTGGTTCCCAGTGTCGGCATCTGCGGACGCGCGCGCAGGGATTTCGTGACATGCGCCACAACTCCCGGGCAGAGATCACCCGTTCAGGTGGGTCCGGCGGGGAAAGACGCACCGATGGGTCAGCTGCGGCATGGCCCGAGGAGGTCAGGGCGGATGGCCCGTCCGGGTGGTTCGGGCGGATGAGGGCGATGCGCGCGCCGACGGGCCACCGGGTGCTGGCCCGGTGGCCCGTCGGCGTGGGGCCGGCTCAGGAGGAGCCGAGCAGCAGTGGCTTGGCGAGCGGCGCCCGGGCGAGCAGCGGCAGCAGCTCGGCGGCCGGGTAGGCGCGGTGCGCGGTGACGCCGAGCGGGGCCGGGGCCAGCGGGATCAGCTGGTCGGCGGCCGGGCCGGCGTCGGGGCTGTGCAGCCACAGTGCCGTCGCGTACTGCCCGGGGAAGGTCAGCAGTCGGGGCTGCTGGCGGGACCGGGAGCCCTGGGCGAGCTGCCAGGCCTGGCGCAGCGCCCGGACCGTCGAGTCGAGGTAGGGGCCGGCGGTGAAGTGCGAGAAGGTGTGGCCCTCGACGGCCTGGACGACCTCGGCGGCGGCGGCGACCTCGGCGCCGTCCTTGATCAGGAAGCGCCAGCCCGTCCGGCGGGCGGCGGGCAGCTCCGGGCGCGGCCCGTCCAGGACGTGGACGGCGAGGGGGTGCGCGGGGAGCAGCGGGCCGACCGGATGGCGCAGTGCTGCGGCGGCGGGTTGGCGCAGCGCGGTCTCCGAGTCGAGTGCGGCCAGGACGGCGCGCAGGGCGCTCGGCGGGGGCTGGGGGGTCTGCAGAGTCATGGCGGGGTCCGCCTCTCCGTGCGAGATCGGCGTGCGAGTGCGGCATACCGGCGTGGCGCGGTGTGTCATCGGTGACGGGACCTGGCCGTGTCCGGTTGTGCATGATCGCGGTGCCGGCGCGGTCGCCGCCGTCGACGAGGGTTTCGAGGCGGAGCGGGCCGGCCGGAGCGCAGTGCGAATTCTATCGAACAGGTGCGCAGGGTGACCTGTTTATCACAGGCGGTGGCGCCGGGCAAGTCGGCAGATCTGCTGAATATCCGTCAGTTTCCTTGCATTGCAAGCCAGTACAAGCATTCGGGTATCGATCTTCGAGGTGGGCATGATGCTTGCACGGTCGGGTCGGCCGGTGTCTCAGGAGGAGGGGACCGTGGGCGAGAAGGTCGTGGCGACTCGGGCTGATCTGGCGGACCGGCAGCTGTACCGGCGCAAGCTCCAGGCCTGCCTCGACGCGCTGGGGCGGATGCTGCGCGAGGACCGGTTCGACCGGCCGCGGGCGGTCATGGGCCTGGAGATCGAGCTCAACCTGGCCGACGAGGACGGCCTGCCGGCGCTGCGCAACGCGCAGGTGCTGAGCGCGATCGGCTCCAGCGACTTCCAGACCGAACTGGGCCAGTTCAACGTCGAGGTGAACATCGTGCCGCACCGGTTGTGCGGGCACGTCTTCGAGGACCTGCGCGAGGAGCTCGACACCGGGCTGCGCTACGCCGACCGGCGGGCCGCCGAGGCCGGTGCCCGGATCGTCATGGTGGGGATCCTGCCGACCCTGGAGCACGGTCACACCGGCCTGGACGCGATCTCCCACAACCCGCGCTACAGCCTGCTCAGCGACCAGATCCTGGCCGCCCGCGGCGAGGACATCGCGCTGGACATCGAGGGCGTCGAACACCTCCAGCTGGAGACCATCACCATGGTGGCCGAGGCCGCCGCGACCTCCCTGCAACTGCACCTGCAGGTGACCCCGGAACGCTTCTCCTCGGTGTGGAACGCGGCCCAGGCGATCTGCGGGGCGCAGCTCGCGCTCGGTGCCAACTCGCCGTTCCTGTTCGGGCGGGAGCTGTGGCGGGAGACCCGTCCGGTGCTGTTCCAGCAGGCCTGTGACACCCGTACGGCGGAACTCAAGGCGCAGGGCGTCCGGCCGATCACCTGGTTCGGCGAGCGCTGGGTGGACTCGGCGTACGACCTGTTCGAGGAGAACCTGCGGTACTTCCCCGCCCTGCTGCCGATCTGCGACGACGAGGACCCGATGAAGGTGCTCTCCTCCGGCGGCGCGCCCCGGCTCGCCGAGATGCGGCTCCACAACGGCACGATCTACCGCTGGAACCGGCCGGTGTACGACATCGCGGGCGGGATCGCGCACCTGCGGGTGGAGAACCGGGCGCTGCCGGCCGGGCCGACGGTGGCCGACACGCTCGCGAACGCCGCCTTCTACTACGGGCTGGTCCGGGTGCTCGCCGAGCAGCCCCGGCCGGTCTGGACCAGGCTGCCGTTCGAGCGGGCCGACGAGAACTTCCGGCAGGGCGCCCGCTACGGCATCGACGCGGTGTTCCAGTGGCCGCGGGCGGGCCGGGCGGGCCGCGGCGGCGGGCTGACCACGGTGTCCGCCGTCGACCTGGTGCTCAACGAACTGCTGCCGATGGCCCACCAGGGCCTGGACGAGTGGGGCGTGGAGCCCGCCGACCGGGACCGCTACCTGGGGATCATCGAGCAGCGCTGCCTGCGCCGCACCAACGGCGCGGCCTGGCAGAGCGCGACCTTCCACCGGCTGCGCGAGCAGTACGGGATGGACCGCCCGGCCGCGCTCGCCGCGATGACCAGGCGCTACATCGAGCACATGCGCACCGGCGAGCCGGTGCACACCTGGCCGGTCGGGTAGCCGGACCGCTGTGTCAGGATGATCGCTCCGGCGGTCGGCCGACGGCCGGAGCGACGCCCGCCCCGCTGGAGCCGCCCGTGACCACCCTCCCGACCGCACCGGAGACCGCGAAGCCCACGCGCCGGCTGCTCGGCGTGGAACTGCTGATCGTCCTCGGCCTCTCCCTCGGGGCCAGTGGCGTCAGCGCGCTGATCAGCTTCGCGGCCTCGCTCACCGAACCGATCCAACTCGGCCAGCAGGTCGCCACGTTGAACGGCTCGCGGGCGCCCGGTCGGCCCTGGCTGGACCTGGTGTGGCAGCTGTACTACATCGGGCGCGGGTTGATGCCGGTGGTGCTGGTCGGGTACCTGCTGGTGCGCGAGGGCGCCGCGCTTCGGGTGCTCGGCTTCGACCTCGGGCAGAAGCTGCGCGACCTCGGCCGGGGCGCCGCCGTGGCGGCTGCGATCGGCGGCTCCGGGCTGGTGCTGTACCTGGCCTCGCAGGCGGCCGGCTACAACCTGACGGTGGCGCCGTCCGGGCTGCCGGACGTGTGGTGGCGGGTCCCGGTGCTGGTGCTCTCCGCGTGGCAGAACGCCGCCCTGGAGGAGGTCGTCGTCCTCGGCTACCTGCTGCGCCGGCTCGGGCAGCTGGGCTGGTCGTGGCCGGCGGCGGTGGTGGCGAGTTCGGTGCTGCGCGGTTCGTACCACCTGTACCAGGGGGTCGGCGGGCTGGTCGGCAACATGGTGATGGGGGCGGTGTTCTGCCTGCTGTACCGGCGCTGGGGGCGGGTGATGCCGCTGGTCGCGGCGCACGCGTTGATCGACACGGTGGCCTTCGTCGGGTACGCGCTGCTCGCCGGGCACGTCAGCTGGCTGCCGACCCCCTGAGCGGGAGGCGGCCGGCCGGGGTGCGCGGCGGCCGGGCGAGCAGGCGGTCGACGTGCCGGCGCTCCAGGCCTGGGCCCGGGTCGATCGGCAGCAGCAGGCGGTCGCGGCGCCAGAGGGAGTTGCGGACCAGCCGCGGCGGGATGACGTCGTCCACCCAGGCGAACGGGCGGCCCGCGGCGTAGCGCAGCAGCGGGGCCCACTTGCGGGCCGAGAGCAGCTCCATCAGCGGGACGTGCGGGTCACCGGGCTGCGGGACGTCGCCGGTGAAGCGGACCAGCGGGAGGGCGGGCAGGCCGATGGCCGGGGCGATGTGCGCATTGGCGTGCTCCTCCCAGGTGGTGGCCCACACGAGTTCGTAGGTGCCGGCCAGCTCGCGGAGCCAGGCGCCGTGCCGGGCGGAGAGGAGCACCGAGTAGCCGAGCAGGGTGTGGGTGTCGAACCCGGCGTCCGGGTGCGGGCAGACCGGGTTGAGCACCCCGTCGACGTCCAGGAACAACAGCGGCTTCGGCACCAGTGGCCCCCAGAGACGGTGGTGTGACTTACCTGGTCGGACGAACCTGGCGTACCAGTGGTTGCGTACGGCCGGGCGCACGCGGGGCGCACGGGGCGCTCACGGCGCGGCCACCGGCTCGGCGGCGGCCACCGGTGCGTCGGCGGTGCTCCTGCGGGCCAGTCGGCGGACCTGAGGCTCCAGCAGCACGACCGCGCTGAGCACCAGGCAGACGACGGCGCAGGCCCACAGCGCGCCCGAGAGGCCGAGCACCGTGGCCGCCGGGCCGGCCAGCGCGATGCCGATCGGGGACAGCGAGAAGGAGCCGAGCTCGTCGTACGCGGCGACCCGGGAGAACATCTCCTCGGGGATCTCCTGCTGGAGCGCGATCATCCAGTTGACGCCGAAGACGGTGACACCGACCCCGGACAGGAACATCGCGAGGGCGAGCAGTGGCAGCGGCGCCTCCGCCGCCAGCGCCAGGGCGGGCACGCCGAACAGGAACACCCCCCAGTTGCCGACGAGCAGGATCCGGCGGGGCCGCCAGCGGGCCATCAGCACGCCGGTCACCACCAGCCCGACGCCGTAGGCGGCCATCGCCAGACCCCAGTCGGACGCCCCGCCGAGGCGCTCCTTGGCGACCGTCGGCCCGTACACCGACTCGACCGCGCCGATGCAGGCGACCAGGACGGAGAACTGCGCCACGACCACCCAGAGCCAGCGGCGGGAGGCGAACTCCCGCCAGCCCTCCCGCAGGTCGCGCAGCATGCTGTGGCCCTGCGGGGCGGGCGCCTGCTCGGCCTCCAGGAAGAACCGGAGCGAGGCGGCGACCAGGAAGCAGGCGCCGTCCAGGGCGAGCACCCAGCCGGGGCCGACGGCGGCGGTGAGCGCGCCGCCGAGCGCGGCGCCGCCGATCTGGGAGGCGTTCTGGCCCATCCGGAACACCGAGAAGGCCCGGGCGGCGTGCTCCGGGGCGACGGCCTGCAGCATCATGCCGCCGGAGGCGGGGGAGTAGAGCGCGTACCCGGCGCCGCCGGCGGCGGAGAGCAGCATCAGCTGCCAGAGCCGGATGTCCCCGGACAGCACCAGCGCCGCCAGGACGACCTGGGACAGGCCGCTGAACAGGTTGGCGGCGACCATGAGGTGGTGCCGGGGCATCCGGTCGGCGAGGGCGCCGCCGACCACCAGGAGCAGGACGGTGGGCAGCAGTCGGGCGGCGGTGACGTAGCCGACCTCGGACGTGGTGCCGCCGTGGCCGAGCACGGCGAAGGCGGTGGCGATGGGGGCGCCGGCGTTGCCGAGGCCGCTGACCACGGTGGCGGCGGTCTGGATGCGGAAGTTGCGGCTCGCCCAGGCGAGGCGGCGGGGGCGCGGGAGTCGGGTCGGCACCTGGAGACTATGGCCGCGGTTCGTACAGCTGTCCATCGGGTTTTCGCGGCCGGGACGGGCTCAGCCCAAGTGGCCCCAGAGGAAGGTGAGGGTGCGGCGCCAGGCGGTCGCGGCCTGGAGCGGGTCGTAGGTGCCGAGCGGGTTCTCGTCGTTCATGAAGGCGTGGCCGGCCGGGTAGAAGTGGATCTCGGGGCGGACGTCGGTGGCCTCGCCGATCCGGATCGCGGCCTCGTCGACGGCGGCCATCGGGATCGAGCCGTCCAGTTCGCCGAAGTGCCCCAGGACGTGGGCGGTCAGGCCCCGGTAGTCGAAGTCCGGGTCGGGCGGGAGGCCGTAGAAGGGCACCACCGCGGCGACCCGGTCGCCCTCCCGGGCGGCCAGCAGCAGGGCGAAGCCGCCGCCCATGCAGAAGCCGACCACGCCGACCGCGTCGCCGACCACGCCCTCCAGGGCGAGCAGGTGGTCGACGGCCCCGGAGAGGTCCTCGACGGCCCGCTCGGCCGGGAGTTCGCGGGTGAGCCGGGCCGCCTCGGTGCGGTCGTGGGTGGCGGCGCCGCCGAACAGGTCGGGGGCCAGCACGGTGAAGCCCTCCGCGGCGAAGCGGTCGGCCATCGTCGCGACGTGCGGGGTGAGGCCCCACCACTCCTGCACCACCACCAGGCCCGGCCCGACGCCCTGGGGCGGGCGGGCCAGGTACCCGTGCGCGGTACGGCCGTTGCTCGGGAAGGCGACGTTCTGCCGGGAGCCGCCCTGGTCAGGCATGGGTTCCTCGCGGGGGGTCGGGCCGGATGCGGCGGGGACTCGACGGGGGCGGGCTCAGCCCATCTCCTCCAGGGCGCGGCCCTTGGTCTCCTTGATGCAGAAGGCCACGAACGGGATGGAGAGCAGTGCGAAGGCCGCGTAGATGACGTACGTCGCCGACAGGTTCCAGTCGGCGAGGTTGGGGAAGCTGACGGTGATCGCCCAGTTGGCGATCCACTGGGCCGAGGCGGCGACGGACAGCGCGAGCGCGCGGATCCGGTTGGGGAACATCTCGCCGAGCAGGACCCAGACCACCACGCCCCAGGAGAAGGCGAAGCAGAGCACGAAGACGTGTGCCGCGATCAGGGCGACGGTGGCGTGGGTGTTGTCGAGGGTGGCGGTGTCCCCCGTGCCCTGCCGGTAGGAGAACGCCCAGGCGGCGGTGCCCAGCGCGAGCGCCATGCCGATCGAGCCGGCCAGGGCGAGCGGCTTGCGGCCGATCCGGTCCACCAGCGCCATCGCGATCACCGTGCCGATCACGTTGATGATCGAGGTGGAGAGGCTGATCAGCAGCGAGTTGGACTCGTTGATGCCGACCGACTGCCAGAGGAACGAGGAGTAGTAGAAGATCACGTTGATGCCGACGAACTGCTGGAACACCGAGGCCCCGATGCCGACCCAGACGATCGGCAGCAGGCCGAACCGCCCGCCGAGCAGGTCCTTGAGCCGGGGCTTGTGCGAGGACTCCAGCACCGCGCGGATCTCCGCGACCCGGGCGTCCAGGTCGACGTCCTCGCCCTCCACCTCGCGCAGCACCTTGCGGGCCTGGTCCTCCCGGTGGTCGGCGATCAGGTAGCGCGGCGACTCCGGGATGGCGAGCGCCATCAGCCCGTACACCAGGGCCGGGATGGTCTCCACGCCGAGCATCCACTGCCAGGCCTGGATGCCGCCCAGGTGGCCGGTGGACTCACCTCCGGCGGCCTGGTTGATCGCCCAGTTGGCGAGCTGGGAGATGGTGATGCCGAGCACGATCGCCATCTGCTGGAAGGAGGCGAGCCGGCCCCGGTAGGCGGTCGGCGCGACCTCGGCGATGTAGGTGGGCGCGATCACCGAGGCGATGCCGATCGCGATGCCGCCGACCACGCGCCAGGTGGCCAGCACCTGGATGCTCGGCGGGAACATCGAGCCGAGGCCGCTGATCGCGAACAGGCCGGCGGCCAGCAGCATGGTGCGGACCCGGCCGAGGTGGTCGGCGAGCCGGCCGGCGGCCACCGCGCCGGCCGCCGAGCCGAGCAGCGCGATGGCCACCACGAAGGCCGTTTCGCCGTTGCCCACGGCGAAGTGCTTCTGGATGCCCGTCACCGCACCGTTGATCACCGCGCTGTCGTAGCCGAACAGGAACCCGCCCATCGCGGCGGCGGCGGAGATGAAGATGACGTGCCCGAGGTGGGCCTCGCCCGCCCGATGGCTGTTGAGTGTGGACAAGCGCGCTCCCCGAGGTGGACGGGCCCGCTCTGACGGCCGAGTGGGCAGGGCTCGTCTCACATTCGAGCAGCGGCGGGGCCGCCCTGCTCGAATTGGGGGCCGATCGGGTGATTCGGGGTCAGTCAGGGGCAGTCATCAGGGGCGCGATGGGCCGTTCGCGCCGGGAGCGTGAACGGGCGGATGCGCCCCCGGGCCAGCCGGTGCGCCTGCCGGGGCAGTTGACGCGTCCCCTGGTCGCCCGGTGCGCCCCGGTCAGCCGACGCGCCGCTGGTGCCGGCGCAGCAGTTGGGTGCGGGCGGCGGCGTCCTGGTCGCGCCGGGGGTGCGGGGCGTTCGCTCGGTCGGCCGCGCGCTCGGCCAGCCGGTCGGCGATCGCGTGCTGGGCGTCGGCCGGCTTCTTGTCGTCGTACTTGAACTTGGCCCGCACCTCGCGGACCGTCAGGCGGAGCCCGCGCAGGCCGGGGAGCAGCCGGGAGAACTCGCCCTCACCGGGCACCACCCGGGTGTCCGGCGTCTCCGGCTGGAAGTGCGCCAGCTGGCGGTTGAGGATCTCCGCCTTGCCCGCCGCGGACTCGACGAGCTCGGCGGTGCAGTGGAAGTGGACGGAGGCGTAGTAGCTGGTGGGCGTGCCCGGCTCGCCGCGCCAGTGGCCGGGCGCGAAGGCGTAGCCGTCGGTGACCGCGAGGGTGACCTGCGGGTCGGCCCGGACGGCGGCCAGCAGCGGGTTGGGCGTGGCGAGGTGGAGCAGGATCTCGCCGCGCTCGGCGTCCAGCAGGAAGTGCGTCGGGACGAGCACCGGGCCCTCGCCCGGTCCGCCGTTGGCGGCGAGCAGGCCGAAGTCGCGGCCCTCGGCCAGCCAGGCGCGCCACTCCTGTTCGTCGCCGCGGTCCCAGGATCTGATCAGCATCGGCGGGCCCTCCGTCAGCGGGGGTAGCCGCGCAGGTGCGCGGGCAGCGGGACGGTGGTGGAGTCGGCGGGCTCGGGGGTGCCGTGCACGGTGGTGACCGGGATCAGGCCGGACCAGTGGGGCAGGTCGAGGTCCTCCGGGTCGTCGTCGGCGCCGTCCGCGCGGGTCTTGGCCGAGACCTCGTCCAGGTCGAGCCGCAGGACGGCGGTGGCGGCGAGTTCCTTGGCGTTGGCCGGGCGGACGTCGGCGGAGCGGCCGGGGATCGCATGGTCGACCAGCGCGGCCAGCGCGACGTCCAGTTCCTCGGGGTCGGTGACCTGGTGGGCGGTGCCGTGCGCGATGACCGAGCGGAAGTTGACCGAGTGGTTGAACGCGGACTTGGTCAGCACGAGCGCGTCGACCAGGGTGACGGTGAGGCAGACCGGCAGGCCCTGGTCGGCGGAGGCGTTGCGCAGCGGACGGCTGCCGGTGGAGCCGTGGACGTACAGTCGGCCGCCGACGCGGGCGTAGATGGTCGGCAGGACGACGGGGGCGCCGTCGGCGACGAAGCCGAGGTGGCAGATGTACGCGTGGTCGAGGATGTCGTGGATCGCCTCCTGCTCCCAGGTGGCGCGGTCCTTGTAGCGCGTGGGGGTGGTGCGGGGGGTGCGGGAGTAGCTGGCGGAGCCTTCTGAAGGGGCCGACATGACAACCTCTATGTACTAGTGCATAATTTGCTTTGTGCTAGGAGACTATCCGCTGAAAGGGCGACGCGCCAGCGAAATCGCGTCCCACATCGAACAGGGCGTGAGCACCGGGCGCCTCGCCCCCGGAACCGCGCTGCCCCCGCTGCGCGACCTCGCCGCCGAACTCGGCGTCAACCCCAACACCGTCGCCGCCGCCTACCGGCTGCTCCGCGACCGCGGGGTGATCGAGACCGCCGGCCGCAAGGGCAGCCGGATCCTCCCCAGGCCCGCGCTCACCCCGCGCGACCAGATCCGCGTCCCCGTCCCCCCGCACGCCCGCGACCTGTCCGGCGGCAACCCCGACCCGGCGCTGCTGCCCGACCTCGCCCCGGTCCTCGCGGCCGCCGCCGGGGCCGCCCTCGCCGAGCCCGTCCTGTACGGGCACCCGGCCATCGACCCCGGGCTGCTCGCGCTCGCCCGCGCCTCCTTCGAGGTCGACGGCCTGCCCGGCGGCCCGATCGCCGTCGCCTCCGGCTCGCTCGACACCATCGAGCGCATCCTCGCCATCCGGCTGCGCCCCGGCGACGCCGTCGCCGTCGAGGACCCGGGCTGGGGCAGCCTGCTCGACCTGCTGCCCGCGCTCGGCCTGCGGCCCGCGCCCGTCCGGCTGGACGACGAGGGTCCGCTGCCCGACTCGCTCGCCGTCGCGCTGGCCGAGGGCGCCCGCGCGGTGGTGGTCACCAGCCGGGCGCAGAACCCGACCGGCGCCGCGGTCACCGCCCGCCGGGCCGAGGAGCTGCGGGCCGTCCTGGCCGAGCACCCCGGCGTGCTGCTGATCGAGGACGACCACGGGCACGGCATGGTCGACCAGCCGTACCACTCGCTGGTGGGTGCCGGTGCGCGGCACTGGGCCGTGGTGCGCTCGGCGGCCAAGGCGTACGGCCCGGACCTGCGGCTCTCGGTGGCCGTCGGCGACGAGGACACCATCGGGCGGGTGACCGGGCGGCTGCGCCTCGGCGCAGGCTGGGTCAGCCACCTGCTCCAGCGGGCCGTCGCCGAGCTGTGGCGCACCGACGCGGTGCCGGTCGCCCGGGTGGCCGGCGTCTACCGGGCCCGCCGGGACGCGCTGCTCGGCGAACTCGCCGCGCGCGGCATCGAGGCGCACGGCGAGAGCGGACTGAACGTCTGGGTGCCGGTGCCGGACGAGACCTCCGTGCTGGTGGCGCTGGTGCAGCGCGGCTGGGTCGCGGCGCCCGGCGCGCGCTACCGCATCCAGTCCCCGCCTGGGCTGCGGCTCACCGTGGCCCAGCTGGAACCGGCGGACGCGCAGCGGCTGGCCGAGGACCTGGCGGCCGTGCTGGGGGCGGGCGGGGCCGGTTCGCGGCTGGTGTGAACCGGGCTCCGCCGGTCCGGTTCGACCCGTGCGCTCCGCCGGTCTGAACCCGGTGCTCCGCTGGTCTGAACCCGGCGGTAACAAAGCGGGAAACCTGGTGCAGATACCTAGCGGTAACCAGTGCGGGCATGTCATGTTCATCGCGCCACCGGCCGGCGGCCCACCCTCACCTAGGCGTCTTCCCGTCCCCACCGCACGGGAAGACCGAGCCGCAGGAGTTCCGCCGTGCCCGAAAACAGTTCGAGCATCACCCGCAGCGCCCCTCGACTCCGCCGACGGCTGCTCACCGCGGCCCTCGCCCTCCCGCTGGCCGCCGGCGGTCTGATGGCCGGCGGCCTCGCCGCCGCCGCGCCGGCCGCCGCGGCCCCCTCCGTACCCCTCGCCGCGCCGGGCGGCCCCACCGCCAGCGTCACGCTCGGCGACAGCTACATCTCCGGCGAGGCCGGCCGCTGGATGGGCAACGCCGCCGGCACCAGCGGCAGCCGGGCCGGTACCGACCGCGCCTGGAACGGCAGTTCCGCCGACGCCTCCCGGATCTACGGCCCCACGGCCGCGAGCGGCTGCGACCGCTCCGATGTCGCCGAGGTGCTCAGCGCCTCCACCGGCGCGCAGAACGAGATCAACCTGGCCTGCTCCGGCGCCGTCACCGCGAACATCTTCCGCGCCGCCAACGGCGGCCAGACGCTCAAGGGCGAGGCCCCGCAGGCCGACCAACTCGCCGCCGTGGCACGGCAGAACAACGTCAAGCTGATCACGCTGTCGATCGGCGGCAACGACCTCGGCTTCGGCGGCATCATCTCCAACTGCGTCCAGGACTACCTCATCTGGTACTCCTACTGCCACGACTCCGCGCAGTCCTCGATCGACTCGAAGATGCCCACGGCGATGGCCGGGGTCGGCAAGGCGATCGACGAGATCCGCGCGGTGATGGCCGGCGCCGGCTACGCGCAGGGGGACTACCGCCTCGTCCTGCAGTCCTACCCCTCGCCGATCCCGCGCAGCGCCGAGATGCGCTACCCGGAGAGCGGCTGGACCCGCTCGAACACCGGTGGCTGCCCGTTCTGGGACGGTGACGCCGACTGGGCGCGCGACTCGATGGTGCCGCAGATCTCCAAGTCGCTGGCCGGGGTCGCGGCGTCCAAGGGTGCCCAGTTCCTCGACCTCTCCGACATGCTGCAGGGCCGTGAGGTCTGCTCGACGGCCACCCGGCAGCCGACCGCCACCGCCGGACCGTCCGCGACCACCAGCGAATGGGCGCGCTTCCTGGACGGCGGCCTCAACTCCACGCAGGGCGTGCTGCAGGAGTCGATGCACCCCAACTACTACGGGCAGCAGGCGCTCGGGCGCTGCCTGACCCTGCTGTGGGGGCAGAGCAGCGGCGACTACGCGTGCCGCAACACGGCGGGGCAGGACGCGGGCGGGATGTACCTGGCGGCGCGGTGACGCCGTGACGTTGTGGCGCTCGGCGCCCGTTCTCCGGATCGGTTCCGGAGGCGGGTGCCGGGTGGCTCAGCCCTTGGCGAGCAGGGCCTGGGCGTGCGCCCGGACCTGATCCTTCGTCAAGTAGGCGTCGGTGTACTCGAAATCGCGCATCCGGGCGGGCTGCCGGGCGAGGAAGCCGGTCCGGACGAAGTCGTCCCCGGCGGTCGCGTTGAGCAGCCAGTTGGCGCCCACCCGGAACTTGGCCGCGTTGGTGCGCATCGCCATCAGGTGGTAGCCGCGGGCCACCAGCTGGGCCGGCACCCCGTGCAGCTCCACGCCGAGCGGCTTGGACACCGCGTCCTTGCCGCCCAGGTCGACCACCAGGCCCAAGTCCTTGTGGTAGTAGGGCTCCAGAGGCTGGTCGCGGAGCGCGGCGATCACGTTGTCGGCCACCACGCGGCCCTGCCGGGCGGAGTGCTGGGCGGTCGGCGGGCAGACCGCGCCGTCGCCCTTGGCGAGGTCCGGCACGGCGGCCGCGTCGCCCAGCGCGAACACGCTCTCGAACTGCGGCACCCGCATCTCCGCCGTCACCGCGAGCCGGCCGCGGACCGTCTCCGCGTCCAGCGTGCCGATCAGCGGGCTCGCGGCCACCCCGGCGGTCCAGATCAGCGTGCGGCAGGGCAGCACCCGGCCGTCGGTGAACTTGACCGACTCGGCGCCGACTTCGGCCACCGAGACGCCCAGCGACACCTCGATGCCGCGGCCGCGCAGCACCTCCAGAGCGGCCAGGCCCAGCGCGTCGCCCAGCTCCGGCATCAGCTTCGGGGCGATGTCGATCAGGTGCCACTTGATCTGCCGGGTGTCCAGGCGCGGATAGCGGTGGGACGCGGCGGTGGTCAGACGCTGCAGGCAGGCGGCCGTCTCGGTGCCCGCGTAGCCGCCGCCGACGACCACGAACTGGAGCCGGGACTCGCGCTCCCGCTGGTCCAAGGTGGCCGAGGCGAGGTCGAGTTGGGCGATCACGTGGTCGCGGACGTAGGCCGCCTCGGCGAGCGTCTTCATGCCGCGGGCGTAGTCGGTCAGGCCGGGGATGTCGAAGGTGCGGGTGACGCTGCCGGGGGCGAGGACCAGGTAGTCGTACTTCTGCGCCACCACCTCGTCGGTGATCTTGCGGACCACGCACACCTTGGAGGCCGGGTCCACGCCGATCGCGCCGCCCGGAACGATGTGGGTGCGGCGCAGCGTGCGGCGCAGGGAGACCGCGACCGACTGCGGGGTCAGCACGCCGGCCGCGACGTGCGGCAGCAGGGGCAGGTAGAGCTGGTAGCTGAACGGTGTGACCAGCGAGATCTCGGCCTCCGACGGCGCGAGCTTGCGTTCGAGTCGGCGGGCGCACTCCAGGCCGGCGAAGCCACCGCCCACGATCAGGATCCGAGGTCGTTCCATCGCTCATCCCTTTGCCGTGCAGGTCGTAACCGCGAAGGTCCCCATTGCTGTCCGCCACACTCGCACGGAGCAGCGGGGGCTGCCACCGGGGTGGGGCGGATGGTGGAGGGGTGGGACGGGGGCGTACGGAGGGGAGGAGGTGACGGGTCGGCACCGATAGGCTGTGGGGCGTGCTCCCCGAGGTGACGGCGGTCCGTTATGTGACGCCACTGCGAGAAGGCGGCTCGATGCCGGGCCTGGTCGAGGCCGACGACCGGCGGCTGTACGCGCTGAAATGGGTCGGTGCGGCGCAGGGCCGGAAGGCGTTGGTGGCGGAGGTGCTGGCCGGGGAGTTGGGCCGGCGGCTCGGGCTACCGGTGCCGGAGCTGGTGACGGTCGACCTGGATCCGGTGCTGGCCCGCAGCGAGCCGGACCAGCAGGTCCAGGACCAGATGCGGGCCAGTGGCGGGACCAACCTCGGGATGGCCTTCGTCAGCGGCGCGCTCAACTTCGACCCGCTCTGCTTCGAGGTGGATCCGGAGCTGGCCGGCCAGGTGCTCTGGTTCGACGCGCTGATCGGCAACGTCGACCGCTCCTGGCGCAACCCCAACCTGCTGGTGGCGACCGGCGGGCTGCGGCTGATCGACCACGGCGCGAGCCTGATCTTCCACCATCACTGGGCGGGCGCCGCCGCCTGGGTGCGCCGCCCGTACGACGCCTCCGACCACGCGCTGCTGCGGGCCCGGCCGGACCTGACGGCCGCGGACAAGGCGCTCGCGCCGCTCGCGGAGGCCGCGATCGAGGGCGCGGTGGCGAGGATCCCGGAGGTCTGGCTGCTGGACGAGCCAGGCTTCGACTCGCCCGAGGCGGTGCGCGCCGCGTACCGCGCCCAGCTGACCGGCCGACTGGCCGGTCCGCGCGACTGGCTGCCGGAGGTGCCCGCATGACCGAGCCGAGGACGCCCGCGCTGCCGGCCGCCGTCGAACTGCACGACTACGAGTACGCCGTGATCCGCGCGGTGCCGCGGGTGGAACGCGGCGAGTGCGTCAACGTCGGGGTGCTGCTGTACTGCCGGCAGAACGGGTATCTGGCCGCGCGCACGCACCTGGACCAGGCCCGGCTGCTGGCGCTCGACCCGGTGGCGGACGTGAACGGGGTGCGGCGGGCGCTGCACGGGATCGAGGCGGTGTGCGCCGGGGGCCCGCAGGCCGGTCCGGCGGCGGGGGACAGCCCGGGGCAGCGGTTCCGCTGGCTGACCGCTCCGCGCAGTGCGATCGTCCAGCCGGGGCCGGTGCACACCGGGCTGACCGCGGACCCGGAGCCGGAGCTGCGGCACCTGTTCGATCAGCTGGTGCTCTAAGCTCTGTCGACCGGCCGGAGGCTCTGTCGACCGGCCGGTGCTGCAGTTCTGGTCAAGCCGTCGACGGTTGCCGTGGTCAAAGCTTGAGTTGCTGAAGCACTCGGCCGTACGCTGACCCCATGGGTTCGACAGCGACGACGACCGTACCGACCAACGCCGAGTTGATGGAGGCGTTGGCCGCCGTCGGCGCCGCGTATTTCCAGGACTTCGCGGCGGCCGCGGCCCGGCACGGGCTCTCCTCCTCGCAGGCCAAGGCGCTCGGCGCGGTACAGGAGCCGGTGCCGATGCGGGCGCTGGCCGGACGGCTGGGCTGTGACGCCTCCAACGTCACCGGGATCGTGGACCGGCTGGAGACGCTGCGCCTGGCCCACCGGGAGGCCGCCGCCGGCGACCGCCGGGTGAAGATCGTCGTGATCACGGACGAGGGCCGGGAGATCCTGAACCGCATCCGCGGCGAGATGGCCCGCACCCACCAGGCGTTCGAGGCGATGACCGACGAGCAGCGGATCGCGCTGCACTCGATCTGCGGGCAGGTCCTGCCGGTGCTGGCCGGCCGGGCCGGCGCCGCGCAGTAAGCCGCGCAGTAAGCCGCGCAGTGAGCCGCCCGGTAACGGACCGCGCCGCGCCCGGCGGGAGCCGTCGGGCGGGCCCGGCCGGAGCCGTCCGCTCCGGCCCGGGCCGTAGCCGCCCGATGCGCCGACGTTCCGGCTGACCTCGGCTGTTAGGCTTGCGAAGCGTGAGCGCGAAGCCCCAGATCCCCAATGTCCTGGCCTCCCGGTACGCCTCGGCGACCCTGGCCCAGCTGTGGTCCCCCGAGCACAAGGTGGTCCTTGAGCGCCACCTGTGGCTCGCCGTCCTGAAGGCCCAGCAGGACCTCGGTGTCGAGGTACCGGCGAACGCCGTCGCCGACTACGAGCGGGTGATCGACCAGGTCGACCTCGGCTCGATCGCCGCCCGTGAGCGGGTCACCCGCCACGACGTGAAGGCCCGCATCGAGGAGTTCAGCGAACTCGCCGGCCACGAGCAGATCCACAAGGGCATGACCTCCCGGGATCTGACCGAGAACGTCGAGCAGCTGCAGATCCGCCAGTCGCTGGAGCACGTGCGCGACCGTACGGTGGCCGTGCTGGTCCGGCTGGCCCGCCTGGCCGCCCAGCACTCCGAGCTGGTCATGGCCGGCCGCTCGCACAACGTGGCCGCGCAGGCCACCACCCTGGGCAAGCGCTTCGCGTCGATCACCGACGAGCTGCTGGTCGCCTTCCGCCGCCTGGAGGAGCTGATCGCCCGCTACCCGCTGCGCGGGATCAAGGGCCCGGTCGGTACCGCCCAGGACATGCTGGACCTGCTCGGTGGCGACACCGACAAGCTCGCCGAGCTGGAGCGCCGGGTCGCCGGGCACCTCGGCTTCGACAACGTGTTCATCAGCGTCGGCCAGGTCTACCCGCGCTCGCTGGACTTCGAGGTGCTCACCGCCCTCGTCCAGCTGGCCGCCGCGCCGTCCAGCCTGGCCAAGACCATCCGTCTGATGGCCGGCCACGAGCTGGTGACGGAGGGCTTCAAGGAGGGCCAGGTCGGCTCCTCGGCGATGCCGCACAAGATGAACACCCGCTCCTGCGAGCGCGTCAACGGCCTGGCCGTCATCCTGCGCGGCTACGCCTCGATGACCGGCGAGCTGGCCGGCGACCAGTGGAACGAGGGTGACGTCTCCTGCTCGGTGGTGCGCCGGGTCGCGCTGCCGGACGCCTTCTTCGCCTTCGACGGCCTGCTGGAGACCTTCCTGACCGTCCTCGACGAGTTCGGCGCCTTCCCCGCCGTGATCGAGGCCGAGCTGGACCGCTACCTGCCGTTCCTCGCCACCACCAAGGTGCTGATGGGCGCGGTGCGCGCGGGCGTCGGCCGGGAGACCGGGCACGAGGTCATCAAGGAGCACGCCGTCGCCTCCGCGCTGGCGATGCGTGCGGGCGCCCGCGAGAACGAGCTGCTGGACCGGTTGGCCGCCGACGAGCGGATCCCGCTGGACCGGGCCGGGCTGGACGCGCTGCTGGCCGACCGGCTCTCCTTCACCGGTGCGGCCGGCGCCCAGGTCGCCGAGGTGGTCCGCCAGGTGGAGGCCGTCGCCGCCGCCTACCCGGAGGCCGCCAAGTACGCGCCGGCCGACATTCTCTGACGGGCAGTACTTCCTGACGATTCGTCAGCCGGCTGAGGGCCCTGCCGCCGATCCGGTGGCGGGGCCCTCGTCCGTGTGGACGTGGCCCGGGTCGAGTGGTGGGGTGGTGCCGCAGGCCCACTCGCAGTCCGGCTCGGCCACCGGGCGGTCCACCGGCGCGAGCACGTTGCCGCGGACGGTGGCGAAGGCCGTCAGCCCGCCGGTGACCAGCAGCCCGGCGCAGATCAGCATCGCGGTGCGGAAGGCGGAGTCCACCGCGGACGGCACCCGGTAGGCGTCGCCGCTCAGCCCGGCGAGCGAGGGCAGCGCGGCGACCGCGAGCAGCCCGGCCGCGCGGGCGGCGGCGTTGTTGACGCCGCTGGCGATGCCCGCGTGCCGGACCTCGACGGCGGCCAGCACCGTCGCCGTCAGCGGCGCGACCAGCAGGGTCATCCCGCAGCCCAGCACCGTGACGGCGGGCAGCACGTCCGCCCAGTAGGAGGAGCCGGGGCCGGTGCGCAGCATCAGCAGCACCCCGGCGGCGCACAGCAGCGGACCGACGGTGAGCGGGATCCGGGGGCCGATCCGCTTGCCCAGCCGCCCGGCGCGCGCCGACAGGGTCAGCATCAGCACGGTGATCGGGACCAGGGCGAGGCCGGAGACCAGCGGGGAGAAGCCGGAGACGATCTGCAACTGCACCACCAGCAGGAAGAACACCCCGCTGAACGCCGCGTAGACGCAGAGGGTGACCAGGTTGACGGCGGTGAACAGCCGGGAGGAGAAGAGGCCGAGCGGCAGCATCGGCTCGGCGGCGCGGCGCTCGACCGCGATGAAGGCCGCGCCGAGCAGCAGGCCGATCGCGCCGGTGAGCCAGACCGCGGGGGACAGGCCCTCTCCGGCGGCGGTCAGCGCGTAGGTGATCGCGCCGAGGGCGAGCGCGGCGAGCAGCGCGCCGAGCACGTCGAAGCGGCCGACGGCGCTCTCGTTCCGGCTCTCGGGGACGAACCGGGAGGTGACCGCGACCACGGCGGCCGCGAGCGGCAGGTTCAGCAGGAAGATCCACCGCCAGCCGGGGCCGTCCACCAGCCAGCCGCCGAGGAAGGGGCCGACCGCGGCCGACACCCCGCCGAGGCCCGACCACAGGCCGACCGCCGCCGAGCGGTCGTCCGGGTGGAAGACGGCTTGCAGCATGGCGAGCGAGCCGGGGGTGAGCAGCGCCCCGCCGATGCCCTGGACGGCGCGGGCGGCGATCAGCACGTGGATGGTGGGGGCGGCGGCGCAGGCCGCGGAGGCGGCGGCGAACCAGAGCACGCCGATCAGGAAGACCCGGCGCCGGCCGTACCGGTCGCCGAGCGCGCCGCCGAGCAGGATCAGTCCGGCCAGGGTGAGCAGATAGGCGTTGAGCGTCCACTGCAGGGACGCGAGGGAGGCGCCGAGATCGGTGCCGATACGGGGCAGCGCGACGTTCACCACGGTGCCGTCGAGCATCGCCATGCTGGAGCCGAGCACCGTCGCGAGGAGGACCCAGCGTCCCCGCGAGGTGCCCAGGCGCAGTGTTCCTGCTTCGGAGGTGGCCACGGGCCGATCCTGCGCCCGTGGGGCGTACGTGACAAGGGTCACCGGGGGGTGTGTCGGTGGGTGCGCGGTGCGTGAGCGGGCGGGTGCGCAGCGGTGGCGGAATCGGCGCAGCGTCGTGGATCAGTGGCGCCGGGTGAATGGATTGTGCACGTACGGTGCAGTCGATCATTCGGAGGGTCACCGCAGCTCGGGGGGTTGTTGCCGGTTCAAGTGATCGACATTGCTTCACCCGAACGGATGGGTTTTAGTTCAGCGACCGCCCGGCCAGTCCGGACGGATCCACCGGGTGGAACGCCGAATCCTGCCGCTGCCCGGTGGCTCGCACCGAACTCTGTACGGCAGGAGCGGGGGACCCACAGGTAAGTCGCCGGACCGGAAACGGCACGCTTTCGCGTACCCGGATCCAGGGCCGGCTAGGGGTGAAGCCGCATGTGCGGCCGGGCAACTCCAGCCCGAACCCGACAGCTCACCTCGCAG
Organism: Kitasatospora sp. NPDC058243; assembly: GCF_042882025.1. Taxonomy (NCBI): domain Bacteria; kingdom Bacillati; phylum Actinomycetota; class Actinomycetes; order Kitasatosporales; family Streptomycetaceae; genus Kitasatospora; species Kitasatospora sp. NPDC058243. The sequence goes on from NZ_JBHVWW010000014.1 coordinate 40,070, forward strand.
GCGTCGGAGAGGAAAATTCCATGCCTGCACAGGCTCGTCGTATCGCCCTGCCCCGCGCCGCCCGCATCGGGATCGCCACCGCCGTCACCGGTGTCTCCTTCGCCCTGCCGCTCGTCACCGCGATGAGCGCCCAGGCCTACCCCGCGCCGGCCGCCGCCGTCACCGCCGCCCCGGCCGCCGACCAGGCCCAGGCCCCGTCGCAGGAGAGCTACCGCGTCGTCAGCGGCGACACCCTGTCCCGGATCGCCGACGCCCAGCACGTCGAGGGCGGCTGGCAGGCGCTGTACGACCACAACCGCGAGGTCGTCGGCGGCAACCCGGACCTGATCTTCCCCGGTCAGCAGCTCGTGATCGCCGGCCAGGCCGCCCCGGCCAAGCCCGCTGCCCCGGCGAAGCCCGCCCAGCCGTCCGCCCAGGACGCCGCGCCGGCCACCACCGCCGCCAAGCCGCAGGCCCAGCTGGAGGTCCGGACCGAGGCGGCCAAGCCGTCCGCCCAGCTCCAGACCCAGCTGCAGACCGCCGCGCCGACCACCGCGGTCACCGCCGTGCCGGTCGCCGCCGCCTCGGCCTTCGTCGCCCCGCTGGCCAGCCCGAAGCTGGGCACCGCCTACGGCGTGGCCGGCTCGATGTGGGCCTCCGGCCACCACACCGGCCAGGACTTCGTCGCCTCCACCGGCACCCCGCTGCGCGCCGTCGGCAACGGCGTCGTGGTGAAGGCCGGCAACGGCGGCGCCTACGGCAACGAGGTCGAGATCAAGCTCGCCGACGGCCACTTCGCCGAGTACGCGCACCTCTCCTCGATCGGTGTGAAGATCGGTCAGGCCGTCAAGGCCGGACAGCAGATCGGCCTCTCCGGCGCGACCGGCAACGTGACCGGCCCGCACCTGCACTTCGAGATCCGCAACGGCTCGGAGTACGGCTCGGACATCAACCCGGTCGCCTACCTGCGGGCCCACGGCGTCGCGCTCTGACCCTTGCCGGATGCACCGGATGCACCGGATGCACCGGATGCACCGGATGTGTCGGATGTGTCGGATGCGTCGGGTGAGGAACCACCGCTGCTACGGGGCGAATCGACCACCCGGGATGGTCATGTCGGGTGACCGCTCGACCGGGTGATCGCCGCAGCAGTGGACATGGGCGCGGGACACGCCCAGGCCGGCCCGGGGGGGGGGGGGGGGGG
>NZ_JBHVWW010000014.1:41262-139338 GCF_042882025.1 Kitasatospora sp. NPDC058243
GCTCGCGAGACTTCTCTCGCGAGCCGGGCCGGCCGCTGTCGTTTCCGGACCTTTTCGGGTGCCCTCGGGGCAAGTTGACGATACGTCAGGCGCGTTGGTGGGCCGGTTCAGATCCGGTGGGCGGGCAGCCCGTGCTGGGCGGCGGTCAGCAGCTCGTGCATCCGCTGCCCGAAGTCCTCGGTGTCGGCGGCCGGTTCGGGGAAGACCAGGCGGACGTCGCGGTGGCCGTGCGGGTGGTCCAGGCGCAGGACCAGGCCGTGGCGGTCCAGGGCGAGCGGGCGGACCTCCGGGTGCTGGGCGAGCAGGTCCGGGTCGAGCAGCCGGGTGAGGACGGCGAGGGCGTCGGCGTGGTCGTCGGCGAGGTGGGTGAGCATGGCGGCCTCGTAGCGGGCCAGCGGGTCGGGTGCGGCGTGGGCGAGGTCGCCGGCGGTGAGTGCGCCGGTGCCGTACGGGGTGGAGAGGACGGCGTGGGCGACGTCCACGCGCAGGTGGACGCTGAGGCCGTCGTCGGCGAGGTGGGCCAGGTGCAGTCGGCCGGCCAGGGTGAGGCGGGCGCGGATCCGGTCGCGGACGGCGACGGGGGAGATGTCGGTGACGTCCAGGACGACGGCGAGTCCGTCGGTGGCGCGGGCGGCGGCGGTGGCGAGCGGGTCGCCCAGCGGGGCGCGCAGGCGCAGCCGGGAGCCGTGGACGGAGACCGGGGTGTCGAGGTCGTGGTGCTCGCCGCAGGCGCGGACGGTGAGCGAGGAGGTCGCGCTGAGCAGGCTCTGGACCCGCTCGGCGGTGGTGGGTTCGGGCACCTCGGCGTCGCCGGCGGGCAGGCTCATGACGGACCTCCAGTTAGTTAGGTGAGCCTAACCTAATCTCCGCTCGGGAGTGTGGCAAGTGGCGAGGCCGGGGTCGCTGCCATCGGGGATAGAAAGCGCTTGCAAGTACCTGCGGATGTCTCGTATTGTCGACGCTGGTAGTTGCATGCGCAACGGTTCTCTCTGGAAAGCGGTCCCTCATGCCCCTCGCGCTCCTGGCGCTGGCGATCAGCGCCTTCGGTATCGGCACCACCGAGTTCGTGATCATGGGCCTGCTGCCCGAGGTCGCCGGCGACTTCTCGGTCGCCATCCCCACCGCCGGTCTGCTGATCTCCGGCTACGCGCTCGGCGTCGTGGTCGGCGGCCCGCTGCTCACCATCCTCGGCACCCGTGCCCCCCGCAAGGGCATGCTGCTGACGCTGATGGGCCTGTTCGTGGTGGGCAACCTGATCGCGGCCGTCGCCCCCGCCTTCGGGCTGCTGATGGTCGGGCGGATCGTCAGCGCCTTCGCGCACGGCGCGTTCTTCGGCATCGGCTCGGTCGTCGCCGCCGACCTGGTCGCCCCGCACAAGCGGGCCGGCGCCATCGCCCTGATGTTCACCGGCCTCACCGCCGCCAACGTGCTGGGCGTCCCGATGGGCACCCTGCTCGGCCAGCACTTCGGCTGGCGTTCCACGTTCTACGTCGTCGCCGGGCTCGGCCTGCTCGGCCTCGCCGGAATCGCGGCGCTGGTGCCCGTCCAGCCGCGGACCGGCGCCGCCCGTCTCGGCCCCGAACTGGCCGTCTTCCGGACCCTGCGGCTCTGGCTCGCGCTCGCCATGACCGTGCTCGGCTGGGGCGGCATCTTCGCGATGTTCACCTACATCACGCCGATGATGACCGAACTGGCCGGCTTCGCCCCGAGCAGCGTCACCTGGCTGCTCTTCCTGTTCGGCGTCGGCCTGTTCGTCGGCAACCTGCTGGGCGGCTGGTTCGCCGACCGCGCGCTGATGCGCAGCCTCACCGTGATCCTCGCGGTGCTCGCGGTGCTGCTGTTCGCCTTCACCTTCGCCGCGCACAGCAAGCCGGCCGCGATCGTCCTCATCCCGCTGATCGGGCTGTTCGGCTTCGCGACCGTCGCGCCGCTGCAGAAGCGGGTCATGGACCAGGCGGCGGGCGCGCCGACGCTGGCCTCGGCCGCCAACATCGCCGCGTTCAACCTGGGCAACGCGCTGGCCGCCTGGCTCGGCGGACTGGTCATCTCCGGCGGCCTCGGCTACGACGCGCCGAACTGGGTGGGCGGGCTGCTCACCGCGGTCGCCCTCGGGGTGACGGTGTTCGCGGCGGCGCTGGACCGGCGCGGCGCGGCGGGCGAGGGGCGGGTCGTGGCGCGCTCGGGCGCCCCGGCCGAGCAGGGTGTGCCCGCGGGGCGGTGAGCTCCGGCCGAGCAGGGAGTGCCCGCGGGGCGGTGAACGAGGGGGGCGGCGGAGGGCCCGGACGCCTGGTGCGCGTCCGGGCCCTTGCGGTGGTCGGGCTGCTCGACGGTGTTTCAGGCGACGACGGCCTGGGCGTCGATCTCGACCAGCATCGGCTCCTGCGGCAGCTCGACGAAGATCGTGGTGCGGCAGGGCTTCACGCCGCCGGGCTTGATGTTCTCGTCGATGAACTCGGCGTACACCTCGTTCATCAGCGGGAAGTCCGCCCGCTTGGTGAGGTAGACCCGGAACATCACCACGTCCTCGATGGTGGCGCCGCCGGCCTCGACGATCGCCTTGACGTTCTCCAGCGTGCGCCGGGTCTGCGCCTTCACGTCGCCGTGGTACAGGTACTCGCCGGTCGCCGGGTCCTGCGGGCCCTGGCCGGAGACCTGGAGGATCGGGCCCTTGCGGACGCCCTGGGAGAACATCCAGGCGGGGGCGGGGGCGCCGTCGGTGCGGATCTCGGTCTTGCCGCTGGTCGGGTGCTGCTCGTTCATGGGGTTCCTTACGGTCTGACGGTTGATCAGTTGTGGTCCGGGCGGCCGCAGTCGGCCGAGATGGCGCGGGTGGTGGCGAGCAGCTGCGGGAGGAGGTCCAGCACCTGCTCGTAGGGGAGGACGACGTCCGGGACGGAGATGGACGCGGCGGCGACGACCCGGCCGCTGGCGTCCCGGATCGGGGCGGCCACGCAGTTGATGAACGACTCGTGCTCGGCGTGGTCCTGCGCCCAGCCCTGGACGGCGACCTTCTCCAGCTCGGCGAGCAGCGCCTCGGGCGTGCTGAGGGTGCGCGGGGTGTGCGGGGTGAAGTCGATCCCGGCGGCCACCCGGCGGCGTTCGGGCAGCGGCAGGTCGGCGAGCAGCACCTTGGAGACGGCGGCGCTGTGCAGGGCGGCGCGCAGGCCGATCCGGGAGTACATCCTGACCGGGTGCCGGGAGTCGAACTTGTCGATGTAGACGACCTCGCCGCCCTCGTACGCGGCCAGGTGCACGGTCTGGCCGGTGGTGGCGTTCAGCTCGGCCAGGTGCGGGGCGGCGATCCGGCGGACGCCGCGCTGTTCCAGGGCGAGGCCGGAGAGGGCGAACAGGCCGGCGCCCAGGTGGTAGCGGTAGGCGGCGTCACGGTAGACGAACCGTTCCTCCTCCAGGCTCTGGAGCAGTCGGAGCACGGTCGTCTTGTGGACGCCGAGCACCTCGGCCAGCTGGTCGAGGGAGCGCTCGCCCTCGCCGAGTTCGGCGAGCAGGCGCAGGGCGCGGGTGACGGTCTGGCTCATCGTGCTCCGCCGGGGTCGTTCGGGCTCGGGTTGGTGCTCATTGTGCCCGGGCCCGCCGGGTGTCGCGGGACCGGTCCGCGGGGACGGCCGGGCCGGTGATGCCCTCCACCGAGACCCGGGTGGCGGCCCAGTCGGCGGGCGAGGCGTCGAGCAGCGCGGCCACCACGGCGGCGGGCGGCAGTTCGGCCTGGTCGCCGTGGGCGGTCAGCGCGCAGGCGGCGCTCAGGTGGCCGAGCCGCAGCCGGCGGCGCTGGTCCAGGCCGCGGACGGTGCCGGCCAGGTATCCGGCGGCGAAGGCGTCGCCCGCGCCGGTGGCCTCGACCACCTCGACGGCCAGGGCCGGTTCGCTCACCGACGTGCCGTCCCGCTCCAGGGCGGTGACCAGCCGGGCGGCGTCCTTGACCACCACGGTGGCCGGGGAGGCGAAGCGGCGGCGCAGCGCGACCGGCTCCCCGGTGCCGAACGCGGCCTCGGCCTCGTCGGCGCCGATCAGCAGCAGGTCGGCGGCGTCCAGCAGCGGCGGCAGGACGGCCGGGTCGCGGTCGTGCCAGAGTGCGGGGCGCCAGTTGAGGTCGAAGCTGACGGTCCGCTCCGGGCGGCGGTCGGCGAGCAGGGCGCGCAGCAGCGCCAGGCAGTCGTCGGAGAGCGCGGCGGTGATGCCGGACAGGTGCAGCAGGCGGGCGCCGGACAGCAGCCGGACGGCCGCGGGGTCGGCCAGCAGGGCGGGGGAGAGCGCGGCGGCCGCGGAGCCGCGCCGGTGGTAGTGCAGCCGGCTGCGGCCGGGGCCGAGGTCGTGGTGGTGGCCGGTGGCGCCGCCGACCTCCTTGAGGTACAGGCCGGTGGGGCGGTGCGGGTCGACGGCGACCGCCGAGACGTCCACGCCGCGGGCGGCGACCTCGGCGAGCAGCCGGCGGCCGAAGCCGTCGTCGCCGACCCGGCTGATCCAGGCGGTCGGCACGCCGAGCGCGGCCAGTGCGCCGGCCACGTTGGACTCCGCGCCGCCGACCGACAGCCGGAAGTTCTCCACGGCCTCCAGCGGGCCCGGCCGGTCCGGCAGCAGCACCGCCATGGACTCGCCCACGCACACGGCCGTCGGGGAAGGACCGGGGCGGGCCGGGCCCGGGGTGTCCTGTCGCGGCATCTGCTGGGCTCCTCCGTCTGCGGCGGCCGTTCCGTTGACCGTGATCCGGCGCCGATGCTAGAACCGTCATGCCAACATGTGCAACCCTCATTGCACATGTTGCAACACGGCAGATGGAGGAAGACGGTGGAGCAGACCTTCGCAAGCATCGGCACCGGGCCGGGCATCGACGACGGCGCGGTGGCGGCCCTCGCCGACGAGACGCTCGACTGGCGGTTCAAGGCCGCCCCGCCGGAGGCCTGGGGGCACTCCGTCCGCGACTGGCTGGCCACCGGGCCCACCCTCACCGGGCTCGGCACCCCGCTGCTCACCCTGGACGGCGCCGCGCTCGACCACAACCTGCGCACCATGGCCGACTGGTGCGCCAAGGCCGGGGTCGCGCTCGTGCCGCACGGCAAGACCACCATGGCGCCCGCCCTCTGGCAGGCGCAGCTCGCCGCCGGCAGCCACGGCATCACCCTCGCCAACCTGCCGCAAGTGCGCGTCGCCCGGGCCTTCGGAGTCGAGCGGATCCTGCTCGCCAACACCCTGCTCGACCCGGCCGGACTGGCCTGGCTCGCCGCCGAACTGGCCGCCGACCCGGCGTTCGCCTTCGTCTCCTGGGTGGACTCCACCGAGAGCGTCCGGCTGATGGACGAGGCGCTGCGCGCCGCCGGGGCCCAGCGGCCCGTCGAGGTCCTGGTCGAACTCGGCGGCCCCGGCGGGCGCACCGGCGCCCGCGGCGTCGACGCGGCCGTCGAGATCGCCGCCGCCGTGCTGCGCGCCCCCACCCTGCGCCTCGCGGGCGTCGGCGGCTACGAGGGCGCGCTCGCCCACGACGCCACCGCCGACGGGCTGGCCACCGTCCGCGGCTACCTCAAGGCGCTCGCCGACCTGCACGGCCGGCTCGCCCGCGCCTACCCGGACGACGCCCGGCCGATCGTGACGGCCGGCGGCAGCGCCTACTTCGACCTGGTCGTCGAGGAACTCGCAAGCCTGCCGGAAGCCCTCGTGGTCCTGCGCTCGGGCGCGTACATCGCCCACGACGACGGCTTCTACCGGGGCATCTCGCCGCTGGTCCGGGGCGCCGGCGCCACGCCGTTCCGCAGCGCGCTGCACGGCTGGGCCCGGGTGGTGTCCCGGCCCGAGCCGCAACTGGCCCTGCTGGACGCCGGCAAGCGCGACCTGCCCTTCGACGAGGGCCTGCCCGAGCCGCAACACGTGCGCGGCGGCGCCGAGTTGACCGGCACTGCGGCCCGGATCACCGCACTCAACGACCAGCACGCCTTCCTGCGCGACGCGGGCGACCTCGCCCCGATCGGAGCGGTGCTGCGACTCGGCGTCTCCCACCCGTGCACAGCCTTCGACAAGTGGACCGCGATCCCGGTGCTCGACTCCGCCGACGCGGCCGAGCCGAAGGTCACCGGGCTGGTCAGGACGTTCTTCTGATGGCGGGCGGCAGAACGCCCGACACCGTCTTCCGGGGCGCCACCGTCGTCGACGGCACCGGCGCGGACCGCTACCGGGCGGACGTGCGGATCGCCGACGGGCTGATCGCCGGGATCGGCCCCGGCCTCGACGCGCCGACGGTGGTGGACGCCGACGGGCTGGTCCTCGCCCCCGGCTTCATCGACATGCACGCCCACTCCGACCTCGCCCTGCTGCTCGAACCCGAGCACCCGGCCAAGGTCACCCAGGGCGTCACCTGCGAGGTCCTCGGCCAGGACGGCCTGTCCTACGCCCCGGTGGACGACACCACCCTGCCCGCGCTGCGCCGCCAACTGGCCGGCTGGAACGGCGATCCGGAGGCCTTCGACTGGGACTGGCGCGGCGTCGCCGGCTACCTGGACCGGATCGACCGCACCGGCGTCGCCGTCAACGCCTGCTACCTCGTCCCGCACGGCTCGCTGCGGATGCTCGCCATGGGCTGGGCCAACCGGCCGCCCACCCCGGCCGAACTCGACCGGATGCGCCAGGAGTTGGCGCAGGGCCTGCTGGACGGCGCGGTCGGCATGTCCAGCGGCCTCAGCTACACCCCCGGGATGTACGCGGACACCGCCGAACTGGTCGAGCTGTGCACCGTGGTCGCGGCCTACGGCGGCTTCCACGCCCCGCACCAACGCTCGTACGGAGAGGGCGCGTTGGAGGGCTACGCGGAAATGGTGGAGATCGCCCGGCGGACCGGCTGCGCGCTGCACCTGACCCACGCCACGATGAACTTCGGCGTCAACCGGGGCCGGGCCGGCGAACTGCTGGAACTGGTCGACCAGGCACTCGCCGACGGCGTCGACCTCACCCTGGACAGCTACCCCTACCTGCCCGGCTCCACCACCCTGGCCGCCCTGCTGCCCAGTTGGGCCACCGAGGGCGGCCCGGAAGCGACCCTCACCCGGCTCGCCGACCCGGCCGCCCGCGAGCGGATCCGGTACGAGGTGGAGGAGAAGGGCAGCGACGGCTGCCACGGCGTCGTCACCGACTGGGCGACGATCCAGATCTCCGGCGTCCGGACGGCCGAGCTGGCACGGACGGTCGGCCGGACCGTCGCCGAACTCGCCGCCGAGCAGGGCCGCAGCGGGACGGAGGTCTTCCTCGACCTGCTGCGCCGCGACGAACTGGCCACCACGATCCTCCAGCACGTCGGGCACGAGGAGAACGTCCGGGCGATCATGCGCCACCCGGCGCACACCGTCGGCAGCGACGGGCTGCTGGTCGGCGCCCGGCCGCACCCGCGCGCCTGGGGCACCTTCCCCCGCTACCTCGGCCACTACAGCCGGGAGTTGGGCGTGCTGACGCTGGAGGAGGCCATCGCCCGGATGACCGGCCGGCCCGCCGCCCGGCTCGGGCTGCACCGGCGCGGCCTGATCGCCCCCGGCCACCACGCCGACCTGGTGCTCCTCGACCCCGAGAAGGTCCGGGACGCCGCCACCTTCGAGCACCCCCGGCTGCCCGCCGAGGGCGTCCAGCACGTGTACGTCAACGGCACCGCCGTCGTCCGGCAGGGCCGCACCACGGGCGCCCGGCCCGGGCGCGCCCTGCGCCGCACCGACCGAGGAACCAGATCCCTGTGAATCCCCCCTCCGTGAATCCTCCCTCCGTGAACCCCCTCGCCGACCTGCGGGACGACCCGGTGATCGCCGTGGTCCGCGCGCCCCGCATCCCGGACGCGGCCGCGCTGTGCGCCGCGCTCGCCGACGGCGGCATCAACTGGACCGAATTCACCTACACCACACCGGAGGTGACGACGCACCTGCGGCGTGCCGCGGACGCGGGCTGGCGGGTCGGCGTGGGTACCGTGCTGACCGCCGAGCAGGCCGAGCGCGGGGTCGCGAGCGGGGCGTCCTTCCTGGTCACCCCCGGCTGCCGGCCCGAGGTGGCGCAGGCCGCCCGGGCCGCCGGGGTGCCGGTGGTGCTCGGGGCGCTCACTCCGACCGAGGTGGCCCGGGCGGTGGACCTCGGGGCCGCCGCCGTGAAGATCTTCCCGGCCCGGGCGTTCGGCCCCGGCTACTTCAAGGACCTGCGCGGCCCGTACCCGGACGTCCCGCTGGTGGCCTCCGGCGGGGTGAACGCGGGCAACGCCGCCGACTTCCTGGCGCACGGCGCGCTCGCGGTCTGCGCGGGCACGGACGTGGTGCCGCCGGACGCGGTCGCGGCGGGGGACTGGGCGGAGATCACCCGGCGGGCCCGGGCGTTCACCGCGGCGTGCGCGGTGGCCCGGGCCTGAGGGGCCGGCGGGTGGCGGGGTGCCGGGGCGGCGGTCGGCGGACTGTCGGGGCTGTCGGGACGGCCGTCGGCGGGTAGTAGGGACGGCCGGTCGGTGGGCTGTCGGGACGGCCGGGGATGGGCGAGAATCGTGCTCCCCAGCCCCAGCCCCAGCCTCGGCCCCAGCCCTGGCCCCGGCCCCCGGATCCGGCAGGAGGACCCACCCCCATGACCTCGCCCCGCCCCGGCCCCGACTGGCTGGCCGACGCCGTCCTGTACCAGATCTACCCGCAGAGCTTCGCGGACTCCGACGGCGACGGCATCGGCGACTTCGCCGGCATCGCCGCGCACCTCGACCACCTCGCCTGGCTCGGCGTCGACACCGTCTGGCTCAACCCCTGCTTCGCCTCCCCGTTCCGCGACGCCGGCTACGACGTCGTCGACTACCTCGCCCCGGCCCCGCGCTACGGCGGCACCGAGGACCTGGTCGCGCTGGTCGAGGCCGCCCGCCGCAAGGGCATCCGGATCCTGCTCGACCTGGTCGCCGGCCACACCTCCGACCGCCACCCCTGGTTCCTGGCCGCCGCCGAGGACCCGGCCGACCACCGGTACATCTGGTCCGACCAGCGGGTGGACGGCTTCGTCGCCTCGCCCGGCAGCCGCCCCGGCTGGTACCGGCCGAACTTCTTCGACTGCCAGCCCGCGCTCAACTTCGGCTACGCGCGCCCCAGTTCCGTGGAGCCCTGGCGCCAGCCGGTGGACGCCGAGGGTCCGCGCGCCAACCGGGCGGCCCTGCGCGACGTCATGGCGCACTGGCTCGGCCTCGGCCTGGCCGGCTTCCGGGTCGACATGGCGTCCTCGCTGGTCAAGGACGACCCGGGCCTGGTGGAGACCGCCAAGCTGTGGACCGGGCTGCGGGCCTGGCTGGACCGCGCCCACCCGCAGGCCGCGCTGTTCGCCGAGTGGGGCGATCCGGCGGCCGCCGTCGCGGCGGGCTTCCACGCGGACTTCTTCCTGCAGTTCGGCGGCGCCGACCGCGGCCTGCCGCTGCGCTCGCTGTGGAACAACGGCGCCGGCACGGTCGAGGAGTTCTGGCAGCAGGGCCCGTGCTACTTCGAGGCCGAGGGGCGAGGCACCCCGCAGGTGTTCCTGGACGCCTGGCGCGCCGCCGCCGAAGCGACCGAGGGCGTCGGCCACATCGCCCTGCCCACCGCCAACCACGACTTCTCCCGGCTGGCCACCGGCCCGCGCACCGACGAGCAACTGGCTGCCGCCTTCGCGTTCCTGTTCACCTGGCCCACCCTGCCGGCCGTCTACTACGGCGACGAGATCGGCATGCGCTACCTGCCCGGACTGCCCGACGTCGAGGGCAGCGTGCTCGGCCCGCGGTACAACCGGGCCGGCTCGCGGACCCCGATGCAGTGGGAGCCCGGGCCGGCGGCGGGCTTCTCCAGCGCGCCGCCCGAGCGCCTCTACCTGCCCGTCGACCCGGACCCGGGGCGCCCGGACGTGCTGTCGCAGCGGGTCGATCCGACCTCGCTGCTGCACACCGTCCGGCGGCTGATCGCGCTGCGCCGGGCGCATCCGGGGCTGGGCGCCTCCGGCGGGGTGGAGGTTCGGCACGCCGGGTACCCGCTGGTGTACACCCGGGCCGGACGGTACCTGGTGGCGGTGAACCCGCGCCGGGAGCCGGGGGTGGTGCGGCTGGAGCACGGCGGGGCGCGCCCGCTGGAGGTGCGGGGCGTGCGGGTGGCGGACGGGGAGCTGCGGGCGGACGGCTTCTCGTACGGCGTGTTCGAGCTGTCCTGAGCGTTCGGCCGTGGCCCGCGCTGGGGCGGGCGGCTTTCGATCGGCGTCGGATAGTTGTAAGCTACATCCATAGATGGTTGCATTTACCACCTGATATGGGTGCACGTGGCACCCTTGATGGTTGCATTTGCCACTCATCTCCACTCGACGCCACCGGAGGACGGTACGAACGCCATGAGCACACCCCAGACCCCCGTCGCAGCGCCCGCCCTGGGGCACTCGCTCAAGCACCTCGCCGTCCACCTGATCACCCCGCTGCTGATGTGCCTCGGCATGGCGCTCGCCTACCAGGGCGCCTTCCACCAGCCCGAGCCGCACCACCTGAAGGTCGCCGTGGTCGGCACCACCCCGCAGGCGCAGGGCCTGGCACAGGCGATCCAGGCAAAGGCCGGGGCGGCGGTCGACGTCCGCACCCTGCCCGACCGGGCGACCGCCGAGCAGCAGCTGCGCGACCGCGACCTGGTGGGGGCCTTCCTCCCGGACGCCAGGAGCCCCGAACTGCTCGTCGCCAAGGGGAACTCGGACACCTCGGCGGTGGCCGCCACGGCGGTGTTCAGCAACGTCACCGACCGGCAGGGCGTGCCGCTGCACGTCACCGACCTCACCACCCCGGCCGAGGGCGACCCGACCGGCCAGGGCCTGTTCTTCCTGCTGGTCGCGCTGAGCATCGGCTCCTACGCCAGCGTCGCCGTGATCGGCGCGGCCGGCGCCGGGCTGAGCATGCGGATCCGGGCGCTGGTCGGCGTGGCGGTGTCGCTGGTGGTGAGCGTGATCGGGATCGTCACCGCCGGACCGGTCTTCCATGTGGTCGACCACGACCTGGCCGCGGTGTGGGCGCTCGGCTGGCTCTACTCGGCGGGCATCGTCCTGATCGGCATCGGCCTGCACAGCTTCCTGAAGAAGTGGACCACCCTGGCCCTGATGGTGCTGTTCGTGATGCTGAACTTCACCAGCTCCGGCGGCGTCTTCCGGCCCGAGCTGCAGAACGGCTTCTTCGGCGCGCTGCACGGCTTCTGGACCGGCGCCGGCTTCCTGGAGGGCGCGCGCAGCATCCTGTACTTCGACGGCGGCGCGGGCCTCGGCGGGCACGTCGTGACCCTGGTGGTCTGGCTGCTGCTGGGCGGGGCCGCGCTGGTGGCCGCCGCGCTCCACGAGGAGCGCGGGCGCCGGGCGGTGGAGAGCCCGGTGGAGGCCGAGGAGGAGATGGCGGAGGCGGTCGCGGTCTGACCGCACCGCACGTGAGCACTCCACCCGGCGCTGAGGGCATCGGCACCGGGTGGGGACCGACGGCCCGCGCCCGGCTCTGGACAAGCCGGACGCGGGCCGGTTTCGTGGCTCCGGTTCTGTGGCTCCGGTTTCGTAACTCCGGTTCCGTGACTCCGGGTTCATGACTCCTGGCTCATGGCGCGCCTTCGGGGTGCCCGTCGTCCGGGGCGCGGCCGGAGGCGGCGACGGGGATTCCTCCAGGGGTGAGGGCCATCAGGCGTCCCCGGCGGGGGCCGTCGCGTCGCCGGACGGGGCGTCACTGCGCAGGTGCGGGCGGGCCAGCAGCAGGTAGAGCCCGCCGGCCGCGAGCACCGCCACGGCCGAGAGCAGCACGAGGTAGTCGTCGTACCAGGCGGCGTCCGGGGTGCGGCCCCAGCAGATGTTGACGATCGCGGCGAGCCCGTACACCAGCGCGCCGATGTTCACCGCCAGGCCCCAGCGCCCGAGCCGGAAGTCCCCGCTCGGGCGCCAGCCGCGCAGCCGGGCGCGCAGGGCGGCCAGCACCACCATCTGGAAGGCCAGGTAGATGCCGATGCTGGAGAAGGAGATGATCTTCGTCAGGGCGCCCTCGGAGAGGGCCGAGGCGCCGACGATGATCACGCCCGGCACTGCCGCCGCGAGCAGCAGCGCGTACGGCGGCACCCGCAGGCGGTCCGAGACGGTGGCGAGCAGCCGGCTGCCCACGATCATCCGGTCCCGGGCGAAGGAGTACGCCAGCCGGCTCGCCGCCGCCTGGAGGCTCAGCACGCAGGACAGGAAGGAGATCAGCACCACGCCGATCACCACCCGGGCGCCGGTGGCGCCGAACGCGTCGTGCAGCACCGAGGCCACCGGGTCCTTGTCGTCGCCGGAGACCACCGCGCCGATGTCCTGGATGGACATCACCAGCGCCAGGCTGACGCCGATCGCCGCCGCGCCGCCGACGTAGAGGGTGCGCCGCATCGACTTGGGGATCTGTCGACCGGGGTTCGGCACCTCCTCGGCGACGTCGCCGCACGCCTCGAAGCCGAAGAAGAGGAAGACCGCGATCAGTCCGGCGGCCAGGAAGGCGTCGGTGTACGAGCCGCCGTCGCCCGCGCCGAAGCGGTCGAAGACCACGCCGAGGCCGTGGTAGCGGTGGGTCAGCAGCAGCCAGGCGCCGACCGCCAGGGCGCCCAGCAGCTCGGCGGCGAAGCCGAACACGGCCGCCGCCGACAGCACCTTGGTGCCGCCCAGGTTGATCACGGTGGCGAGCAGCAGCAGGCCGAGCGCGCACCAGACGGTCGTCGTGGTGCTCGGTTCGACGCCCAGCAGCGCGGCCACGTACGGGCCGGCGCCGTAGGAGACCGCCGCGATGGTGGACATCAGCGCCAGCAGGTACACCCAGCCGGTCAGCCAGCCCCAGGTGCGGCCCCAGAGCCGGCGCGACCACGGGTACACCCCGCCCGCCACCGGGAACTGGGCGACCACCTCGCTGAACACCAGCGCCACCAGCAACTGGCCGACCCCGGCGATCAGGAAGCTCCACACCATCGGCGGGCCGGCGGTCGCGAGGGAGGAGGCGAAGAGTGTGTACACGCCGACGACCGGGGAGAGGTAGGTGAAGCCGAGGGAGAAGTTCGCCCAGAGGCTCATGTCGCGTTTGAACTCGGAGGTGTAGCCGAGGGCGGCCAGCCGAGCGGCATCGGCATCGGCATCGATGTCGGCATCGATGTCGGGGCCCTGAGGGGGGAGGGGGCCGGTCGGGGAGGTGGCACGTGCGCTGGCATCGGTCATGACCTGCTCCTGCTCCTGGGAACGTGGCGTGACGCGTGAGGGCTTCCCGGGGGTGGTGCTCGGACCGGGATCGCGGGAAAACATACGAGATCGGGTTTCTAGCGGCAAGGGTGCGTGCCCGACCGGGAGGTACCCTGCCGGGAGCACCCAGTCCGACGGTGATCGAGGAGGGGGCCGGCGTGGCGACGATCGGGAGCACGACCCCGCTGCTCAGCGCCGTCCTCGCGCCATTGACCGACCTCGGCCGCGCCGATGCCGTGGCCCGCCGGATCACCGAGGCGATCGCCCTCGGCCTGGTCGCCGACGGGGACCAACTGCCCAGCGAGAACGACCTCGCCGACCGGCTCGGCGTCGCCAACGGCACCGTCCGCGAGGCGCTCGCCCTGCTCCGCGAGGCCGACCTGATCGAGACCCGGCGCGGCCGCAACGGCGGCAGCTTCGTCCGCACCCCCGGCGAGGGCTCCGAACGCCTCCAACTCGCCCGGCTGCGCGACCTCGCCACCGTCGACCTGCGCGACCTCGGCGACGAGGAACTGGCCGTCTCCGGCACCGCCGCCCGGCTCGCCGCCGAACGCGCCCCCGCCGACCTCGCACCCCGGCTCACCCGGCTGGTGCACGACCTGCGCGACGCCGCCGGGCCCGCCGAACAGCGCCGCGCCGACGCCCGCTTCCACATCGAACTCGCCGTCGCCGCCCGGTCCGTGCGCCTCACCCGGCTCGCCGTACGGCTCCAGGCCGAACTCGGGCCGCTGCTCTGGCTGCCCGCACCGCACGGCCCCGACCAGGAGCGGTTCGCCGAGCAGCACCGGGAGATCCTGGTCGCCGTCCTGGCCGGCGACGCGGCCGGGGCCCGGGCCGCCGCCGAGGTGCACACCGTCGCCTGCGTGCACCACCTGGTGCGGGGGCACCTCCAGCTGGCGGGCGACGGCTGATGGCTGACGGACACGGCTGACGGACGACGGCTGACCGGAGGCCCGGATATGACCTGCACTCCTGGATGTATCAGCCCTGTTTTGGCGCGGGCGGCCGGGTGAAGCAGCAGTCGCCGCAGACCCCGGCGCCCGGCCCCACCCGGTAGTACAGGCAGCAGCTCGTCCGCCGGAAGGCGGCACCGTGCGGGCCGGTCCGCAGCGTCCCGGTGCCGGCCAGCGGCGGGCGCGCGAGCAGCTCCGCGACCAACGCCCGTGCGGGGCCCGGCGCGTGGGCGTCCAGGACCCGCAGCGTACCGGCCAGGGCGGAGGCGGCGTTGCCCGTCAGCAGCCGGGCGGAGAGCGGGACGGCGGACCGCACCGCCGCCGCCAGCGGCTCCAACTGGCCCACCAGGACGGCATCGTACAGCTGGTCGGCGAGCGGCAGCGGAGCGGGGAGCGGGGGCTCCGGCGGCGTCCAGAGGTCGAGCGGCCCCTGATCCGGGATCCGCACCCAGGCGTGCTCCAGCGTCGGGACCGTACCCAGCAGGACGGCCGCCCCGAGGCCCACCGACCAGAAGCGGGCGGCCAGTCCGAGGTGCAGGATCGACGCGGCGACCCGGGGCTCGGCGGTGCCGAGCCGCTGCGCCACCACCCGGATCCGCCGGGCCAGCGGCGCGTCCGGCCCGGTGCCGTACAGCTCGGGCAGCGGCCGGAAGCCCGGGGGCGGCCCCGCGCCGGGGGTGGCGGGGGTGTCGAGCGCGAAGTACGGGCCGACGGCGGCGAGTCGGCCGTAGTCGGGGCGGCCGGCGTTCCCGGTGCCGTCGGCGGGGCGGTCGACGGGCATCGGGCGGGCCTCCAGGGCGTTCAGGCGTTCAGACGTTCGGTGTGATCGGTGCGTTCGGGCGCGCGGAGGAACGGTACCGCGCCCGTCGGGGTGGCGGCCGGTGAGCGCGCCACCCTGACGGGCGCGACCGGGGTCAGCGTCCCCGGCCGCCGCCGCGGGCGCCGCGCGGGCGGGTGAGCGTGAAGCGGTCGACGGGGACGAGGTCTCCGTACGGGCCGCTGACGGAGTAGTAGGTGACATCGATGGTGGTCCGGCCGCCGCGCTCGCCCGGGTCGACCTCGAAGGCGGCGAAGCCGTACGGGTTGTCGGCGTCGCGGAAGGCCGACCAGGGGGCGTCCTCGATCACGTACTGCGGGGGCCGCTTGCCGGTGGCCGGGTCGACGGCGCCGACGCCGGTGATGACGCGGGCCTTGGCGGGCTCGAAGAAGAGGCCGTTGGAGGGGGCGGAGGTGCCGCCGCCGCCGATCACCATGTGGACGGTGCCCCGGGTGGTGTCGATGGTCCGGGTGTCGGTGGCGACCGGGATGGGGGTGCGGGTGTCGGTCTGCTGCTGGCCGCGGATCGGGTGCGAGCGCTCGTAGTGGTGCTCGTGGCCGCAGACCACCAGGTCGACGCCGTACTTGTCGAACAGCGGCACCCAGGTCTCGCGGATGCCGAGGTCGGCGCCGTTGAACTTGTCGGCGGTGGAGATGACGACCTGGTGCATGCAGACCACGATCCAGTCGATCTCGGGGTTCGCGTTGGCGGCGGCCAACTCCCGTTCCAGCCAGCGCTGTTGGGCGCCCCCGGTGTAGCCGTGGACGTAGGAGTCGCCGGCGTCCTGGTAGGCGACGTCGTCGTTGTTGAGGCTGATGACGCGGACCGCGCCGGCGGTGAACGCGTACCAGAGGCCGTGCAGTTCGTCGTCGGAGCCGGACGGGGGGAGGTCGAAGTAGGCCTGGTAGGCGCCGTAGCCGGTCGGGCCGTTGCCGCGCTCGTTCTCGTGGTTGCCGGCGGCGGGCATCCAGGGGCGGTGGCGGGCGGAGCGGCTGTTGTTCTCGAACCAGTCGGACCAGGTGCGGACCCGGTCGGTGGCGAGGTTGGCGTAGCAGAGGTCCCCGTTGACGAGGTGGAACAGCGGGGCGATCCGCTCGACTCCGGCGGTGGTGTCGCCGGCGGCGGGGCTGCCCAGGTTGTCGTTGGCGTAGCCGTTCGCGGTCTTCTTGCCGAGGGTGGGGGTGCCCTGGTCGCCGAAGCTGGTGAAGGTGAAGGCGGCCCGGCCGCGCGGGGCGGTGCGGACGGTGCCGAGCTCCGGGGTGGCGCCGTCGTGGACGGCGGCGTACACGTAGTCCGTGTCGGGGTGCAGGCCGCTCAGCCGGGCGTGGTGGATCTGGACCTCGGTGCCGGACTTGGCGTCCCGGTAGGTGCTGGTGTCGGCCTGCACGCTGCGGCCCAGGCCGCCGTTCGAAGTGCCGTACCGGACGCGGGGGTTGCCGACCGAGGCGGTGGTGTGCCAGGAGACCACGACCTCGCGCGAGGCGTCCGAGCCGAACTGGAGGTGCAGCCCGGCGACGCGCGGGGCGCCGGAGCGGTCCGGCCGCTCCAGCAGCAGCGGGGAGGCGGCGGCGGGCGTGGCCGCGATGCCGGAGAGGGAGACGGCGCCGCCGAGACCGAGACCGGTGGCACCGGCCAGGATCCCGCGGCGGCTGACGGGGGGATGTCCACTGGAAGCGTTCATGGCCGCCAGCCTCACCGGGCGTTGGTGAACCGCGCCGGGCCCGCGACGTGAACTTCCCGCCTGCCGGGCTCGTGACGTGAACCTCCCGTCCGTCGGGCCCGCGACGTGAACTTCCCGCCCGCCGGGCTCGTGACGTGAACTTCCCACCCACCGGGCCGCATTGGCGGCGGGCGGGGCCGGCGGTCCGGACGGGCGTGGCAGACTGCCTGCCGTGACGAGTACGAACGGTGTGACGAGTGCGAACGGTGAGTGCCCGCGGATCATCCGTACGCTGATCGCGGACGACCAGGAGGGCGTCCGGCGCGGCGTCCGGCGGATCCTGGCGGCGCAGCCGGACATCGAGGTGGTGGGGGAGGCCGCCGACGGGCTGGCCGCGCTGGAACTGGCGGCCGAACTGCGCCCGGACGTCGCGCTGGTGGACATCCGGATGCCGCGGATGGACGGACTGGAGCTGACCCGGCGGTTGGCCGGGCCGGGGGTGGCGGAGCCGGTGCGGGTGGTGGTGCTGACCACCTTCGACCTGGACGAGTACGTGTACCCGGCGCTGCGGCACGGTGCGTCCGGGTTCCTGCTGAAGCGCTCGGGGCCGGCGCTGCTCGTCGAGGCGGTGCGGGCGGCAGCGGACGGGGAGAGCCTGATCAGTCCGTCGGTCACGGTCCGGCTGCTGCGGCAGGTGACGGCGCCGCGCCGTCCGGAGCCCCGCTCGGCGCCGGTGGTGCCGTTGACCGAGCGGGAGGTGGAGATCGCCGGTCACGTGGCGGCGGGCCGGACGAACGCGGACATCGCCGCCGAACTGTTCATCTCGCCGGGCACGGTGAAGACGCACGTCGCGAGCGTCCAGCGCAAGCTCGGGGTGGCGAACCGGGTCGGCATCGCCGTCCACGCCTGGGAGATGGGCTACCCGGTGCCGCAGTGACGGGTCTCGCAGTCACGGGCACCGTAGTGACGGGCGCCGCCGCGACGGGCCCCTGCCGCGACGGACGCGTCCACGGAGCCGAGGGGGCGCTCCGTGGACGCGGGGAACCTACGAGGCGGGGGTGGCCTCCGGACATCGTGTCCTCCGGCCGGCAGTTCGATCGTCGACCGAGGTAGTACCAGTGGCAGACCCTGATCCGTCTCGATCTGTCACCACTGCCTCCTGCGGTCGAACTCCTTCAGCTGCCTCGCAGGTCCACTTCCCATCATGCGCTTCCCACGCCGTGTGCACCAGGGGTCAACCGCCTGAAATCGGATGGATTTCGCAAGTCGGGAGATTTCGGGCGGTGTTACGGCTTCGGCCAGCCGTCGACGAAGGAGAGCGTGCGGTGGTACGGCCCGTCGGGCCCGGTGCTGCGGTAGTCCTCGGTGCTGGTGCCGGTGCGGACGGTGGAGTCGCCGTCGTGGCGGCGGGCGGTGGGGCGCAGGGTGTGGTCGACGGTGGAGCGTTCGGTGACGTGGCCGCCGGTGGCCGCGGTGCTCTCGCGGTGGTAGCCGAGGTCCATGGCGGTCTGCTGGTCGGTGTTGCCGGCGGCGTCGTGGGTGACGCGGTAGGTGACGTCCAGCGGTTCGCCCTCGCGCACGGTGGTGGTGCGGTGCGGGCCGCCGCCCCAGGTGGCGGTGGTGCGGGTGAGGTCGGTGCGGTTGTGCAGGGTCACGTCGTTGCCGCTGTCGCGCAGCTGCTGGGCGGAGCGGAAGGCGAGGTCGTCGCGGACCTCGGTGGTGATCCGGCCGTGCGAGGTCTGGACCCAGCCGCGGGCGAGGTCGTGCCGGCCGGCGGTGACGGTCCAGTCGCCGCTGCCGCCGCCGTGGTCGGTGAGCCGGGTGTCGACGGCGGCCTCGGGGGCGACCCGGTGGTCGGTGAGCTGCCCGGTGGTGCGGGCGGTGCCGTGGTCGACGTCGGCGAAGAGGTTGATCTGGCCGGTCCAGGTGTCGTTGTTCTGTGCCTCGCTGGCGTTCACCGCGATGCCGACGGTGTGCGGGCGGCCGTCGAGCAGCAGTCCGACGTAGGGGGTGAGGTCGAGCCGGTAGGCGGGCAGGTCGAAGGCGAAGACGCCGGGGACGGGCCGCCAGAGCAGTGGGTCCCACCCGCCGGTGTAGATGACGGGGTAGGGCCAGACCGCGCCGGCCGTCCGCCCGTCGACGGTGAGCCGCAGTTCGCGGAACGGGCCCTTGCCGCAGGAGCCGAGGCCGGGGTTGGCGCTGACGAAGGCGTCGGGCGCGGAGGCGTAGGCGAACTCCTCGCAGGCGCCGCCGCCCCGGGTGTAGACCTCGGCGGTGAGACGTTCGAGGTTCTGCGGGAAGGTGAGCTCGCGGGTGGCGGCGGGGGCGGCCTGGGTGAGCGCGAACGGCCCGGTGGTGAGCAGGCGGTCGGCGGCGTGGGCGGCGGGCCGGCGGTCGTTCGCGGTGTAGAAGGTGACACTGGCGCTGATGGTGAAGACGCCGGTGTAGGTGGCGTCGGTGACGTTGGCGAGGTCGAGGGAGAACGGCTGCGGTCCGGCGGCGAACAGCGGGGCGTAGCGGGTGAGATCGCGCTCCAGCTTCCATTCGATGCCGTCCTTGGACGGCTCGGGGGTGGAGGAGAGCAGCACCTGGACGCCGCCGACGCGGGCGCTGAAGATGCGGTCGAACTGCCGCCCGGCGACCTGCCCGTGGAGGTCCAGGACCACCGCCGACCAGGGCCCGGCGCAGTCGGCGGGCGGGGTGAGGGTGGTGGTGTACGGGGTGTCGGGCGGGTTGCCGTACCCGTTGCGGAACTGCTGGTCGTGCATCACCTCGACGGTGCAGGAGCGGGTGTCGGGGCGGGTGAGCGGCCGGGGGGCGGTGACCGGGTCGTGGTAGTCGGTGCCGAAGTCGGCGTGGGCGGGGGTGGCGGCGGTGAGGGTGCCGGCGAGGGTCAGGGCGGCGGCGCCGAGGAGGCGGGCGGCGCGGCGAAGCAGCGGGCGGACGGCCAAGGCTGGTCCCCAGGGGTCGGGCGGCCGGCGGGCGCTGCCGCGGGCCGGGTGGGCGGTCCGGGCATCCTTTCGGCGGTGGCATGCCAGCGTCAAGGATTTGCCGGGGGTGCTTCGGGTACCCGGCGTGACCCGTCACGAGTGGCCGGGTCCGGTCCGGCCGATCCGGGCCCGGCAAGATCGGCAGGGCAGGGCCTAGTCGACCTCCAGGGCCGCCGCCTCCTGCCGGATCAGGTCGCGCAGGGTGGCCAGCCGGGGCCGGCGGTCGTCCAGCCGCCACTGCATCTCCAGCGGCAGGGTGGCCCGGCCGTCCAGCCGGACGGTGGCCACGTCCTCGGTGAGGTGGCCGGTCATCGAGCCGGGCACCAGCGAGAACGCGCGGTTGCGGGCGAGCAGGTAGAGCCGGGAGCCGACGATCCGCGGCGGGCTGACCAGCACCGGCGGGTCGACGCCGTGGTCCGCGCACAGGCCGAGCACGTGGTCGTAGTAGCGCGGGTGCTGCTCGCGCGGCCACAGCAGCAGCGGCAGGTCACGCAGTTCGCCGAGGCGCACGCTCGTCCGACCGGCCAGCGGGTGGTCCCGGCCGAGGGCGACCCGCACCGGCTCGTCGGCGATCCGCTCCAGCCGGTAGCCGGCCACCTCGTCGAGGAAGCGGCCGAGGCCGATGTCGGCGAGTTCGGCGGCCAGCGCGGTGGAGACCTGGCCGGTGTCGACGGCGACCTCGGCGGTGGTGAGCGCGGGCAGCTCCTGTTCGGCGCGGCTGACCACGGCGGGCAGCAGCCGGTTCACCACGCTGGGGGAGGCCACGATCCGGGCCGTCCCCAGCCGGGACTCCTCGTGCAGCCGCACCCGGGCCAGCAGCGTCTGGGCCTGCCCGAGCAGCCGGGCGCTCTCGGCGGCCATCACCTCGCCGGCCTCGGTCAGCGCCACCGAGCGGCGGCTGCGGTCGAAGAGCTCGACACCGACGGTCCGCTCCAGCCGGGCGACCTCCTGGCTGACCGTCGGCTGGGAGATGTGCAGCCGTTCGGCGGCCCGTCCGAAGTGCAGTGTCTCGGCGACGGTGAGGAAGACCTCAAGTTGACGCAAGGTGAAGCCCATGGCCCAAGCCTAAGCCAACTCATAGGCCAGAGCCTATGGAAAGCCCCAGGACTCATTCTGGATTCCGATGCGAACCGTCCATACGCTGAGCGACACGTTGCCCCACCGCAGTGGCATCTCACAGAGAGATCCGACCATGACCGGACTGCCCCCCAGCACCCCCGAAGCCGCCGGCTCCGCGCCGGCCACCCGTTCCGCGCGGGCCATCCACGTCTCCGAGGAGGTCGCGCAGGCCGTGGCCGACGGCCGGCCCGTGGTCGCGCTGGAGTCGACCATCTTCACCCACGGCCTGCCGCGCCCCCGCAACCTGGCCGTCGCGCTGGAGGCCGAGCGGCAGCTGCGCGAGGCGGGCGTCGTCCCGGCGACCATCGGCGTGCACGCGGGCGTGCCCACGGTCGGTCTGAGCACCGAGCAGATCACCGAACTGTCCGCGACGGACGGCCTGGACAAGGTGAGCCTGC
Organism: Kitasatospora sp. NPDC058243; assembly: GCF_042882025.1. Classification (NCBI taxonomy): domain Bacteria; kingdom Bacillati; phylum Actinomycetota; class Actinomycetes; order Kitasatosporales; family Streptomycetaceae; genus Kitasatospora; species Kitasatospora sp. NPDC058243. Next base: position 62,406 of record NZ_JBHVWW010000014.1, read on the forward strand.
GCGACCTGCCGGTGGTCGCCGCGCTCGGCCGCCACGGCGGCACCACCGTCGCCGCCACCGCCTTCCTCGCCCACCGGGCGGGCATCCGGGTGTTCTCCACCGGCGGCCTCGGCGGCGTCCACTTCGGCGCCTCCGAGAGCTTCGACGAGTCGGCCGACATGACCACCCTGGCCGCCACGCCGGTCACCGTGATCAGCGCGGGCGTGAAGTCGATCCTCGACATCCGGGCCACCCTGGAGCGCTTCGAGACCTTCAACATCCCGGTCATCGGCTACCGCACCCGCAAGTACCCCGGCTTCTACGTCACCGACTCCGGCCACGAGATCAACTTCAGCGTCGAGTCGCCCGAGGAGGCCGCGCGGCTCATCGAGGCCCGCGACCGCCTCGCCCTGCCGCAGGCCGTCCTGATCGCCAACCCGGTGGACCCCGCCAAGCAGCTGCCGCCGGAGGAGCTCGACGGCATCCTGGCCCGCGCCTGGGCCGAGGCCGAGCGCCAGGGCGTCACCGGCAACGCCTCCACGCCGTTCCTGCTCGACCACATCCAGCGCGACACCCAGGGCCGCAGCCTGGAGGTCAACGTCGAGGTCTACCGGGGCAACGTCCGGCTCGGCGGCCAGATCGCGACCGCGCTGGCGGCCGCCGCCCGCAGCGGGGCCTGACCCGTGCTGGGGGTGCTCGGCGACCTCGTCGAGGACATCGTCGTCTGGGTCGACGGCCCGCTGCGGCACGGCACCGACTCCAGCGCCCAGGTCTTCCGGCGACGCGGCGGCAGCGCGGCGAACGTCGCGAGCTTCGTTGCCGGTCAGTACCCGGCCCGGTTCATCGGCTGCGTCGGCGCCGACCCGGTCGGGGACGGCATCGTCGCCGAACTGACCGGGCACGGCGTGGACGTGCGGGTCGCCCGGCGCGGCCAGACCGGCAGCATCGTGGTCCTGATCGACCAGGCCGGCGAACGGACCATGCTGCCCGACCGCGGCGCGGCCAAGCTGCTGGACCGGGTGCCGGACGAGTGGCTGGCCGGCCTGACCCACCTGCACGTGCCCGCCTACTCCTTCGACGGCGACCCGGTCGGCCGCTCCGCGGTGGACGCGCTGGCGCGGGTCCGGCGGGCGGGCGGCACCACCTCGGTGGACGCCTCCTCGACCGGCATGCTGGAGCAGTACGGGCGGGAGCGCTTCCTCGCCCTGCTGGCCGAGTTGGCGCCGACCTTCGTGTTCGCCAACCGGTCCGAGGCGGAGTACCTGGGCCTGCTGGTGGGCGGGCTGCCGGGGCCGGAGCGGGCCCGGCTGGCGGCCACCACCGTGGTCACCAAGGCCGGTGCCCAGGCGACCACCGTCGACGTGCCCGGGGACGCGCCGTTCACGGTGCCCGTGCCGCCGGTGAGCGAGGTGCGCGACCTCACCGGCGCGGGGGACGCCTTCGCGGCAGGATTCCTGGCCGGCTTCCTGGAGACCGGCGACCTGCACCTGGCCGCCGGACTCGGGCACCGCAGCGCGGCCCGGGTGCTGGCCACGCCGGGGGCCTCGTTCGCGGAGCGGTGACCTCGTTCGCGGAGCGGTGACCTCAGGGGCGGCGTCGGGCGGTGTCGGGGCGGCGTTGAGGCTGCGTCGGGGCTGCGTCGGGGTGGGCTCGGGGCGGCGTCGAGCTGACCGTGCGGTGGGCGGCCCCGTGCGTGGGGGCCGCCCGCCGGGGTGCCCGGCGGCTCGCTCAGTGCAGTGCGTCCTTGCGGAGGAAACGTTTCAGCCGCTGCCAGGGCCAGGTGTTGATCACGTCCTCGGCGGTGAGCCAGCCGCGCTGCGCCGTACCGATGCCGAAGCGCGGGTAGGCGAGCTGCCCGGTGGCGTGGGCGTCGCTGTCGATCGCGAAGCGGACGCCGTGCCGCTTCGCCCGCAGGACGTCCTCGTCGCGCAGGTCGAGCCGCTGCGGGGAACTGTTGATCTCGATCGCGGTGCCGGTGCGCGCGGCGGCCGCGAACACCGCGTCCAGGTCGACGTCGATCGGGCCGCGGCGGCCGATCCTCCGGGTGGTGAGGTGGCCGATGACGTGCACGTGCGGATTCTCGCAGGCGCGGATCAGCCGGCGGGTCTGGGCGGCCCGGTCGGCGGTGAAGTGCGAGTGCACGGAGGCCACGCAGACGTCGAAGCCGGCCAGGAACCCGGGCGGCCAGTCCACCCCGCCGTCCGGGCCGATGTTCAGCTCGGTGCCGTGCAGGAGGCGCAGCTTCCGGTGGCGGTCGGCGAGTCGGCGCAGCCGCTCGCGCTGGGCGAGCATCTTCTCGTCCGTCATCCGCTGCATCACCAGGTCCGGGGCGTGGTCGGTGACGGCGTAGTAGGAGTAGCCGCGGGCGGCCGCGGTGTCGATCATCTCTTCCAGGGTGGCCAGGCCGTCGGTCAGGTCGGTGTGCGTGTGCAGGTCGCCGCGCAGGTCCGACTCCTGGACCAGATCAGGGAGTTCACCGCGCAGGGCGGCCTCGATCTCGCCCCGGTCCTCGCGCAGCGGCGGCGCGATCCACGGCAGGCCGAGCGCCGCGTACACCTCGTCCTCGGTCGCGGACGCCACCTTGGCGCCGTCCTCTTTCTCGCCGTCCTCTCCTTCGCGGCCCTCTCCTTCGGCGGTGGTCCGGAACAGGCCGTACTCCGAGAGCTTCAGCCCGGCCCGGACGGCCATCGTGCGCAGCCTGATGTTGTGCGCCTTCGATCCGGTGAAGTAGACGAGCGCCGCGCCCCAGTCCTCCTCCGGGACGACCCGCAGGTCCACCTGCACGCCCCCGGTGGTGCGCACCGAGGTCTTGGTCGGACCGCTCGCGATCACCTCGGCCACGTACGGGAGTCCGGTGAGCGCGGCCATCAGCGGGGCGGAGTCGGCGGCGGTCGCCAGCACGTCGACGTCGCCGACCGTCTCGCGCATCCGGCGCAGCGACCCCGCGTACGCGCAGCGGGCGCAGCCGGGTACGGCGGACAGTGCGGCGACGAGCTGCTCGGCCAGCTCGGTGGCCGCGTCGAGCAGCGTGCGGCCGCCGGAGCGCCGCAGCAACTCGATGCCGTGCAGGATCTTCTCGCCGCTGCGCTCGCCGAAGCCCGCCACGCCGGACAGCCGGTCGGAGCGGACCGCCTCGGCCAGGTCGTCGACGGAGGAGATGCCCAGGTCGCGGTGGAGGGCGAGGGCGCGCTTGGGGCCGACGCCGGGCACGGCCGTCATCTCCCGGACCCCGGACGGGACTTCGGCGCGCAGGGCCTCCAGGGCGGCGATCCGCCCGGTGGCGAGGTACTCGGCGACCTTCTCGGCGGTGGACTTCCCCACGCCGGGGATCTGCTGCAGGCCCTTGACGTCCAGGCCGGCGACGTCCTCGGAGTGGCCGCCCACCGCGCGGGCGGCCTTCTCGTAGGCCCGCGCCCGGAAGGCGTCCCCGTCGGTGATGTTGATCAGGTCGGCGTACTCCTGGAGCAGCTCCCGCACCTGGTCGTTGAGCCGGGGCATGGGGCCAGTCTAGGGCGGGTCCTCGGGCTCCGGCCTGGGCGGCGGCCCTCCGGGCGGGCGAAGGGAGTTCGTGAGGCCCGGCCCGGGGCCGGCGGCGCTGCGTCGCGGGCCCAGGGCGGGCCGGGCCGGGCCGGTGGCCGGGCCTGCCCCGCCGGTCGGCGGGTGTGGCATCGGCCGACCGGCGGGGGTGGTGCCCGGTTCGCGTCCCGGAGCCGGATTGTCACCCGAACGAGTGAGGTGCAGGCTGACAGCAGGGCCTGGGAAGCGGCCCGCGCCGGTCGGCCGCGGCACTGATGACGGCCGCCGGCGATGCACGAGGGGCAGGGCGATGGCAAGCGGGAAGCTCTGGGGCTATGTCGCATCGGGGGCCAGGGCGCTCGGCGCCCTCGGCGGGCCGGGTGGCCCCGGCCGTACGGGAGGGCCCGGCGGCGCGGTGGCGGGCGAGGAGGCCGGACCGTTCAGACCGGGCGAGATGGCCGGGCCCCGGGCGCTGTCCCGGCCGGAACTTGAGCGCGTCGAGTGGACCGACCGGCAGGCCGGCTGCGAGCCGCAGGCGCGGCACGTCCAGGTGACCGAAGTGGTCCGCAGGGTGGTGCGCGGCGGCGGCCGGGCGGCGGCGGTGACGGCCCGGCTGGCGCCGGGGCTGCCGGTGGTGGTCGGGGACGCCCGGCGGCTGGAGGCCGCGCTCGCCGGCCTGGTCGACCACGCGATCCGGCGCAACCCGCCCGGCGGGCGGGTGCTGGTCCGCGCCGAGGTGGCGGGCGGGCCGGGCCCGGCCGCGACGGCCCTGCGGGCGGCCGGGTTGAGCGGGGCGGCGCGACCGCGCGGGCGGGTGGAGATCCGGGTGGCCGACCGGGGGTCGTCCGAGCTGCCCGGGGCGCGGGAGTGGCTGCTCGCGGGCGCCCGCGCCGACGGGCCGGTCGGGCCCGCCGTGCACAGCCTGGTGCTGGCGGCGGGCGGGCGACTGGCGGTGGAGGCCACACCGGGCGGCGGATTGACGGTGGTGCTGCTGCTGGTGGTCGCGCACGACTGACGGACGGCCGGCGGGCAGCTCTTCGGGGCTCCACCCTTCACCGCAAAGACTTCTTCGCAAAAAACCCTTTGCAAAGATGTCTTTGCGGTTCTACGCTCCTGCCATGACCGATGAACGCGGCTGGATGCACAGCGATGACCCGCACATCGTCCTCACGGCCAAGGGCATGCGGGCGATGGCCCACCCCGTGCGCATGCAGCTGGTCGGGCTGCTGCGCAAGCACGGTCCCTCCACGGCGACCAGGCTCGCCGAGCAGCTGGGGCTCAACTCCGGGGCGACCAGCTACCACCTCCGCCAGCTCGCCGCCGCGGGCTTCGTCGAGGAGGATCCCGAGCGCGGAAACGCCCGGGAGCGGTGGTGGCGTTCGGCCCACAAGTTCACCGTCTGGACGAGTGACGACATGGCCGACGAGGAGCTCGACACGGCCGTCGGCTTCCTGCGGTCCGTCCTCACCGCCCACGCCCTGGCGGCACAGCGGTCGGTCGACGCCTTCGAGACGATGCCGCGGGAGTGGCGCAAGGCGGTCGGCCTCAGCGACGTGCTGTTGCAGCTCACCCCCGAGGAGGCCGGGCAACTGGCCGCTGATCTGTCCGCGGTGGTGCGGCGTTACCGCGCGCTGGATGCGGAGGGGCCGGCCCCGGAGGGCACCGAGCGGGTCGCCGTGGTCGTCCACGTGCTGCCCGACGCGAGCGTCGGCACCGGCGCTGGTACCGATGCCGACACCGATACCGACAGCGATGCCAGCACCGACACCGACACCGGTGAGGCGGGGTCCCGATGACCACAGTCGTCGACGCGCCCGCGCGCAGCCTCCGGCCGCTGGTCGGGGTGCTCTCCGCCATGGCCGTCTCCATCACCGGGACGCGTGTCTCGGCCATCGCCCTGCCCTGGTTCGTCCTGGCCACCACCGGCAGCGCCACCATGACGGGCCTGGTCGCCTTCGCCGAGATGGCGCCGTACGTGCTGGTCAAGGCGCTGACCGGGCCGCTGGTCGATCGGCTCGGGCCGCGGGTGGTGTCCTGGACGACGGACTTGGTGAGCGCCGTCGCGGCCGGGCTGGTCCCGTTGCTGCACGCCCTGGGGCTGCTGCCGTTCGGGGTGCTGCTGGCGATGGTCGCGGTGATCGGGGCGATGCGCGGCCCGGGGGATCTGGCCAAGTCGGTCATGGTCCCGGAGGCCGCCGACCGCGCCCGGGTGCCGATGGAGCGCGCCACCGGTCTCTCCGGCGTCACCGAACGGCTGGCTTCCACGGTCGGCCCGGCGGTCGGTGGCGGGCTGGTCGCTCTGATGGGCCCGCTGGCCGGGCTGGCGCTCAACGCCGCCACCTTCGCCCTGGGGTCCCTCGTCATCGCCTTCGCCCTGCCGCGCGGGATGGGGCGCGCGGCGGCCCCGGCACCCGCTGCCGCGCAGGCCGCAGAGGCCGAGGCCGAGGCCGGGATCGGGACCGGAGCCGGCGCCGGAACTGGCGCCGGAGCCGGAACCGGGGCCGAACCGGCGGGTTACTGGCGGATGTTCCGCGAGGGCTTCACTTTCCTGCGCTCCGATCCGCTGCTGCTCACCGTGACGGTGCTGGTCGGCATCACCAACCTGCTCGACGCCGGGTTCATCACGGTCCTCCTCCCGGTCTGGGCGCGGGAGTCGGGGAACGGCCCGGCCGCCATCGGCCTGACCGGCACCGCCGGCGGGATCACGGCGGTCGTCGGCAGTCTGATCGCGGCGGCCATCGCCCACCGGCTGCCCCGCCGGACGGTGTTCTTCGCCGGCTTCCTGCTCGTCGGGGCCCCGCGCTTCCTGGTGCTCGCGTGCGGCGCGCCGCTGTGGGTGGTGCTCACGGTCTTCGCGGTCGGCGGCTTCGGCGGCGGTTTCCTCAACCCGATCCTCGGCGCGGTGCTCTTCGAGCGGGTGCCCCGCCACCTGCTCGGCCGTGTCCACGCCCTCGGCGACTCCCTCGCCTGGGCCGGTATCCCGCTCGGCGGCCTGCTGGCCGGCGCAGCGGTCAGCCTTGTCGGGCTGATACCCACCCTGGTCGCGGGCGGCGCCCTCTACTTCGCCTCCACCAACCTGGCCGGGTTGCGGCCGGAGTGGCGCGAGATGGACCGCCGGCGCGGCCGGACGGGCACCGTCGACGGGGCGAAGCCCGAGCCCGAGTCTGAGCTGGGGACAGAGCCCGAGCCCGGGACAGAGCCCGAGCCCGAGCTTGCGCCCGCGTCGATCCCGGCACGCTCGTAGGCCTGTCGTGCAGGGGCGGCGAGGCGGGCGTGCGGTCGGAACCAGCCGGTCAGAACCAGTGCAGACAGTGCGGGGCGCGCTCGGCGCTGAAGAGGGCGTCGGCGAGGGCGGCCGCGCCCGGGCGGTGGGCCCGGATGTGCCCGGCCCGCACGAGCGTGCTCGGGGTGGTGCCGCCGAGGTAGACCGAGCCCAGGTCGCTCACGTCCAGGGACAGGTCGGGCTCCCGGTCCGTCGGGACGCACTCGGCCTTCCCGTCCCGGACGGTCAGCAGGTAGCGGCCGTGCTCGCCGAGGAACGGGTCGTCGACGTCGAGGACGAGCTCGCCGTCCACGAACCAGCCGCGCGAGGTCAGCGCACGCGGGACGTCCAGCAGCCGCACCCAGAGCCAGTCGGTGCTGCTGCTCCTCTCGCCGGCGTTGAAGTCCACAAGCTGCCAGCGCAGCGGGTGGTCGGACGGAACGTGCTTGAACACGACCTGGGAGACCAGGTCGTGTTCGAGCGCGAACCGGGCCAGGGCCGTGGCGACGGCGTCGTCGGTGGCGATGGTCTCGTCGACCGTCAAGGTGCCGTCGGCGAGCGAGTAGCAGGCGTAGCCGTCCGGGACACCGCCGGCATCCCGGTGGACGGCGACGTAGCGCGACGCCGAGGAGACCGGGGGCCGCCCCGCGCCCGAGGCCCACCAGCGGTGCGGCCGGGACAGCGCGCCGGGCTGCGTGCGGCGGTACCGGTCGTAGACCGTCTCCAGGATCTCGCCGCACTCGGCACGCCGCAGCAGCTCGATCGAGCCGGTGTCCGGGCCGGCCGCCGGGGTGTCGGCCGTTCCGCGCGCCCGGGGGAGGGCGAAGGCGGCCCGGTGGCGCGGCACCGTCAGCCGCTGCGTGTAGGTCGCCGGTCCGTAGCCGAACCTGCGGTAGATCACGGCCTCGGAGGCCAGCAGTACGGAGAGGAACTCCCCGCGGGCCCGAAACCCGGCGAGCTGGCGCCGCATCATCGCGGTGAGCACGCCCTGGCGCCGGTGCGAGGGCAGGACGCCGACGCCGGTCACCCCGCTGGTGGGGACGATGGCCTCACCGGGCAGGGTGAGCTCGAAGGTGTACGCGCCGGCGGTGCCGACGGGCCGCCCGTCCGCCGTCACGGCGAGCAGGTTGCGGTCCATCTCGGTCGCCGACCACCAGAGCCCGCCGCCGTCGGTCGGGGTTTCCGGGAAGAGCCCGAACGCAGCATGGAGCGTGTCGACGTAGACGTCGAGGTCCTGATCGGTTGTCGGACGGATCTCCATTGCTGCCGCTTCCTCCCCTGGATGACGACGGCACCACGGCTCGTGTGCCTCGCCACAGTGCAGCGTTGACCTGTGGCCCGGTCAAGCGAATTACGCTCCGGCGCCGGAGCTGTGCCCCGGGTCGTTCGGGTTCTCGGCCGGACTGTTTCCCGGACGGCTCCCGGGGCCTTCCTCGGGCCGCTCGTCCTCCGGCGGTGCCCCGACGCCCTCCAGGGTTTCGCGGACGCTGCCCGGCATCGCCGGGTGGCGGCCGATCACGATCACCCCGACCACGATGGCCAGCAGTCCGGCGGACTGCCAGGCCAGCGCACCCGGCGTCACCCGCAGCCGGTCGCCGAGGAAGCCGACCGCGCAGGCGATCCCGGACAGCGGCTGGGCGGCGGTCAGTGCCGGCAGGGACATCCGCAGCGGCGCGGCCTCGAAGGCGCTCTGCACCAGCAGCAGCCCGACCACGCCCGCCGCCACCACCGCGTACGGTTGCCAGCTGCGCAGCACCGCGTCCAGTCCGCTGTGGTCGAGGCGCTGGGTGGTGGTGCGGGTCAGCGCGTCCTGGAGGCCGTAGAGCAGGCCGGCGGCGAGGGCCAGCAGGGTGGCCTCCTCGAACAGCGGCAGCCGCCGGGCCAGCGAGACCAGCAGCAGGGTCAGCCCGACCACCGTGCCGACCACCAGCCAGTGCCGCAGTTCCCCGGCGGGCGCACCGCCGCCGGTGGGCCGGCCGGCCACGATGAACGCCGTCACCCCGAGGCCGAGCAGCAGCACCCCGGCCCAGCCCGAGCGGCCGAGGGTCTGGCGGGTCAGCACCCGGGAGAGCGCCATGGCGAACAGCAGGTTGGTCGCGAGCAGCGGTTCGACGAGCGAGACTTCGCCCTGGTTGAGGGCGAGCGCGGACAGGATCAGTCCGCACACCATGAACCCGGTGCCGAGCAGCCACTCGGGCATCCGCATCAGGTCCAGGAGCAGCCGCCAGTGCAGCAGGTCGGCACGGGGCGCCCGCTGCGCCGCGTGCTGCTGGAGGACGAAGCCGAGGCCCAGGCAGCAGGCGGCGCCGAGGGCGAGGAGGAAGACCGCCACGGAGGGACCACCCGGTTTGTCACTGCCCGCGCCGCACCGGCGGGTCCAGGTTCGGTCGGCGGTCGCGGCGCGCTTTCGTCAGCGTACCGCCGGGTCGGCGGCGGGGCCCGGTCGGCGGCGGGGAGCAGGCGGGGAGCAGGCAGGGCCGGGAGCTCCGGGGCGGGGGAGCTGGTCCCGGGGGCCGGGCCCGCAGCCCCGGGCCGGGCCCGCTTGCCGCCATGGGTCGGACGGGCGCACGCTGGTGTGAGCGGCCGCCACGGCTCACCGTCCGTGCCGGTCCGGACAGGCGCGAGGGGGCCGCTGCCAGGAGGTGTGGCATGCACAACCAGTGGGACGTGGAGCTGAGCTTCGAGGAAGACGGAGTGCACACGGCGTGCGAGGCCAGGCTGACCGGTGCGCGGGCGCCGGGCCTGCGCGCCCACGGGGAGTCGATGAAGAGCACGGACGACCGCCCGCTCGCCAGGATCGGTGAGGAGGTCGCGGCCTCCCGCGCCCTGGAGGAGCTGTCCCGCAAGCTGCGGGCGCAGGCCACCGGGGAGATCGACGACGAAGGACACCGCCCGGGGTACCTGATCTACTGATCCCCGTCCCCGTCCCCGTCCCCGTCGCCGCGCTTGCGCGGGGCGGCTCGGGGCCGCGCGGGCGTCAGGACCAGGGGTTGGCCGGCTGGTCGTTGATCGCCGTCCAGAACCGGGTGCCCGCCGGGAGGGTGCCGGCCGCCCAGAGCGACCAGCCCTGCCCGTCGTGGAACTCGGCCATTCGCCAGCCGGCGCCGAAGGAGTCCTCGCAGAGCCCGTCGGCGTCGTCCCGGCTGGTCAGGTCGGACCCGGCCGTCGGGGCCGTCGCGGCGACCTCCCCGCCCGCCCAGCTGTGGAAGCCGGCGGTGGGGATCCCGGTGGGGGCCGGGCGGCCGTCCTGGTGGAGGCAGAGCACCGGCAGTTCGGTGTCGGCGGAGGTGTCTCCGAGGTAGGGGTTGCTGGCGCCGTCGGTGCCGACGTGCACCACACCGGCGCGCTGTTCCAGGGCGGTCCAGGTCAGCCCCGGGTGTTCGCCCGCCGAGGCGGCGACGGCCGGCCCGTCGCGGTCCACGGCGAACGCGCTGCCCGGGGTGGCGGCCAGCGCGGTGAGCGCGAGCACCGCTGCGGGGGCGAGGCGTCGGACGAACGTGGGCATGGCTGCTCCAGGGAGTGGTGGGCCGACGTGGCGACGCCAGTCTGCCAGCGCCAAGTCGAGTGCGGTACAAGGGATTTGGCGACACTGGTGAGTTCGGGCCAATCCGTCGCCGGCGGCTTGCGCGCAGCGGCCGGGCCGGTTCGGCGCGGGCGTGGCGTCCGTGCCGTCCGAACGGCCCCGCCGTCAGCCGCGGGAGGCGGCGAGGAATCCGGTCAGTCGGGCGTTGACCTCCGCCGCGCCCGCCATGGGCAGGTGGTGGTGCGAGAGGCCCGGCAGGACGGCGACCGTCGCCTCGGGCAGGGCGCGGCGGGCGGCCTCGGCGATCCGGGGGGCGTGGTGGGTGCGGCTGTGTTCGGCGAACAGGGCGAGGGTCGGGGTGGTGAGGGAGCGCAGCCGGTCGAGGCCGGGGCGGGGGCCGGTGATGACGCGGGTGGCGGGGAAGTCGGCGTATCCGAGGGCGTAGACCTCGCGCCAGCCGGGGTCCGGGTGGGGGCCGTCGCCGGCCTCCCAGTCGAGGTAGGAGCGGGCCCGGGCGGCGGTGCGGCGGGGGAGGAAGAGCGGCAGGGCGTGCAGCAGGTAGTCGGGGCGGAAGCCGGCGAAGCACTGGGTGGGATCGAGGAGGGCGAGCCGGCCGACCCGGGCGGGCGCGTGCAGGGCGTACTCCAGGGCGATCCAGCCGCCGTAGGAGTGGCCGCAGAAGTCGGCCCGGGGGAGGCCGAGTCGGTCGAGGACGGTGTCCAGCCAGCCGAGCAGCCCGGGGACGCCGGCGAGTGGGGCGCCGTCGTGGACGCTGCGGCCCGGGTCGCCGATGAGGTCGGGGGCGAGGACGCGGTGCCCGGCGGCCGTCCACGCGGCGACGTTGGCGAACCACATGGTGGAGGTGGCGCCGCCGCCGTGCAGCAGGACGAGGGGGCGGCCGTCGGGAGGGCCGCAGGCGTTGATCCGGGTGGTGCCGTGGGCTGTTCGGACGGTGAGGTGCTCGACCGGGACGGGCCAGCGGGCCAGCAGCGCGTCGTAGGCGGTGAGGAAGGCGGCGGTGCGGGTGGGGGAGGGCGTGGTGCGGGCGGACATGATGGGCCTCCGCGGGGGTGTAAGGAGGCACCCGACCGGTCTGCGGGCGCTGATCCGTCTGTTGGGCGCCTCCCGGGCCGGCCGGGTGGTGCCCCCGGGCCGGCTCGGGAAGGCGTTGCGGTTGGACTCGGCGGGCACCACCGGTCTGGTGGAGTGACCGGCGGGGCGTCAGAACCAGGTCTCGCCGTAGTGCGGCCCGGGGTGGTCCTCGCGCAGCAGGCAGATGTTGGGGTCGCGCGGCGGCTCCGGCCCCTCGTGCGGGCCGACGGCCGGGCAGCGCGGCCCGACCTCGACCAGGTACTCGGGCCAGGACGCCCAGTGCAGGTCGAAGCCGACGCCCTGGACCAGCGCGGAATGGGTGCCGCCGTGCCCGCCGGCGAGGTCGCAGCGCAGGCGCGGATCGATCAGGAAGGCACCGCGCGGAACGGTGTTGTAGTGGTCCACGTCCGTCTGCGGCAGCGTGACGACGGACGGACAGTGGTGGAACTCTGCGGAACGAAGGTCCGGTTGGCTCATGGCCGCCAGCATTCCACCGGGAGCCCGGCGAGGGCCCCGGTTCCCCGCTTTTGTACGGCTCGCGGGTGACAACTGTCGTGCCGTGTACGGGTGGCCGTCACCTCTCCGGAAGGCTCCGGCTACGCGGCGAGGGACCAGCTGATCACCGACAGGGTCGCCATCGACGCCAGGGTCGACCAGAGCACCGAGTCCCGGGCGAGCCCGGTGCCCTGCCCGTACTCGCGGGCGTAGACGTAGACGTTCTGCGCGGTGGGCAGGGCGGAGAAGAGCACCACGGTGAGGAGTTGGTGCGCAGGGAGGTGGAGCAGCGGGCCGGCCACCGCGAAGGCGACCAGCGGCTGTATCAGGGTCTTGACCGCGACGGTCAGCCCGACCTCGGCGTGGCGCGAACGGCCGGTGGCCGGCGGGCGGTTGTGCAGCGACATGCCGAGGGCGACCAGGGCGGTCGGCACGCCGGCGCCGCCGAGCAGCTCGCAGGAACGGTTCAGCTCGGCGGGCAGGTGCAGCCCGCCGGCGGAGGCGGCGGCGCCGAGCGCGGTGGCCAACAGGATGGGGTTGCGCAGCGGCAGGGTGAGCAGGGCCCGGCGGCCGGCCGCGCCGCCGTCGAGGACGGCCAGCACCGCAGGCGTGACGACCAGGATCTGGAACAGCACCACCGGCGCGACGAAGGAGGCGTCGCCGAGGAGCTGCATCGCCACCGGGATGCCGAGGTTGGCCGAGTTGACGTACCCGCAGGCCATCGCGCCGATCGCCAACTCGCCGGTCTTGCGACGGAACAGCAGGCGCCCGGCGAGCAGCCCGAGGCCGATCGAGACGACGGTGCCGGCGGTGAAGGCGAGCATCGAGGGGTTGGCGAAGTGGTCCAGCGGGGTGCGGGCGATCATCAGGAACAGCGAGGCCGGCATCGCCACGTGGAAGACGAACCGGTTGAGCACCGGCTCCGCGTGCGGCCCGAGCAGCCCGGTCCGGCCGACCAGGTAGCCGATCCCGGTCAGCGCCCAGATCGGGGCGAATCCGGACAGCAGGGGGTGCAGGGATGGCATGGTTCCTCGGATCGCTCGGACGGTCTGCCAGGTGGGCCGGGGGTCTCCCGCCCCGGGGCAGTAAACCAGTGAGCGTGAACGGGCAGACCACGGGCCTACGATGAGCCGATGGAGCCCGAGAACGCGCCGACGGAACCCGAGTACCTGAGCCTGGCCGAGGTGGAGGCGATCGCCCGCCGTGCGCACGAGGGGCAGGTCGACAAGAACGGCCACCCGTACGGCGAGCACATCGCGGCGGTCGCGCACGGGACGGCCGCGCGCGGTGGCAGCGACGCCCAGATCGCGGCGGGCTGGCTGCACGACACCGTCGAGGACGACCGGCTGAGCCGGGAGTGGCTGGCGGGGGCCGCGCTGCCCGGGGCCACCAAGACGATCGTGGACGCGCTCACCCGCCGCCCCGACGAGCCGGTCGAGGCGTACACCGCGCGGGTCCTGGCCACGCCGGGCGCGCTGCTGGTCAAGCGGGCCGACCTCGCCCACAACTCGGACCCGGCCCGGCTGGCCGCGCTGGACGTCGCCACCGCCGAGCGGTTGGCCGCCAAGTACGCGCGGATGCGGGAACTGCTCGGGCTCACCGGCGAGCTCTGAGCGGCGGGGCGTGGCCCGGGCTGGGCGAACCAGGAGCAGGCTGGGCGAACGGCGGGGCGGGTCGGGCGAGCCGGGGCGCGGGCTGGGCGAACCGCGGGAGGCGCCGCACGACCTGCGAGAGGTGTGCGCGAACCACGAGAGGGCCCGGGCCACGCGGATCGCGCGGGCCCGGGCCCTCTGGGGTCACCCCGGTGATCCCTGTCCGACCCCCGGGGTGAGGGGGGAGTGGTCAGGATGCGGGTGGAGTCCGGTGAGCCGAGGTGGTCGGCTTAGTACCAGTGGTTGGCCTGCCAGAAGTTCCAGGCGGCGTTCGGGCTGCCGTAGCGGGTGTTCATGTAGTCCAGCGCCCACTTGATCTGGGTGGTCGCGTTGGTCTTCCAGTCGGAGCCGTGCGTCGCCATCTTGGAGCCCGGCAGCGCCTGGGCCAGGCCGTACGCGCCCGAGCTGGCGTTGGTCGCGGTCACGTTCCAGCTGGACTCGTGGGCGATGATCTGGCTGAAGGAGGCCAGCTGGTTCGCCGGGACGATCTGGGCGGCCACGGCCTGCGGGGACAGGGTGGCGGCGTTCGCGGTGGCGGGCAGCACACCCGCGCCCAGGGCGGTCAGACCGGCGGCGCCGGCGAGGATCGCGGCGGAAGTGCGCATACGGAGCTTGAAAGTGGGCATCTAGAACAGGACCTCAATCAGGTTGGGCCGGGTCACGCCCCGCCTTGGACCACGGCCGGACAGGGGCCGAAACGGTCGTGGGGCGTGACCTGGCAGTAAGTCGCTACCGGCGGGACAGGTGCCGGTGCGGCTGACGACTGAGCCATTGTTGGCATGCCGGATCGGGCGCCGCCAAGACCCCCTTGTTACGACCTCCGGTCGTACGGGGGGCGGCCGCCGTGGATTCGAAGGGCCGGCTGCGCGGGGCGCGCCGACCGGTCGTGACCTGTGCGAACACCCCGTCGGCAGGCTGTGGCGCGGGTGCCCGGAAGCTGCCACTATCGCCCGTCGTGGACCGCATTCCGGTGTGAGCGCACTCACCGTTTGGGCCGCTGCGGCCGTCACCCGCCGGTCTGCGGCCGGCACGTTGGGTACAGACGATCTCGCCCCCGTTGAGACCGGCGCCACACCCGCTGGGGCCCGGGGGAGACCGTCGGGCTGCGGCGGAGATCGACGGCCCCCACCAGGGGTTCAGCGGCGGTCGCCGACGTTCAGCGGAGATCGCCGAGGCGGCGGTGACGCAGGGCCCGCGCCGTGAGGCGGTCCGGCTCCGGCAGCGCCGCCAGCCCGCCGAGCGCGGCACCGACCGCCCGTCCGAGCCGTGCGCAGAACGCCTCCGGCTCGTCCGCCGCGTCCGGCCGCTCCTCGACCACCTCGTCCACCAGCCCGACCTCCGCCAGGTGGCCCGCGCCGATGCCCTGGGAGCGGGCCAGCTCGGCGGCGTGCCCGCCGTCCCGGTGGACGATCGCGGACGCGCCCTCCGGCGGCAGTGGCGCCAGCCAGGCGTGCCCGGCGGCGAGCACCCGGTCGGCCGGGAGCAGCGCCAGCGCGCCGCCGCCCGAGCCCTGGCCGAGCAGCACCGCCAGGACGGGCGTGCGCAGCGCCAGCAGGGTGGTCAGGCAGTGCGCGATCTCGACCGCGATCCCGTCCAGCTCGGCCTGCGCGGACAGTTCGGCCCCGGCCGTGTCCACGACCGTGACCAGCGGCAGCCCCAGCTGCTCCGCGACCCGCGCGGTGCGCCGGACGGCCCGCAGGTCGGCGGCGGTGAACGGGCGCTCGTGCTCCGGGGTCTGCCGCTGCTGGCCGACCACCAGCACCGGCCGACCCCCGAGGACGGCGAGGGCGCGGACCAGCGCGCCGTCCCGCCCGCCGGGGGCGTCCAGCAGCACCAGTTCCTCAGCGGTGTGGCGCAGCAGCTCGCGGGTGCCCGGGCGGTCGGGGCGACGGGTGCGGCGCACGGAATCCCAGGCGTCGGGGTGTTCGGCGGTCTTGTCGGGGGTGTGGTCGGGGGTGTGGTCGGGGCCGGGGGCGCCGGTGCCGCCGGCGTCGGCGCTGCCCGGGGCGGGCGCGGTGGTGGCGAGGACGGCGAGCGTGCGGCGGACCAGCTCGCGCAGCTCCTGCGGCGGCACGACGGCGTCCACCAGACCGCGCCCGGCGAGCGTCTCCGCCCGCTGCACGTCCGGGGGCAGTTCCACGCCGCGCAGCTCCTCGTACACGCGCGGGCCGAGGAAGCCGAGCCGGGCGCCCGGCTCGGCGAACACCAGCTGGCCGAGCGTGCCCCAGGAGGCGAAGACCCCGCCCATGGTCGGGTTCCGTAGATAGGTGAGATAGGGGAGACCGGCTGCGCGGTGCGCCTGGACGGCGGCGGTGATCCGCAGCATGCACAGGAAGGCTGCCGACCCCTCCTGCATGCGCGTCCCGCCGGAGACGGGCAGGGCGAGCAGCGGCAGCCGCTCGGCGGTGGCGCGCTCGACGGCGCGGGTGATCCGCTCGGCGGTGGCGACGCCGATCGAGCCGCCGAGGAAGCCGAACTCGGAGGCGACCAGCGCCACCGGTCGCCCGCCGACCAGGCCGGCGCCGGTGAGGACGGCCTCGTCGAGACCGGTGCGTGCGCGGGCCCGGTCGAGCGAGGCGCGGTAGCCGGGGTCGGCGGGCGGGCCTGCGGGCGGGTCGGTCGGCGGCTCGTCCCAGCCCTGGAAGGCGCCCGGGTCGACCAGCAGTCCGATCAGCTGCCGCGCGGTCAGCGGCGCGCCCGTGCCCGTTCCCGCACTCGGGCTCGGGTGCGCTCCCGCGCCCGTTCCCGTGCCCGTGCCCGTTGTCCCCGTGTTCATGCCCACCCCGTCAGCGGTCGTTCCGGCCCGACATGATCCGTCACTCTATGCGGCGCGACTGGAGCGGGGAGCGAACGTGAGGAAGCTGTGAGGAGGCCGACAGCGGTCAGGTCGCTAGTTCGACGGCGGTCGACCCATGGGGTGTCCGGGCGGTTCGTGGACGGCTCCGGCGGGGTTCGGTCCGGGGTCGGGATACGGCTCAAGTCGCTGGTCAGGCAGGCGAGTTACCCGTCGGTTAATAGTTTGTCGCAGGGCTTCCGGAGTTGTCGGTGGCTGGTCACACTGGTGGACATGACCCGCACTCTACGCGCGTGGAAGACCCGCGCTGCCGCCGTCACCGCCGTCGCCCTGATGACCCTCGCGCCCGTCGCCGTCGCCACCGAGGCGCACGCCGACGTGAGCGGCACGGTGTGTCTGTCCACCCTCCCGCCCGAGGCGACCGACACCCTCAACCTGATCGCCACCGACGGGCCGTTCCCGTACTCCCAGGACGGCGTCGTGTTCCAGAACAGGGAGCACGTCCTGCCCGGCCAGTCCTACGGCTACTACCACGAGTACACCGTCATCACGCCCGGTGCCCCGACCCGCGGCACCCGCCGGATCATCACCGGCCAGGCGACCCAGGAGGACTACTACACCGGTGACCACTACGTCACGTTCTCGCTGATCGACCAGGGCTGCTGACACGCGCCCCACGCCCCTCCCGGCCCCGGCGCACGTATCCGCCGGGGCCGCCGGGCCCGCAGGAACACCGGGCCCGCAGGAACGCCAGGGGCGGCCCCCGCCCTGGCGGCCCGCCGCGACCGGCCTCAGAGCTCGGACGGCCCCCAGGCGTCCACCACCAGCTCGTCCCCGACCCGCAGCGTGCCGGGCCGCAGCACCGCGAACTTGCTGCCGAACGCGACCCCGCCGCCCGCCGCCCGGCGGTAGCCGGCCAGCGTCCGCAGCGGCTCCGGACCGGCCTTGGCGCCCGTCGACTGGTCGACCAGCGTCACCGAGCAGCGGATCGCGAGCTTGGCGTAGGCCAGCTCGGCGCCGCCCACGGTGATCCGGCGGGTCAGGTCCTCGGTGTGCGGTTCGTCCCAGCCGTCCACCACCAGGTTCGGGCGGAACCGGTCCACCGACATGGGGAGTCCGCCGCTCAGCGCGTTGAAGCGCTCCAGCGACGCACGGGACAGCAGGTGCACCGCGCAGCTGTCGGCGTAGCCGGACGTGCCCGGTACCAGCCCGTCGGACACCCGGTCGTGCTCCGGCGGCACCCGGACCAGCCGGCTGCGGACACCCAGCACCCCGGACAGCCAGTCGGCCACCTCCTCGCCCTGGTCGATCCCGAAGAACGGGGCGCCGAACAGCTGGACCGCCCGGCGCGGGCCCTCGGTGTCCACGGTGACGGTCACCGGCTCCACGCCCGGGGCGTCAAGGGTCAGCCGGCGGCCGTCCTCCCCGACCGTCGGGCGGACCGTGGCCAGGAGGCGGTCCCGGCGCTGGGAACGGAACACCCCGTCCTCGTCCACCACCATGAACGCCCGGTCGTGGGCCAGCCCCGCCGGAGTCAGCTCCGCGCGCGCCACCTCGACCCCGGCACACCCCTTCACCGGGTAGTACCGCAACTCCACCACTTCGGCCATGGCCGCCCCCTCGACTCACCGCGGCCCCTCGCGGGCCGCCGCGGACCCCGTGCGGAATCAACGCCTCCGTAGGGTAGTTGACCGCCCCCCGACCGCCCGCCCCCGGGATTGCTAGGGTCGGGACATGGCACCGAGCAGCGCGAACCCCCCGGGACGGCTCCGGCGCGACGCCCAGCGCAACCGCGATCTGCTGCTCGCCGCCGCCCGCGGCATGTTCTCCCGGCACGGCCTCGACGTCCCGCTGGACCAGATCGCCAAGGAGGCCGGCGTCGGCAACGCCACCCTCTACCGCCACTTCCCGACCCGTGAGGCGCTGATCGGCGAGGTGTTCGCCGACGCCGCCGTCGGCCTGGCCGGGGCCGGTGAGGAAGCCCTCGCCGCCGCGGACGCCTGGACCGCCCTCGAACGCTACTTCGAGCGCATCTTCGAACTCGTCGCCGCGGACCGGGGCATCAACGACCTCGTCACCCAGGCCATCCCCACCATCCCCGGCATGATCGAGATCAGCCGCCGGAACGCCGCCACCGTCGGCGCCCTCATCGCCCGCGCCCAGGACCAGGGCACCATGCGGCGCGACGTGGTCGCCATGGACCTGCTCTTCCTGCTCGGCCCGCTCTGCCGCGCCCTGCCCGCCACCACCGACCTGCGCCCCGACCTCTGGCGCCGCTACCTCGCCCTGCTCCTCGACGGTTTCCGCGCCCAGGCCATCCACCCGCTGCCCGTCCCCCCGATCGGCGAGGAACACCTCGACCGGATGTTCGCCGACCTCTGGGAAGCCGAACCACCCGGGGCGTAGGCGAGCTGCTCCACGCCGTAGCGGCCCCGGAGCATCAGGGACACGTACGGAACACCCGCGCGCGCGTCAGAGGCGTGTCAACGGGCGCCGGAGGTGCGGTGCCGGCCCGCTTTGCTGGAGGACGACAGCACGGCACGGCGGTACGGACCGAGAGGCGGGGCGAACCATGGCGGACAGCGAGATATCCGGCGCGGACGAGGCAGCGGAGCGGGCCGACCGCGCGGGCCGGATCGTCGTCGGCGTCAGCGGCTCGCTCGGCAGCCTCGCCGCCCTCCACCACGCCGTCGCCGAAGCCCACCGCACCGACGCCGAGGTCCTCGCCCTCCTCTGCTGGACCTCACCCGGCGAAGAGATCGGCTACCGCCGCACACCCTGCCCGGCCGCCATCACCGCAGGCCGCGACGCCGCCGTCGCCCGGCTCCGGCAAGCCCTCGACGAGGCCTTCGCCGGCCGCTACGCCGGAGTCCGGCTGCGCTGCCAGGCCGTCCGCGGCGACACCGGACACACCCTGGTCCGCTTCGCCGACCACCCCGACGACCTGCTCGTCCTCGGCGCCGGCAGCAGCCGCGGCTGCCTCTCCCGCGCGCTGCGTCCCTCCGTCGCCGCCTACTGCGTCCGGCACGCGAGCTGCCCCGTCCTGGCCGTCCCCCGGCCGCCGCTGCAGCGCGACCTGGAGGCCATGGAACGCGGCCACGGCCTGCGCTCCCTCGTCGGGGGGCAGTAGGCCGCGCCCGCCGCGGCGCCGCCCGCCTACGACAGCCCGGCCGCCTCGGCGAGGACGGCGGCGGTCCGGCGGCCGGCGCGCAGCACGGCTTCGGCGGTGGTGGGGAGGCAGCGGTCGGCGCCGGCGTCGTACACGGTCATGACGACGCCCGCGTGGTCGGTGGCGGATTCGAGAACCCGTACCGCCGACATCTGCTTTGTCAGAGCAGCGCTCAGTTGCCGGGTGTGCTCGATGTCCAGCACCCCGTCCTCCGTGCCGTGGACCAGCCAGAGCGGGACGGGGGAGGGCTGATCGGCCAGCAGGTCGAGGGGGGCGTCCCCGGTGGTGATCGCCGGGCGGGCGTAGCTGGAGGCGATGCCGACGGCGGCGATGGGACGCTGCTCGGCGGGGGTGTCCGGGTGAGTGGCCACGGCTATGGCCTCCCGGCCGCCCAGTGACCAGCCGGCCAGGACCAGGCGGTCCGGGTCCCCGCCGTACGCGGCGGCGGTGTGGCGGGCGTGGGCGAGCGAGGCGAGCAGTTCGGCGCGGCCGCCGTCCGGCAGGTCGGAGCGCCAGTCCGGGACGAGCACCAGCAGGCCGAGCCCGGCGGCCTCCCGGGCGAGCGGCCGCAGCACGTCGCGCTCGTCAGGGCCCCGGCCGTGCCAC
Source organism: Kitasatospora sp. NPDC058243 (assembly GCF_042882025.1). Taxonomy (NCBI): domain Bacteria; kingdom Bacillati; phylum Actinomycetota; class Actinomycetes; order Kitasatosporales; family Streptomycetaceae; genus Kitasatospora; species Kitasatospora sp. NPDC058243. The sequence goes on from NZ_JBHVWW010000014.1 coordinate 82,494, forward strand.
AGCAGTACGACGGGCGCGGGCCCGACGGTGCCGACGGGCGGGCGGTGCACGTCCATCAGCCGCCCGTCGGCGTACGGGATGGCCTCGGGTTGAGCGCTCGTCATGCGGGGTTCGCCTCCGGTTCGGTGCCTGATCACGGAGCTGGTACTGTACTTCTCGTCGCGAGGGAGATGATTTCTCGTCAGGCGTCAGTGGTGCTACCAGAGCACGTCCTACTTTCAGTAGGAAGAGTCCGTGCGATCCGGGCCTGGCGCTCCAATTGTCGGACGGGGTCCGGTGCCTTTCAAAGGGTGCCGGGCCTTGTTTGCTTTTGGGGTGGGGGTTGGCGGGGGTTCGGTGTGTGGCTGTGGGGCTGGTATTGTTCTGGGTGTCGCGAGGGAGATGATTCCTCGTCAGGCGTCAGTGGTGCTACCAGAGCACGTCCTACTTTCAGTAGGAAGAGTCCGTGCGATCCGGGCCTGGCGCTCCAATTGTCGGACGAGGTCCGGTGCCTTTCAAAAGGCGCCGGGCCTCATTCGCTTTTTCGGGCTGTTTCGGTGCGCGGTCAGGACTTGGTGAGGCGGGCGAGTTCCGCCGGTGATTCAGGACGGTTGGCGGTCGGAGCCGAGTTCGCGGGAGATCCGCAGTCCGGCCTGGGCGACGACGGGGCCGAGGGCGCGGACGCGGGCGGCGGTCATGCGGGAGGTCAGGCCGGAGACCGACAGGGCGGCGGTGACCTCGCCGGCGTGGTCGAAGATCGGTGCGGCGACGCAGCGGACCTCGGGTTCGTTCTCGCGGTCGTCGATGGAGTAGCCGCGGGCGCGGATCCGGGAGAGGTCGGCGCGCAGCCGGGTCTCGTCGGAGATGGTCCAGGCGGTGACCGGGCGCAGGCCCGCGGCGACGACCTCGGTGACGGCCTCGTCGGGCAGCCAGGCGAGGATGGCCTTTCCGGTGGCGGTGCAGTAGGCGGGGGCCCGGCTGCCGACGCGGGAGGCCATGCGGACGTTGGTCTCGTCCTCGACCTTGTCCAGGTAGACGATTCCGGGGGCCTGCCAGACGGTCAGGTGGACGGTCTCGCCGGCCTCGCGCTGGAGCCGGCGCAGGTGTTCGGCGGCGACGCTGCGCAGGTCGAGGGTGGAGAGGTAGGCCTGGCCGAGGCGCAGTGAGCCGTGGCCGAGCCGGAACCAGCCGGTCTCGCGGTCGCGGTCGAGGAGGTGCTCGTCGAGCAGCGGGCCCGCGAGCCGCAGCACGGTGCTCTTGTTGAGGCCGAGCGCTTCGGCGAGCTGGGCGAGCGGGACGCCGCGCCCGTCGCTGTGGTCGCGGACGTGGCCGAGGACGGCGAGCGCGCGGCGCAGCGAGGACGACTGGTTGCGTTCGGTCGCGGGTTTGCGCCCGGCGGCCGCGCCCGAGGGCCGTTCGGCCGCCGCGCCGGTGGGTCTGTCGGCCGCCGTGCCCGCGGGCCGCTCGGTCTCCGCGTCGGGCCCCGTCTCCGTCATGGGTGGTCCGTCCCCTGTCTCGTTCCGCTGTCGAGTGCTGCTGCCATGTACTGCTGCCGTGTGCTGCTGCCGCGTTCTGCCGGTGTTCCCCCGCTCGACGGCGGCGGTTGTCAGAAGGTACCCGTTCGCGTTCGCAACGCCGCTTCTTCGACACAACGTTGTGCAGTGCAAAACTTCCCGAACCCCCTCTTGTTGGCGCCGATCGCCCGCGCTTAACGTCCCTGCCATCGAGCAGGCGACGCCGCCCCACCCGAACGGTCCGCCCTGCCGCACCCCCGTACCGGCCTGCCCGGGACGCCCCCCAACGCGTCCGGGCCGTCCTCCACCCACACCCACCATCGGCCCCGGTCAGGGCCTGCTTCGACGTACCCGTCCCCAGCGGCGCACGTCTCGGCGGCAACTGTCGGGAGGGGAGGTTCTCCACCCATGCGACTCATCAGACGGACTGCCGCGGCCGCCGTGCTCGCCGCCAGCTGCCTCGCCGCGACCGCCTGCGCGCCGGGCACCGCCGCGCCGGCCGGCGACAAGGCCGCCGACGACCGGACCGGCACCCTCCAGGTCTGGCTGTACAACGAGGCGGGCAACGCGGCCAAGGAGGCCGTGGTCGGCAAGGCGGTGAGCGAGTTCCAGGCCTCCCACCAGGGCGTCACCGTCAAGGTCAGCTACATCGACACCGACGCCTCCGCCCGCGCGGCCAAGATGAAGGGCGCCTTCAACGACCCGGGCAGCGCCCCGGACCTGGTCGAGTTCGGCAACACCGACCTCCCCGGCTACGTCGCGGCCGGCGGCCTCGCCGAGATCGGCGCCGACCTCGACAAGTGGCAGGACAAGGGCGACCTCGACCCGGCGATCGTCAAGACCGCCGTGGTGGACGGCAAGACGTACGGCCTGCCCTGGTGGGTCGCCGTGCGCGCGCTCTACTACCGCAGCGACCTGTTCACCGAGGCCGGGCTGACCCCGCCGACCTCGTACGCCGAACTGGTCACCGCCACCCAGAAGATCCACGCAGCGCACCCCGACACCTTCGGCATCGCCGTCGGCGGCAAGTACACCTTCGGGGCGCTGCCGTTCGTCTGGGACGCGGGCGGCGACATCGCCGCCAAGGACGGCTCCGCGTACAAGGCGGCCATCAACTCGCCCGCCTCGCAGGCCGGGATCAAGCGCTACACCGATCTCTTCGGCGCCGACGGCTGCCCCGCCCAGCAGTGCGCCGACCTCACCGGCGGCAAGACCGTCGACCTGTTCGCGGCCGGCAAGTCGGCGATGGCGATCCTGCCCAACTCCAGCCGCAGCAAGGTCGACGGGGGCCCGGTGAAGGGCAAGTACGGCGTGGTGCCGCTGCCCGGGGAGAAGGCCGGCTCGATCGCCCCGGCGTTCGCGGGCGGCAACAACCTCGGCGTGATGAAGGCGGCCAAGCACCGCACGCTCGCCCTCGAATTCGCCGAACTGCTGGCGGGCCCGGCGTACCAGGAGCAGATGTACGACGCGATGGGCAACCTGCCGACGCTCAAGTCCGTCAGCGGCAAGGTCGCCGCCAAGGACGCCTTCCTGAAGCCGTTCACCGACACCATCGCGGCCGGCACCAGGTTCGTCCCGCTCGACCAGGCGTGGGCGCAGATCGACGCCCAGGCGGTGATCCCGACCATGCTGCAGCAGGTGGTCACCGGCAAGGCGGACGTGGCGAAGGCCTCGGGCGACGCCGCGAACCAGATCACCTCGGCCTTCGCCGTGCACTGACGGCGGCTGCCCACCCGCCTCCGACCCCCGGCCCCACCCCCAACCTCTGGTCCCGTACCACCTCCTGGTCCCGCACCGACCTCATGGTCCGCGGAAGAGAGCAGGTCCCGCACGTGTCCGCATCCACCACGACCGCCCCGACGGCGCCGCCTTCCCCGCGCGGGCGCCGTGGGGGCACGGCGCCGGCCGCACCCTCGGGCGGCCGGCGCCGCCGGCCTCCGCTGCTGCTGCTCCTGCCGGCCGCGGTCATCCTGATCCCGCTGGTCGCCTACCCGATCTACCAGCTGGGCCTGCTGTCCGTGCTGGACTTCGGGCAGGCCCAGGCCTCGGGGGGCGCCCCGACCTCCTTCGTCGGCTTCGGCAACTACTCGAAGATCCTGAGCGACGGCCAGTTCTGGTCGGTGCTGCTGCAGACGGTCGGCTTCGCCGCGTTCTGCGTGGTCGCCACCCTGGCCGTCGGCGCGACCCTCGCCGTCCTGCTGACCAAGGTCGGGCGGTGGCCCAGGCTGGTGCTGACCACCGCCGCGATGGCGGCCTGGGCGGCGCCGGCGATGACCGGTTCGACGGTGTGGAGCTTCCTGTTCGACACCAACCTCGGCCTGGTCAACCACACGCTGGTGAAGCTCGGGCTCACCGGCTTCCACGAGTTCAACTGGTTCTACGACAAGTGGACGGCGTTCCTGATCGTCGGCGCCGTCGTGGTGTGGCACTCCTTCCCCTTCGTGATGGTCACCCTCTACGCGGGGATCCGGGCGATCCCGGAGGAGATCATGGAGGCCGCCGCCCTGGACGGCGCCAACACCTGGACGACCTTCCGCCGGATCACCGCGCCGATGCTGCGGCCGATCCTGACCATCGTGGTGATCCAGTCGGTGATCTGGGACTTCAAGGTCTTCACCCAGATCTACGTGATGACCGAGGGCGGCGGCATCGCCGGCCAGAACCTGGTGCTCAACGTGTACGCGTACCAGAAGGCGTTCGCCTCCTCGCAGTACGGGCTCGGCGCGGCGATCGGCGTGATCATGCTGTTGATCCTGGTGATCCCGACGGTCCTCTACATCCGCACCCTGCGACGGACGGGGAACGAACTGTGAGCGCCCTGAACCCCGTCCGGGACTCCCGGACCGGCACCGGCGGAACCGGCACCACCCGGAGCCGCAATACCCGGAGCCGCAACACCCGCAACACCCGCGGCCGTTGGCGGTTCGCCGCCAACACCGGCGCGATCGTGCTGGCCGTGGTCACCGCCTTCCCGATCTTCTGGATGGTGCTGTCCGCGTTCAAGCCCAAGGGTGAGGTGCGGTCGCTGGACCCGAAGCCGTGGACGGCCCACCCCACGCTGGAGAGCTTCCGCCAGGTGCTCAGCGTGGACGGCTTCGGCCGGTACTTCGTGAACAGCCTGGTGATCGCGGTGTCGGTGGTGGTGCTCTCGGCCGTCGTGGTGTTCCTGGCGGCGGTGGCGGTGACCAGGTTCCGGTTCAGGTTCCGCACCACCATCATGGTGATGTTCCTGATCGCCCAGATGATCCCGGTCGAGGCACTCACCATCCCGCTGTTCTTCATGTTCCGCGACGCCGGCCGGTTCGCGCCGGGCATCGGGCTGAACACCCTCGCCTCGCTGATCCTGGTGCAGCTGGCGTTCTCGCTGCCGTTCGGCATCTGGATGATGCGCGGCTTCGTCGCGGCCGTCCCGGTGTCGATCGAGGAGGCCGCGCAGATCGACGGCGCCAGCCGCACCCGCATCCTGTGGCGGATCCTGCTGCCGCTGGTGGCGCCGGGCCTCGCCGCGACCAGCGTGTTCTCCTTCATCGCCGCGTGGAACGACTTCGTCTTCGCGAAGACCTTCATCATCAGCGCCACCCAGAACCAGACCCTGCCGTCCGCGCTGCTGGTCTTCTTCAAGCCGGACGAGAACGACTGGGGCGGCATCATGGCGGCGTCGACGCTGATGACGGTGCCGGTGCTGATCTTCTTCATCGCGGTCCAGCGCAAGCTGGTGTCCGGGCTGGCGGGCGCGGTGAAGGACTGACGTCGGCCGGGGCGGTGAAGGACTGACGCCGGCCGGGGCGGTCGGGCGGGCTCCCCCCGTCCGGCCGCCCCGGCGGTCGTGCCACGCCGTGCGGCCGGTACCGGACGCCGATCCGCGGGCCCACCGGCCGGGCCGTCTCCGGGGCGGCGGTTAGGCTTCCGCCATGCCTGGCCGGCACCGGTGGACGGGGCTCCCCTCCCGGGTGCGGCGGCCGGCGATCATCCACCGCGACGGCGGCTCCGCCGCACAGATGGGGAAGACGATGAGCAAGCCCACGAGGACGGCCGCGCAGCCGCCGGCGGCACCCGGTGCCGACAGTCACGACCTGATCCGCGTGCACGGCGCGCGCGAGAACAACCTCAAGGACGTCAGCGTCGAGCTCCCGAAGCGGCGGCTGACGGTGTTCACCGGCGTCTCCGGCTCCGGCAAGAGCTCCCTGGTGTTCGACACGATCGCCGCCGAGTCGCAGCGGCTGATCAACGAGACCTACAGCGCCTTCGTCCAGGGCTTCATGCCGACCCAGGCGCGGCCCGAGGTCGACGTGCTGGAGGGGCTGACCACCGCGATCATCGTCGACCAGCAGCGGATGGGCGCCGACCCCCGCTCCACGGTCGGCACCGCCACCGACGCCAACGCGATGCTGCGGATCCTCTTCAGCCGGCTCGGGCAGCCGCACATCGGCTCGCCCAAGGCGTTCTCCTTCAACGTCCCCTCGATCAGCGGGGCGGGCGCCGTCACCGTCGAACGCGGCGGGAAGACCGTCAAGGAGCGGCGCAGCTTCAGCATCACCGGCGGCATGTGTCCGCGTTGCGAGGGCCGCGGCAGCGTGTCCGACATCGACCTCACCCAGCTCTTCGACGACACCAAGTCGATCTCCGAGGGCGCGATCACCATCCCCGGCTGGAAGACCGACAGCTGGTGGACGGTGGGGATCTACGCGAACTCGGGCTTCCTCGACCCGGACAAGCCGATCCGCAAGTACACCAAGAAGGAGATGCAGGACTTCCTCCACCGCGAGCCGACCAAGGTCAAGGTCAACGGGGTCAACCTCACCTACGAGGGGCTGATCCCGAAGATCCAGAAGTCGATGCTCACCAAGGACCGGGACGCGCTGCAGCCGCACATCCGGGCGTTCGTCGACCGGGCGGTCACCTTCACCGCCTGCCCCGACTGCGGGGGCACCCGGCTCAGCGAGGCGGCCCGGTCGTCGCTGATCGGCGGGACCAGCATCGCCGACGCCTGCGCGATGCAGATCAGCGACCTGGCCGCCTGGGTCCGCGACCTCGACGAGCCGGCCGTGGCGCCGCTGCTCGGGACCCTGCGGCACACCCTCGACTCGTTCGTGGAGATCGGGCTGGGCTACCTCTCGCTCGACCGGCCCTCCGGCACGCTGTCCGGCGGCGAGGCGCAGCGGGTCAAGATGATCCGGCACCTCGGCTCGGCGCTCACCGACGTCACGTACGTCTTCGACGAGCCCACCACCGGCCTGCACCCGCACGACATCCAGCGGATGAACGAACTCCTGCTGCGGCTGCGGGACAAGGGCAACACGGTGCTGGTCGTGGAGCACAAGCCGGAGACCATCGCGATCGCCGACCACGTCGTCGACCTCGGCCCCGGCGCCGGGACGGCGGGCGGCTCGGTCTGCTTCGAGGGCACCGTCGAGGGGCTGCGGTCCAGCGGCACCGTCACCGGCCGCCACTTCGACGACCGGGCCGCCGTCCGCAAGGCGGTGCGCGAGCCGAACGGCACCCTGGAGATCCGCGGCGCGACGGCGAACAACCTGCGCGACGTCGACGTCGACATCCCGCTCGGGGTGCTGACCGTGATCACCGGCGTCGCCGGCTCCGGGAAGAGCTCGCTGGTGCACGGTTCGATTCCGGGGGGCGCGGGCGTGGTGTCCGTCGACCAGGGCGCCATCCGCGGCTCCCGGCGCAGCAACCCGGCGACGTACACCGGGTTGTTGGAGCCGATCCGCAAGGCCTTCGCGAAGGCCAACGGCGTCAAGCCGGCCCTGTTCAGCGCCAACTCCGAAGGCGCCTGCCCCAACTGCAACGGCGCCGGGGTGGTCTTCACCGACCTGGCGATGATGGCCGGCGTGGCCAGCACCTGCGAGGAGTGCGAGGGCAAGCGCTACGACGCCTCGGTGCTGGAGTACCACCTCGGCGGCCGTGACATCAGCGAGGTGCTCGCGATGCCGGTGACCGAGGCCGAGGAGTTCTTCGGCACCGGCGAGGCGCGCATCCCGGCCGCGCACCGCATCCTCGCCAACCTCGCCGACGTCGGGCTCGGCTACCTCAGCCTCGGCCAGCCGCTCACCACGCTGTCCGGCGGCGAGCGGCAGCGGCTCAAGCTGGCCACCCACATGGCCGAGAAAGGCGGCGTCTACGTCCTCGACGAGCCGACCACCGGCCTGCACCTCGCCGACGTCGAGCAGTTGCTCGGGCTGCTCGACCGGCTGGTGGACTCCGGCAAGTCGGTCATCGTCATCGAGCACCACCAGGCGGTGATGGCGCACGCCGACTGGATCATCGACCTCGGCCCGGGCGCCGGCCACGACGGCGGCCGGATCGTCTTCGAGGGCACGCCCGCCGACCTGATCGCCGCCCGCTCCACCCTCACCGGCGAGCACCTCGCGGCCTACGTCGGGGGCTGACGGCCCCGGCGGTCGAACGTCTCGGCGGTCGAACGTTTCGGCGGCAGGGTGGTGCCACGCCCCGGGCACTACCCTGCCGCCATGGCGATCCACCACCGGGTCCGGCTCGTGCTGCTGGACCCGGTGCGCGGTGGTGGTGGACCGTCACGCGGGAGCGGGGTGGACGGTCCGCCCGCCGACGACCGTGCGCTCGGGCCGCAGCTCGCGCAGCACGTCGACCGGGCAGCTCAGCGGATCGACCGGCCACACCGTCAGATCGGCCAGCGCCCCCGGCCGCAGGCTGCCGCGTTCGGCGCTCTCGCCCATCAGCCGGGCCGCGTGGACGGTGTGCAGCGCGACCGCCTCGGCCCGGTCGACGGCGTGCTCGGGCCCGACCACCCCGGCGGTGGTCCGGCGGGTCGTCATGCCCCACACCGACACCATCGCGCCGTACGGGCCGACCGGGAAGTCCGAGCCGGCGGCCAGCAGCGCGCCCTCGTCGAGCCATTCGCGCAGCGGGAAGATCCCGGCGGTGCGCTCCTCGCCCCAGGCCCGCTGCTGGGCGAGCGCGCCGTCGTGCAGCAGCGGATGCTGCACGGTGACGGGGATGCCGAGCGCGATCGCCCGGGCCCGCTGGTCGGCCCGGGCCAGCCCGCCGTGCTCGACCACCAGCGTGCCGGGCGGCAGGCCGGGGCGCTGGTCGAGTACCTCCTCGAAGACGTCCAGCAGGGTGCGCAGGCCGCGGTCGCCCCAGGCGTGCACGCCGACCCGCCAGCCGCGCCCGACCACCCGGTCGACGGCCGCGACCAGTTCCTTCGGCTCCCAGAGCAGCCGGCCGTGGTAGCAGGGCCGGCCTTGGTACGGCTCCTCCAGCGCGCCGGCCTCGAAGCCGCCGTCGATGCCGAACTTCACCCCCCACAGCCGCAGCAGGTCGTCGTCCTCGCCGGCGGCGCGCCAGGCGTCCATCCGGTCCAGCAGCTCGTCGACCTGTTCGGGGGTGCGGGCGGCGAAGCCGGAGACCAGCGCCCGGACCCGGACGGCGAGCGCGCCGGCCGCCCGGGCCGCGAGCAGCACGTCGAGGTCCTCGACCGGGACGAGGCAGTCGCGGACGGTGCCGATGCCGGTGGCGGCGTAGTCGGCGGAGGCGGCGCGCAGGCCGGCCACCCGTTCGGCGAGCGCGGGGCGCGGCAGCACCCGCTCGACCAGTTCGACCGCCTTGTTGACCAGCCGCCCGGTGAGCCGCCCCCGGTCGTCGCGTTCGAGCAGGCCGCCGGGCGGGTCGGGGGTGTCGTCGGTGATGCCGGCGAGGCGCAGCGCGGCCGAGTTGAGCACCATGTTGTAGGCGCCGCGGCGGACCAGGACGGGGTGGTCGGCGGTGGCCTCGTCCAGTTCCGCGGTGGTGGGCAGCCGCTGCTCGGCGAGCAGCACCTCCTGCCAGTTGACGGTGGTGTGGATCCACTGGCCGGGCGGGGTGCGGGCGGCGCGTTCGCGGATCAGGCCGAGGAAGGCGGCGAGGTCGCGGGCCCGGTGGACGGGGACGCCGTGGACGCTGTGGCCGGCCAGGATCAGGTGGGTGTGGGTGTCGTCGAAGGCGGGCAGCACCGTGGCGGCGGGGGTGTCCAGGACCTCGGTGTCCGGTCCGATCAGGTCGTCCAGGCCGTGCGGGTCGGCGGACAGGGCGGTGATCCGTGCCCCGGTGACGGCGATCGCCCGCTGCGGCGGCCGGCCGGGGACGAGGGTGTGGACGGCGGCGGCGCGGACGAGGAGGTCGGCGGGGGCGGGGTCGGTCATCGCGGCTCCTGGTGGGGTGGGGCGCCGGCCGGCAGGCCGGTGACCTGCTCGACGTGCCGCAGGCTGGGCTCGGCGAGCAGCGCGTGCAGCTCGGTGAAGACGGCCCGCGCGGCGACGGCGTTCCAGTCGGCGGGCAGCAGCGGCTCGGGCAGGCCCGGGTCCAGGTAGGGCAGCCGGCGCCACTGGGTGAGCATCGGGACGTAGTCGCGGAACGCCTCGACCGGGTCGACCCGCGGCCGGCCGCGCAGTTCGGCGGCGACCGGGCGCCAGGCGTCGTCGAAGGCCGCGTACTGCGCCTCGATCGCGGGGAAGTCCCACCAGCCGGCCACCGCGGTGCGCAGTTCGGCGAAGCCCGCGTACTCGGCGGACAGGAACAGGTGCACGTAGGCGCTCAGCCCGAGGCGCTCCAGCAGCCGCCGGGCGTCCGGCAGCAGCCGGGCGGGCGCCAGCCAGACGCCGGGGGCGGCGTTGCCGAAGCCGAGCCAGCTCAGCCGGGAGCGCAGCTGGTGGCGGTGGGCGCGCTCGGACTCGGGCACCGAGAAGACCGCGACCACCCAGCCGTCGGCGAGTTCGGCGGGCTCCAGGCTGTGGAAGATCCGGCGGTCGCCCTCCTCGAAGACCGGGCCCATCGCCGGGGCGAGCCGGTAGCCGGTGCCGTCGCGGCGCTCCTGGAACAGGGTGCCGGCCTTCTTCAGCCGGGAGATGGCCGAGCGCACCGCCGGGCCGTCGACGTCGAGTTCGGCCATCAGCGCGATCAGGTCGGCGATCGAGATCCAGCCGCCGAGGCGGCGCACGAACTCGCCGTACACGGTGTGGATGAGGGAGCTGGGCCGGGGCGTGCTCTCCGACATGGTGCGCCTCCTCCCCGGCAGCTCGTGGTGATCATAGCGGTGGGAGCTCCGCGTCAGGCGTGGGCGTAGGCGCCGGAGAGCAGGTGCCCGGCGCCGGGGGCGACGGCCGGCAGGCCGAGGGCGCGCAGCAGTTGGTGGGTGGTGCAGATCGCCGCCGAGACGACCGGCTTGCCGAGCTGCTGCTCGGCTTCCTCGACGGCGGACAGCGAGGGCAGCTGCACGCAGGCCGAGAGCACCACCGCATCGGCCTCGGCGTGGGCGAGGCGCCGGGCGATGGCGGGGAGCCGCGCCGGATCGTGGGCGGCCACGTCGAGGTTGTCGGGGATCTCCAGGGCCGCGTAGTCGAGCACCTCGATGCCCTCGTGGGCCAGGTAGTCGACCACGGTCCGGGCCAGCGGCCGCAGGTACGGGGTGACGAGGGCGACCTTCTTGGCGCCGAGCGTGTGCAGGCCGGTCACCAGGGCGCCCGCGCTGGTGACCACGGGGGCGGGGGCGCCGTTCTCGGCGGTGCGCCGGTGCAGGCGCTGTTCGGCCTCGCGGTGGTAGCCGGGGCCGGTGGCCATCACGGCGACCAGGCAGGCGTAGCCGAGCACGTCGACCCGGGCGTCGGAGAGTTCGGCCGCGCAGCGGTCGGACTCGGCGTCCATGGCGCGCAGTTGCTCGGGGGTGACCCTGGTCATCCGCATCCGGCTGGAGTGGAAGGTGAACCGCTCGGGCGCGACCGCCTCGCGGGCCCGCAGCAGGGCGGGGACCTCGGTCTCCATGGTGACGTTGGAGCTGGGGACGATCTGGCCGATCCGGTAGGTGGTCATGGGGTGCTGGGGTTCCTCTCGGGAGCTGGCCGGGGTGGGGTGCTCCGCTCAGCGGGCGTCGACCACCGGGTTGGCGAGGGTGCCGATCCGCTCGATGGTGGCCTCGACCAGGTCGCCGGGCTGGAGGAACTGCGGCGGCACCAGGCCGGCGCCGACGCCGGACGGGGAGCCGGTGGCGATCACGTCGCCCGGTTCGAGGGTGACGCCGGAGGAGATGTCGGCGATCAGGCGGGCGATGCCGAACAGCATGTGGCGGGTGTTGGAGTCCTGCCGCAGCTCGCCGTTGACCCTGAGCGAGAGGTCGAGGTCCTGCGGGTCGGGGATCTCGTCGGCGGTGACCACGACCGGGCCGAACGGCGCGTAGCTGTCCTGCCCTTTGGAGAAGAACCACTGCCCGGAGCGGCGTTGGTCGCGGGCGCTGACGTCGTTGACGATGCTGTAGCCGAAGACGTGCCGCCAGGCGTCCTGCTCGGCCACCCGGAAGGCCGGTTCGCCGATCACCACGGCGAGTTCGCACTCCCAGTCGAGCTGCTTGGTCAGGTCGGCGTTGTGCCGGATGGGCTGGCCCGAGCCGGTGACGGCGGTCGCGGGCTTGCTGAACAGCACGGGCCGGTCGGGCAGTTCGCGTTCGGTGTCCAGGGTGCGGTGCGATTCGGCGACGTGCTCCACGTAGTTGAGGCCGACGCCGACGATCTTGCCGGGCCGCAGGGGCGCGCGCAGCGACACCTCGGCGAGCGGGCGGACGGCGGGGTGGCCGGGCCCGACGTGGGCCAGCAGCGTGCGGGCGGTGGTCAGCGCGGCCTCGCCGGCCCGGACCAGGCCGAGCAGGCCGTCGGGCAGCCGGGCGTCGGCGGCGGTGGCGAGGGCGGTCAGGTCGGCGACCTGGTCGCCGAGCCGGGCGCCGAGGCGCGGGGTCTCGTCGCCGTCCGTGCAATAGGTCAACAGGTGCATGGTCGGGGCTCCTTGGGGGTGCCGGGCGATGGTGGGCCGGGGTGCGGGTCCGGTGGGTCAGGCCGGGCCCTGGTGCCCGTCGTGCTCCGGGTATGCCTCCTCGCGGTAGAGGCCGAGCGAGTGCATCACCGGGAAGTCGTTGAAGGAGAACAGGCAGGCGTCCTCGCCGGGGTCGAGGTTCGCGTGCTCGTGCCAGGCCCAGGACGGGACGACGAAGACGTCGCCCTGCTGCCACTCGAAGCGCCGCCCGGCGATCACCGAGACGCCCCGCCCCTTGGCCGCCGTGTAGACCACCGAGCCGGTGTGGCGGTGGGCGCGGGTGGCCTGGCCGGGGCGCAGCAGTTGCAGGTGGGCGGCCATGGTCGGCATCACCGGGCCGCCGGTGACCGGGTTGGTGTACTCCATGATGACGCCGTCGTACGGCGATCCGTCGGTGGCGCGGGCGAGTTGGCGCAGCGCGTGGTAGCTGGGCTCCCAGGGCCAGCCGAGCAGGGGGGAGTAGGGCCTGCTCCAGGTCTCGACGCCGTACGGGAGCAGGTTGCCGCCGTAGCTCAGCAGGGAGGAGTTCACCACCGGGCCGGGCCGCTGGTAGAGCTCCGGGTGGACCTCGTAGAAGTTCGCGTCGAGCATGTTGACCAGCGGGATGTCCAGGCCGTCCTGCCAGATCACCGGGGCGTCGTCGGACTCGTTTCCGTGCTCGTGCCAGGAGTTGTTGGGCGTGATGGCGAAGTCGCGCGGGCCGACCTTGAGCTTCTGGCCGTCCACGACCGTCCAGGCGCCGGTGCCCTCGTGGACGAAGCGCAGGGCGGCGGCCTGGTGGCGGTGCGCGGTCATCGCCTCGCCGGGGCCCATGATCTGGAGGCCGGTGTACAGCAGGCCGACGGCGGCGCTCAGTTCGCGGCGCCCGGGGTTGACCAGCATCACCACCCGGCGGCCGGCGTCGTCGGCCTTGACCAGCGGCAGCGCCTTGCGGACCAGCGGGCGCAGGTCGGCGTAGCGCCAGAGCACCGGCACCGACTTGGGCTGCGGGTACCAGGGCTCGATCTCGTTCGCCACCGTCCACAGGGCGCCGGCCTCGTGTTCGGCCAGTTCCTCGTAGTAGGCGGCGAGTTCGGGGCTGTCGGTGACCCTGGCGCGGCCGAGCCGGTCGTCGTCGTGGCCGGCCGTGCGCTCCTGGTCGGTGGCGCCGTGGGGGTCGGTGGTGCCGTGGCGGTCGGTCGTGTCGTCGTGGCGGGTCATGCCTGCTCCTCCGGGAACACCAGCGGCCGCAGCGGGCGGTTGTCCACGTGCAGCCGGAAGACGTCGAAGCGGTTGTAGTGGCCGACGATGTCGTGCATCTGCTTGGGCTGGATGCACCGGCCGAGGTCGATCTCGGCGTAGACGATGCCCTCCTCGTCCACCAGCGGCTCGCCCACCGGGCGTCCGTCGGGGCCGAAGACGCCGGACAACGCGCTGCGCGGGCGGGCGAGTTGCTTGCGCACCTGGTGGTCGTCACCGGCGATCAGGTCCACCATCTCGGGCGAGATGGTGGAGCAGGAGACCACGGTGAACAGCTTGCCCTCGAAGCAGTGCGCGGCGGCGCGCAGCGCGATCGCCTCCGCCATGTCGTAGTCCTCGGGGGCCACCGGCAGGGCGATGTAGCTGGCGGCGTGGACGAGTTCGCCCTGGGCCAGCAGGGTGAAGCGGGCCAGGGTGTTGGTGTTCTCGCCGCAGGCCAGCGCGCCGAGCGGGCCGACGGCCGTGCGGTGCACCCGCAGGGAGCTGCCGTCGCCGGGCGTCCAGGTCAGCTTCTCGGCCCAGGTCGGCACCAACTTGCGGTGCACATCGAGGAGTTCGCCGTCCGCGCCGATGATCAGCAGGGTGTTGTAGAGCACCCCGAGGCTGTGCCGGCCGCGTTCGTTGACGCCGATCACCAGCACCACGCCGGCCTGCCGGGCGGCGGCGCGCAGCGTGTCCACGTACGGGCCGGGGACGTCGACGGCGGCGCGGTAGAGGCGCTCGTACCAGGGCGAGCCCTGCACCGGGTTCATCGTCCAGTTCCAGTACGGGTAGCCGGGGACGAAGACCTCGGGGAAGACCACCAGGGCGGCGCCGTGGCCGGCCGCCTCGTGGATCAGGGCGACGGCCTTGTCGACGGTGGCGGCCGGGTCCAGGTAGACGGGGGCGGCCTGGACGGCCGCGGCGGTGAAGCGGGGCAGGTCGGGCATGGTTCCTCCTCGGCTGCTCAGCGCGGTTCGGGGGTGGGCGGCGGCCAGCGGCGGTGCACCGGCGCGGCGGGCCCGGCCAGCAGGTGCAGGCGCGGTGCGACCCGGTCGGCGTTCGGGCCCGGCGGTCTGCGGCTGCCCGCCGACCAGGGGCCGGGCCAGTGCGCGCCCGGCCCGGTGTAGCCCTGCTCGGCGGCGGCGTGCAGCGTCCAGAGCGGGTCGTACAGCTGGGCCCGCCCGATCGCGACCAGGTCGGCCCGCCCGGCCAGCAGCACGGAGTTGGCGTCGTCGTGCCCGGAGATCGCGCCGACCGCGATGGTCGGCAGGCCGGTGGCGGCGCGGATCAGCTCGGCGAACGGCGTCTGGTAGCCGCGGCCGTACGGCGGCCGCTGGTGGGCGACCACCTCGCCGGTGGACACGTCCACCGCGTCCGCCCCGCCGTCGGCCAGCGCGCGGCCGATCGTGACGGCCTCCGGTGCGGTGGTGCCGCCGGGCGCCCAGTCGCAGGCCGAGATCCGCACCAGCAGCGGCCGCCCGGCCGGCCAGAGCGCGCGGACGGCCGCCAGCACCTCCAGCGGCAGCCGCAGCCGGTGTGCGAGCCGGCCGCCGTAGCGGTCGGTGCGGTGGTTGGTCAGCGGTGAGAGGAAGCCGGAGACCAGGTGGCCGTGGCCGAACTGCAGCTCCAGCGCGTCGAAGCCGGCCCGCGCCGCGCGTTCCGCCGCCTCGGCGAAGTCCGCGACCACGGTGGCCAGTTGGGCGGCAGTGGCCGCGTTCGGGGCGGGGCTGTCCGGGCTCCAGGGGAGCGGGGAGGCGGCGAGCAGCGGCCAGCCGTCGGCGAGCGGGCGCCCGATCCCGTCCGGGCCGGGTGCGGCGGTGGCGCCCCGGCGGCCGGCGTGGGTCAGCTGGAGGCCGACCGGGGTGTCGCTCACCGCGCGGACGGCGTCGACGAGTTCGCGCCAGGCCGTCTCCTGGCGGTCGTTCCACAGCCCCGGGCAGCGGTCGGTGGCCCGGCCCCCGGGGCTGACGGCGGCCATCCCGGCGAGGACCAGTCCGGCGCCGCCGAGCGTGTGCGCGGTCAGCTGGGCCCGGTCGAAGCCGCTGGGCAGGGTGTCGGTGGAGGTGAAGGTGGCGAGCGGGGGCACCACGACGCGGTTGCGCAGCTCCAGGGCGCCGAGCTTCAGCGGGCGGAACATCGGTGGTATTCCGGGCGGGCCGCCGGCGGCGGCGTCCACCGCGTCGACGAAGCCGGGGTCGCGGGCCCGCAGGTTGCCGTAGGTGACCCGGCGGCTGCGGGTGAGCAGGTTGAACGCGAACCGGTCGGCGCCCTGCCCGGTGCGCCGCTCCACCGTCTCGAACCACTCCAGGCTCGCCTGCGCGGCCCGCTGGGTGGACTCCACCACCGGGCGCCGCTCCGCCTCGTAGGCCGCCAACGCCTGCTCCAGCGCCGGTTGTTCGTGCAGGCTCGCGGCGAGCGCGAGGGCGTCCTCCAGGGCGAGCTTGGTGCCCGAGCCGATCGAGAAGTGCGCGGAGTGCGCCGCGTCGCCGAGCAGCACCACGTTGCGGTGGCGCCAGCGGGCGTTGCGCACGGTGGTGAAGCGGATCCAGCGGGAGGCGTTCGGGATCAGCCGGTGGCCGTCCAGGTGTCCGGCGAGCAGGTCCGCGCAGCGCCGCACGCTCGCCTCGTCGCTCTCGCCGCGGGCCGGCTCCCGGGCGGCGAGGGCGTCGAACCCGGCCCGGCGCCAGGCGTCTTCGGCGATCTCCACGATGAAGGTGGAGCGGGTCGCGCTGTACGGGTAGGCGTGCACCTGGAGGGCGCCGAAGTCGAACCGCTCGACGATGAAGGTGAAGGCCTCGAAGACCTTGTCGGTGGCGAGCCAGATGTAGCGGCAGTGCCGCTCGTCCAGGTCGGGCCGGAAGGTGTCGGCGTAGGCCGCGCGGGTGCCCGAGTGGATGCCGTCGGCGGCGACCACCAGGTCGTACTCGGCGGCGAGCCGGCCGACCGGGGGGGCGGGGGTGCGGTAGCGCACGTCCACCGCGAGCTGCTCGCAGCGCCGTTGCAGGATCGCGCGCAGCCGGTTGCGGTCGAGTGCCGCGAAGCCGTGCCCGCCGCAGGTGCGGACCTCGCCCGCGTAGCGCACGTCGATGTCGCTCCAGCGGGCGAACTCGGCGCCGATCGCGGCGAAGACCTCTGGGTCGGCCTGGGCGATGCCGTCCAGCGTCTCGTCGGAGAACACCACGCCGAAGCCGAACTCGTCCTGTCGGCCGTCGCGTTCGAAGACGGTGATCTCCCGGTGCGGCGCCAACCGCTTGGCGAGCGCGGCGAAGTAGAGCCCGCCCGGACCGGCGCCGATCACCGCGATGCGGCGGGCCGCGCTGGTGCGGGCGGCGGCGGGTGTGGTGGTGCGGGCCGCGGTGGTCACCGCACCACCTCCGGCTGTTGCGGTCCGGCCTCGGCCAGCGCGCGGCGCACCGGCGCGGGCCAGGGCTCGGCGCCCTTGGCGTTCGGCGCGGCGTGCACCACCGACATCCGCCCGGACGCGGCCAGGCCCTGCGGGCCGTGCACCTCGAAGGCGTAGTGCAGCGAGGAGCCGCCGACCCGGACCACCCGCAGCTCGGTGCGGACCAGGTCGCCGAACCAGAGCCGCTCGCGGTAGTCGGCCTCGAAGTGCACCCGGGGGATCCGCCCGAACAGCTCGGCCAGGCCCAGCCGGCGCAGCAGCGCCGCCTCCGCGGCCTCGGCCCAGCGCTGGACGGCCGAGAAGTGGTAGTGCCCGGCCGCGTCGGTGTCGGACCACTCGACCCGGCGCTCGATCGCCACGCTGGCCGGGGCGGTCGCGGCCCGCCGGCGCAGTTCGGCGCGGTGCAGCTTGCCGGTGGCGGTGCGCGGCAGCCGGGTGACGAACTCGACCGCGCGCGGGTACTTGTACGGGGCGATGGTCCGCTTGACGTGCTCCTGGAGGCTCCGCACCTGCTCCGGCCCGGCGGGCGCGCCCTCGCGCAGCACCACGTAGGCCTTCACCACCGTGCCGCGCCGTTCGTCCGGCGCCCCGACCACCGCGCAGTCGGCGACGTCGGGGTGGGCGGAGAGGGCCTGCTCGACCTCGGGGCCGGCGATGTTGTAGCCGGCCGAGACGATCATGTCGTCGTTGCGCGCCTGGTACCAGAAGTAGCCGTCCCGGTCACGGAGGTAGGTGTCGCCGGTGAGGTTCCAGCCGTTGCGGACGTAGTCGCGCTGGCGTTCGTCGTCCAGGTAGCGGCAGCCGGTGGGGCCCTTGACGGCGAGCAGCCCGGGCACGCCGTCCGGCACCGGCCGGCCCTGCTCGTCGAGGACGGTGGCCCGGTATCCGGGGACGGGGCGGCCGGTCGCGCCGGGGCGGATGTCGCCGTCGGCGGCGGAGATGAACACGTGCAGCAGCTCGGTGGCGCCGAGGCCGTCGATCAGCCGCTGCCCGGTGGCCGCGTGGAAGGACTCCCAGAGGGCGGCGGGCAGGTGCTCGCCGGCCGAGACGCAGCGCCGTACGCCGGACAGGCGGTCGGCGAGCCCGGCGGCCAGGATCGCCCGGTAGGCGGTCGGAGCGGTGAACAGCACGCCGACCCGGTGCCGGTGGACCTGCTCGGCGAGCTGCTCGGGGGTGGCCTGCTCCAGCAGCAGGCTGGCGGCGCCGGCGCGCAGCGGGAAGACCACCAGGCCGCCGAGCCCGAAGGTGAAGGCGAGCGGCGGGGTGCCGGCGAACAGGTCGTCGGGGGTGGGGCGCAGGAGGTGGCGGGAGAAGGTGTCGGCGTTGGCGAGCACGTCGCGGTGGAAGTGCAGGGTGGCCTTGGGCCGTCCGGTGGTTCCGGAGGTGAAGGCGATCAGCGCGACGTCGTCGGCGGCGGTCGGGACGGCGGTGAAGCCGCCGCTCTTGGCGGCGCAGCGGGCGGTCAGGTCCTGGGGGCCGGGCCCGCCGAAGGCGAGCACCCGCAGGCCGGGTGTCTCGGCCCGGGCGAGGTCGTCCAGGTAGCGGTGGTCGCACAGGGCGATGGCGGGCCGGGCGATCCGGTGCAGTCCGGTCAGTTCGGCGGCCCGCAGCAGCGGCATGGTGCTGACGGCCACGCCGCCGGCCTTCAGGACGCCGAGCCAGCAGGCCACCAGCCAGGGGGTGTTGGGGCCGCGGAGCAGCACCCGGTTGCCGGTGGCCAGGCCGAGGTCCTCGGTCAGCAGCCGGGCCACCCGGTCGGCGTGGTCGCGCAGTTCGCCGTAGGTCCACTGGCCGGTCGGGGTGAGCAGGCAGCGGCGGTCGGGGCCGTACCGGGTGATCGTTGCGTCGAGCAGCGCCTGGGCGCAGTTCAGTCGGTCCGGATAGGCCAACTCCGGTATGTCGAAGAGGAGTTCGGGCCACTGGTCGAAGGGCGGGAGATGGTCGCGGCAGAACGTGTCCACGTGCGCGGAGGGGGATAGCTCCATGGGCGGGCACCTCATCGTGCGAGCGGGAGTGAGGCCAGTATGGCGTGTTGGTGACGCCAGTCAAGAGAGCGATACATGCATTCGGGGGAGCGGGCGTCGCGCGGCCTCACCAGTGGCCCCACCGGTGTCCCGGCGCAACGGCAGCCGCACCCGGCGACCGGTGCGGTCGGGGTGCGGCGGGTTGGGTAGGGGCTGCGGCAGGCGGGGGTGCGGCCGGGTCAGGCGGTGGCCCCCTGGGCGGCGGCGTCGGGCTCGCGGCCGTCCTCGGCCTGCTGGGCGCGTTCGGCCAGCAGGCGGGCGAACAGAACCAGCACCGGCATGGCGGCGTCGGCGCCCGGGCCCGAATCGCGGACGTACAGCAGCGTGGTGCCGACCCGCACCAGGGCCTCCGCCCCTTCCGCGCCGTGCGTCCGGGCGGCCCGCTGGTCGCCGATCGGGGGGAGGGGGACGGCGGCGGCCGCGTCGGCGCCGCCGACGTGGGCGAGCATCGCCTCGAAGGCCCGGCCGGCGGCGTCGGCGGAGGCGAAGGTGACCACGGTGAACTGTGCGCTGTGCGTGGTCACGGCACGGAACGTCACGGTGGCGTACGCGAGTTGCTGGTCGCAGGCGTCCGGGAGCAGGCAGGGCACGTCCTCGCCCGGGCCCGCTCCGGACTGCGGGCCGCTCTCCACCTGCCAGCCGCCCGGCATGGCCCGCAGATCGGGCAGTACACCCTGCACCTGGGCGGGGTCGCGCAGCGTCCGCCCGGCGTGGGCCAGGTCGGGCCCGCCCGGCCGCAGCAGCGGGCGCGAGCCCAGGTTGATCCCGACGGCGACCAGGGCGGCGACCACGATCAGCGCCAGCGTGACGAGGACGGGGGCGGCGCCGATCCGGGCGGCCCGGGCCTGGGCCCCGGCGACGGCCGGATCGACCCGGAGGTGGACGGTCGGTGGGTCGGCGGGCCGGCCGAGTTCGGTGGTGGCCAGGTACCGGGCGAACGCCGGGTCCGTGGTGAGCAGTTCGCCGACGGCGGCGGTCAGCCCGGCCCGCGCCCGGGCGTCCCCCGGGCTCGCGTCGACCGCGTCCACGGCCCGGGCGCCCTCCGGCGTGGCCCGCAGCCGCGCCCGCACCAGATCCGCGACCGCCCGCCCCGGGCCGCCCGCCACCCCCTCGGCCGCCCGTATCAGCACGCCCACCACCACGGGCACCAAATCCTGGCCGTCCCCCATGGCAACTTCCCCCGCCCCACGAGTCGTTGCCCCCACGATCCCGGACCGGACGGCGCCGCGCCCCCCACCGGACGGAACGGAGACGGAACTGCAACCGGGCCCGGACGGACGTGGGGCGGGCGTGACCCGGGGGGCCACTGGTACCCGAACGGGCCGGCCGAGGGGGCGGATCGGCCGCGAGTTGTGTCCTGACAAGGGGGGGCGGACGGATGCCAGGCGCACCTGCTCGGCCGGGGCCGTGCTCAGCGCAGGCCGCTCAGCGCAGGTCGAAGACCAGGCGGGCGGAGACCTTGCCGCCCAGCACCTCGTCGAAGCAGGCGTTCACCTCCTCCAGGCGGCGGGGTTCAAGGATGACGCGGGTGCGGCCGAGGGCGTGCAGGCGGAAGACCTCGGCGAGGTCCTGGCGGGTGCCGACGATCGAGCCGATCACCCTGGTGCCGTTCAACACGGTCTCGAACACCGGCAGTTCGAGCTTCCCGCCGGCCGGGAGTGCCACCAGCACGAGCGTGCCGCCGCGCCGCAGGGCCCCGTAAGCGGCCTGGAAGGAGGCGTTGCTGACGGCGAGGGCGATGGCCGCGTGGGCGCCGCCGAGCCGCTGGACCTCCGCCGCGATGTCCTGGGTGCGGGCGTCGAGGACGTGGTCGGCGCAGAGTTCGCGGGCCAGGGCGAGCTTGTCGTCGGTGACGTCGACCGCGATGGTCTCGGCGCCGAAGATCCGCGCGTACTGCAGCGCCAGGTGGCCGAGCCCGCCGATGCCGGAGACCAGGACCCGGGTGCCCGGGCGGGCGCCGGAGACCTTGAGCGCCTTGTAGGTGGTGACACCCGCGCAGGACAGCGGCGCGGCGTCGAGCGGGTCGAGGCCGTCGGGGACGGGCACCACGTAGTCGCCGTGCGCCAGCGCGTACTCGGCGTAGGCGCCGTCCACCGAGTAGCCGCTGTTGTGCTGCTGGAGGCAGAGCGTCTCCCAGCCGGAGACGCACTGGTCGCAGCGCCCGCAGGCGTCGGCCAGCCAGGGGATGGCGACCCGTTCGCCGACCCGGACGTTGCGCACCTCCTCGCCGACCGCCTCGACGATCCCCACGCCCTCGTGGCCGGGCACGAACGGCGGGTTCGGCTTGACCGGCCAGTCGCCGTGGGCGGCGTGGATGTCGGTGTGGCAGAGGCCGGACGCCTCGATCCTGACCCGGACCTGGTGCGCCGCGGGCTCGGGGACGGGGCGGTCCTCGATGACCAGCGGCGCGGTGAAGTCGTGGACGACGGCGGCCTTCATGCGCTCTCCCTCGGTCGGTGGTGATGCTGCTGGCGGCTGGGCGCAGCCGTCAGCAGCATCACTCGACGGGGTGAGTGCCGCAGCCCGGACTACTCCGGACGAGTGGACGAGTGGACGAGTGAAGGTCAGCCGGCCGCCACCGGCATCGACATGTAGACGGCGCGCTTGCCGTAGCAGGCCGGCACCGTCACCTCGCGGTGGGCGCGGTAGCCGAGCAGCCGCAGCAGGATGTCGGTGCCGCGGACCGCGACCATGGAGATCCGCTCGAAGCCCTGTTCGGACGCCTGCTCCCGGAAGTGCCGGATGAACCCCAGCGCGACCTCCCGGCCGCGCAGGTCCTCGGCGATCACCAGGTCGTGCACGTGCAGGTTGTCCGACGCGAACACCGCCTCCTCCGGCCGGTCGAGGCTCGGGCAGCGCAGCGGCGGGTACGGCAGGCTCAGCAGGTAGCCGCGGACGGTGCCGTCCTGCTCCAGCACGAAGCAGGTCCGCGGCGAGGCGAGGGCGCGGGACTGCAGCGCCTCCCTGCCCTCCGACAGGCCGTCGGCCGCGTAGGCGTCGTGCTCCAGTGCGACCACGGCGTCCCAGTCGCCGTCGGCCAGGAGCCGGATCCGGAGGTCCTCGCTCACCCGGCCGCGACCTCCGAGGCGGTGCCGAGCCCTTCCGCGCGGGAGGCGGCCACCAGCGCCGCCCAGGCTCCCATCAGCACCGCCCAGCGCTCGGCGTCCTCCTGCGCCTCGTCCAGGAGCTGCTGGCGCTGCTCGGCCACCGCGTCGGCGAGCTCGGTGTACTTGCCGCCCAGCTTGCGGTAGGAGCGGTCCAGGACGTCCAGGCAGTGCTCGTTCCCGGCCCGGTCCCAGTCGACGCTGCCCCGCACCAGGCCGAGGATCGGCTCGATCTTCAGCCCGTGCCGCTCGTCCAGCAGCTCGCGGCCGAGGTCGATCATCCCGCCGTAGACCGGGTACAGGTACAGCATCGAGAGCAGGAACTTGACGAACCGCATCTGGTAGGAGATGAAGCCGGCGCCGATGCGGCGTTCGGGCGTGTAGTAGTTGACGATGTGGCGGTTGTGGACGACGCCGGGCAGCCGGGAGTGGACCATGGCGTGCAGCAGGGCGTAGTCGCTGCCGATGGTCTTGACCGAGGGCAGCAGCGGCAGCACCTCGTAGGCCCGGTGGTCCAGGGCGATGTTGCACATGTAGACGTCCCAGATGTCGGGCACGCCGAGGACGGATTCGTCGGTGGTGAACGGCTCGGAGCCGGCGCCCTTGAAGGAGACGTCCACCATCGCGTCCCGGTCCTCCTCCGGCCACACCGGCGGGGTCCACAGGCGCACCACGTCGCGGTAGATGTCCGGGTCCAACTCGTGGATCTCGCTGATGTCCACGTTGAGTTCGCCGATGAAGGAGCCGCTGACCAGCATCACCGGCTTGTCCGCGTCGGCCGGGTCGAGCTCGGAGCGGGTCACGCCGGCCGCCGCCTCGCCGGCCGGTCGGCCGATCGAGAGCAGCTCGTGGTGGATCGGGAAGATCTTCCGACCGTCGACGACCTGGAAGTCGGCGTCGTCGTTGCGCAGGTGCGCCGAGGTGCAGCCCAGGGCGGCCGCGCCCAGGAAGAGCCGGTTGACGCAGGAGCCGTACGCGACGGCCGGCGGGAGCATCAGGTCGAGCAGCAGTCCGGGGTCGGCGGCGCCGGAGCGCTCGGCGACCCGGCGCAGGAACTCCCGCTGCTGCGCGTTGCCGAGGTGGTGGACGACCACGCCGGGGGTGGGCTCCAGGGCGGCCACGGCGCCCGCGTTCTTCGCGAACTGGACGGCGTCGGTGGTGTCGAGGATGAGGAGGTGCACCTCGACGTCGAAGTTCGCGACGGCGTAGGCCGCTTCCTCGGCGAGTTCCACGATGGTGTCGGGGCAGGATCGCATGGTGGGCAGGGCGAGGCAGACTCGTTGCATAACGGTGGAATCTCCGTCGGTTCGTCAGAATCGTGGCGGTGATGACGGTATGAGTGCTTTTCGCGCACCACCGTGGACTAGACCAGTTCCGAAGTCAACGATTGACAGAGCGGCTGCGGCGGGGTGGAATGCGCCCCCGCCCGACGGCTTTCCGGAGCCTCTCGGGCTTCCTTCCGGGCAGGGCGGAGCGCGGGTCCGGTGGCACGCGGTGCGGGCCCCCGGGTCCGTACGCGAGGACGAATTCCCGTCACAGATCCGAACGGGCGCGCGAGCATGGGTGGTTCATTGCCGTGTATTGCGCCGTTGGGGTCAATCCGGAGGGTGAACCTGCCGATACCCGCAACGACGTCCGTTCGCCGCCTGGAGGAGACCGCATGTCCGACCTGTGGCTGCCCGGTGCCGAGATCCACGACCTCGGCGACCACGCGCCGACCGACCAGCAGTACCCCCCGAAGGCCATCGCCCACATCACCTGGGACCGCAACGCGACCGCCGCCGCGCCGCAGGACTGGTGCACCTACGAGGACCTGGTGAGCTACTTCACCGGCAGCGGCGCCGGCGACGCGCCACACCTCATCTGGGACCCGTTCAGCGGCCGGATCGCCCAGCTGTTCCCGGCCGACTCCCGCTCGAAGAGCCTGCTCAGCCCCACCGCGAGCCCGACCCGCACCAACCGGGCCGGGCGCGTGGTGATCCAGATCGAGGCGGTGTTCTTCCCCTACTGCAACTACCAGGGCACCGTGTACGCGCGGCTGGTCGACACCCCGTGCGCGGGCTGGGACCGGATCCACGCCTGGATCGCCTCCTGGGGCGTGCCCGACGCGTGGCCGATGGGCCGGCCGGTCGACTTCACCAGCCACCGCGACGAGCAGGTGTGGGAGGCCAGCGGCGGCTGGTACGCACACGCCCACGTCCCGTTCAACGACCACACCGACCCCGGTTCCTGGCCCGACTTCACGGCCGGCCCCGGCACCCCGATCCCCTCGCCCTCGCAGCACCCCCCGGTGCCCCCGGCGGACCCGACCCCGGCCCGGTACCAGACCACCATCAACGGCCTCCCGTACGGCTACGGCGCCCAGGGCTACCAGGTCACCGTGGTCGGCCGGGGGCTCGTCGCCCAGGGCTTCGGCGCTCACTACCGCTCCGGCCCCGGGCCGAACTGGAGCGACGCGGACACCGAGAACTACGCGGACTACCAGCAGAGCCTGGGCTACTCCGGCCAGGCGGCGGACGGCGTGCCGGGGGAGAGCTCGCTGCGGCGGCTGCTCGGCTACCTGCCCGGGCCCCGGACGGTGTCGCTCGCGCACGTCGTGGCGGCGGCCCGCACCGACCCCGGCGCCGAGCAGGGGCACCGGACGTACGGCGCCGAGGTGGCGATCGTCGAGCAGGCCCTGGCGGACGAGGGGCTGCTCGAACAGCGCTGGGTGGACGGCTCGTTCGGCAGCCTGACGGTCACCGCCTACGCCGGGTGGCAGCGCCGGTGCGGGTACACCGACGCCGCCGCCGACGGGATCCCCGGGCAGGACTCGCTGCACCGGCTGGGCGCGGCACAGGGCTTCGCCGTCACGGACTGACCGGGACCCCCCGTATCCGGGGCGTGGCGGCCCGTCCGTACCGGGGGCGTGGCGGTGGGGGAATGCCCGGTTCGGCGGCGGGCGTTGTCCACCGCGTGACCAGCGCTGCGCCCATCACCAGGCTCTCCGTCCTCGACCGCTCCCGGACCAGACGGGGCGAGGAGCCGGCGCAGGCGCTGCGGGACACGGTGGCCTTCGCCCGCGAGGCCGAGCGGCTCGGGTACCACCGCTTCTGGGTCTCCGAGCACCACGGCGTGCCCGGGGTCGCGGGATCCGCGCCGACGGTGCTCGCCGCGGCGGTGGCGGCGGCCACCACCCGGATCCGGGTCGGCACGGGCGGGGTGATGCTGCCCAACCACCAGCCCATGGTGGTGGCCGAGCAGTTCGGGGTGCTCGCCTCGCTCTTCCCCGGCCGGATCGACATGGGGCTCGGCCGCTCGGTCGGGTTCACCGACGGCGTGCGGCGGGCGCTGGGCCGGGAGAAGGACTCCGCGGACGACTTCGGCGCCCAGCTGGCCGAACTGCTCGGCTACTTCGACGGCTCGCAGCGGGCCCACCCCGGCGTCCACGCCCGCCCGGCCGAGGGCCTGCGGGTGCCGGCCTTCGTCCTGGCCACCGGCGCGGGCGCCGACCTGGCCGCCGACGCCGGGCTGCCGCTGGTCATCGCCGCCGCCCGGGGAGAGGAGCGGATGCTCGCGGCGATCGACCGCTACCGCAGCCGGTTCCGCCCCTCGGCGCAGGCCGCCGAGCCGTACGTGGTGGTCTCGGGCACGGTCGCGGTCGCCGAGAGCGCCGACCGGGCCCGGGAGCTGCTCGTCCCGGAGGCGTGGTCCGGCGCGTACTCCCGCACCCACGGCGAGTTCCCGCCGCTGGCGCCCGCCGCCGAGATCCTGGCCCGGCCGATGAGCCCGCGCGAGCACGCCGCCTACGAGCAGTCGCTGAAGGGCCACATCGCGGGCACCCCGGAGCGGGCCGCCGCCGAACTCGCCGCCCTGGTGGCGCGCAGCGGCGCGGACGAGTTCCTGGTCACCACCAGCACCTACGACCGCGCCGCCCTCCTCGACTCCTACCGGCTGCTCGCCGAGGCGGTCGGCCAGGCCTGAGGCCGCCGGCCGGGTGTGCGCCGGTCGGGTGTGCGGCGGTCGGGCCAGGCCTGAGGCGGTGGGCCGGCCCTGCGGCGCAGCCGCCCCGCTCAGCCCGCGTCGACCTCCGACGTCCCGAGCCGGGCGTACACCTCGGGCCGCCGCGCCCGCAGCCGCAGCGCGATGGCGACGCCCGTCAGGAACACCACCGGCACGATCGCCACCAGCGGCCAGTTGACCTCCGGCCCGGCATTGGTGAACAGGTCGAGCCGCCACACCACCAGTGCCGTCGCCCCGCACAGCAGCACGGTGGCGGCGACCGGCGCCACGACCGTCCGGAACACCCCTGCGCTCGCGGCCGCCTCGCGATTGCGGCGGAAGAAGGCGTACACGGACAGCCCGGCGAGCGCCTGCAGCACCAGGATGCCGACCACGCCGGGGGAGTTCACCCAGAGGAAGAACTGGTTGTACGGGTCGGCCCCGATCAGCGCCGCCACCACGACGGCCGCCGCCGCCAGCACCGACTGCGCGATGCCGCCGATCCACGGGGAGCCGTGGTGGGGGTGGACCCGGCCGAGCGCGGCCGGGGCGGCCTGCTCGGTGGCGAGGGCGTAGCCGTAGCGGGTGATGGTGTTGTGGAAGGCGAGCAGCGCGGCGAGCAGGCTGGTCACGATCAGCACCCGCTGGAGGTCGGTGGCCCAGGCGCCGACGTAGTCGGTCATCGCGGTGAAGAACATCCCGGCCGGGTCGGCGGTGGCGGTCGCGACGGCCTCGGTGGCGCCGAAGGCCTGCACGATCATCCAGGTGATGAAGGTGTAGAAGAGGCCGAGGAAGGCGATCGCCGCGTAGGTGGCGCGCGGCACCGTCCGCCGTGGTTCGCGGGCCTCCTCGCGGTAGATGGCGGTGGCCTCGAAGCCGATGAACGCGGCGAAGGAGAGCCCGAGCACCCCGCCCATGCCCCCGGAGAACACGTTGTGCGGGGCGAACGAGGACAGGTCGAGCCCGTGCGCGCCGCCGCGCACCAGCACCGCCACGGCGAGCACGAGCAGGATGCCGGTCTCGGCGATCAGCAGCGCGCCGAGCACCTTGGCGCCGAGGTCTATCGAGCGGTAGCCGAGGAGCCAGACCACCGCGACGCCGAGCAGCGCCCAGACCGGCCAGGGCAGGTCCAGGCCGAGCAGGTCGGCGGCGGTGGTGTGGGCGAAGAAGCCGAAGGCGCCGTACATGCCGATCTGGATGGCGTTGTACGAGAGCACCGCGAGCAGCGCGGCGCCGAGTCCGGCGGGGCGGCCGAGGCCGCGGGTGACGTAGGCGTAGAACGCGCCGGCGTTGCGGATGTGCGCGGTCATGGTGGTGAAGCCGACCGCGAAGAGCGCCAGGATGACGCCGGTGGCCAGGTACGCGACGGGCGTGCCGATGCCGCCGAAGGCGATCGCGAACGGTGCCACGCCGGCCATCACGGTCAGCGGTGCGGCGGCGGCCACGACGAAGAAGACGATGTCGCCGGTGCCGAGCACGCCGCCTTCCAGGCGGGCGGGGCCGGTGGAGCCGGCGGCTGCGGTGCCGGGCCCGGTGGTGCCGGGCCCGGCGCTGGGTCCGGCGCGGCCGGTGTCGGGGCCGGTGCGGGGGGAGCCGGGTGCGGTCGGGGAGGCCGCGTCGGAGGGCAGGGTCATGGGGAGCTCTCCTGGGGTCGTACGGACGAGGGTAGAGCGGTCGGCCGCCGATCGGGTGCGGGCGGTCGACGGGGGAGCGGACGCCGTGGGGGGCGTTCCGGCGGGCGGGGTACGGGGGGATCCCGGGGGGTCAGTGCGTGCGGCGGCCGCCGAGCCAGGTCCCGGCCACCGGGACGGCGGCCAGCTCGGCGGCCGGCACCGCGTAGGGGTCGGCCGCCAGGTGCACCAGGTCGGCCCGCATCCCGGGGCGCAGCACGCCCCACTCCGTCTCCTCGAAGGCCTGGTGCGCGACGCCCGTCGAGTACGCCGCGAGTGCCTCGGTGAGGCCGATCCGCTCCTCGGGCAGCCAGCCGCCGGCCGGCAGGCCGTCCGGGGTCTGCCGGGTGACGGCGGTGGCGAGACCGGCCAGCGGCTCGTAACGGGTGACCGGCCAGTCGCTGCCGAAGGAGACCCGGGCGCCACCGCGCAGCAGGGCGGCGATCTGGTACTGCCGGGCGCCGCGCTCGGGGCCGAGCCGGGGGAGGGTGAGTTCGGTCATCAGCGGGTCGGTCTGGGCCCACAGCGGTTCGAAGTTGGCGATCACGCCGAGTTCGGCGAAGCGGGGCAGGTCGGCCGGGTCGACGAGCTGGACATGGGCGATCACCGGGCGGCGGGCGCGCAGGCCGTTGCGGCGGGTGGCGGCCTCGACGGCGTCCAGGGCGATCCGGACGCCGTGGTCGCCGATGGCGTGGATGTGCGGCTGGAAGCCGAGCGCGTCGACGGCGGTGACGGCGTCGGCCAGTTCGGCGCCGGTCCAGTTGGCGACGCCGTGGGAGTGCGGGCAGTCGCTGTAGGGCGCCAGCAGAGCGGCCGTCCCGGACTCGACGACGCCGTCGGCGAAGAACTTGACCGCCCGGGCGGTGAGCCGGCCGCGCCCGCCGGCCTCGACCCGCTCCCGGTCGGCGGCCAGGGCGGGGAGCCGTGCGCGCCAGCCGTCCGGTTCGAGCAGCAGTGCGAGCCCGGCCCGGACGGGCAGATCGTGCTCGGCGACGGCGGCGAGCCAGGTGTCGACCTGCGCGGGCTCGATCCAGGCGTCCTGGAGCCAGGTGAGCCCGGCGGCGGCGAGCGCGGCGGTGGTCTCGCGCAGGGCGACGACCTGCTCGGCGAGCGGGAGCGGCGGGACGAGCGCGAGGACGGGGTTGAGGGCGCCGAACTCGCGCAGGGTGCCGAGCGGGGCGCCGTCCGGGCGACGGACGATCTCGCCGCCCACGGGGTCGGGCGTGTCCGGCCCGTACCCGGCGCGGCGCAGCGCCTCGCTGTTGGCCCAGCCGGTGTGGTGGTCCATGGTGCGCAGCAGGACGGGCCGGTCGGGGACGGCGGCGTCGAGCAGCCGGGCGTCGAACAGGCCGCCCTCGGCGAGCCACGGGTCGACGGCGTCCCCGGTGATCCACTCGGCCTCGGGGTGCCGGGCGGCCCAGGTGCGGACGGCCTCGACGAGCTCCTCCAGGCTGGTGCAGTCGCGCACCGGCACGCCGCGCAGCCCGATGGCGCCGATCAGCGGGTGGAGGTGGCCGTCGCCGAAGGAGGGCAGTAGGGCGCCGCCCGCCAGGTCGACGGTCTCGGTGCGGTCGTCGCGCAGGGCGAGCGCCGCGTCGCCGAGGGCGGTGATCCGCCCGGCGGTGACGGCGAGGGCGTGGGTGGCGGGGTGGGCGGGGTCTCCGGTGTGGATCCGGCCGCCGGTGAAGATCGTGTCGGCACGCATGGGGGAGCGTCCTCTCCGGGTCGCGGCAGGCGACGAGGGCGACCTGCCTAAACCGAATGGGGTTCGGTTACCGTAGGCGCGGCACCGGCGGGTGCGGAAGAGTTTTATTGAAAGCCATTCAGTAACGCTTGGGTAACGATGATCTTGAGGGTTCTCCGGAAGGCTCCCTGAAGGGCTCCCCGAAAAACTCCCCGAAAGACGAGGAACCGGCATGGCCAGGCCGCGCACACCCCTGCTGGACCGGCAGCGCATCGTCGACACCGCGCTGCGGCTGGTCGACGAGTCGGGCGACCTCACCATCCCCGGCCTCGCCGGCGCCCTCAAGGTCAGCCCCTCCGCGCTCTACCACCACGTCGCCGGCCGGGCCGAGATCGTCGCCCTGATGCGTGCCGAACTCGTCCGCACCATCGGCGAGCAGTCGATGTGGGACCAGCCCTGGGACGCGGCGCTGCGCACCTGGGCGCACGCCTACCGGGACGCCTTCGCCGAACACCCCGGCATCGTCCGCCTGCTCGCCACCGCCCCGCTCGCCGAATCGTTCATGCACGAGTTGTACGAGCGTGCCGTCGCCACCCTGGAGGGTGCGGGCTTCGCCGCGCGGGACGTGATGGGCGTGATCACCGCCCTGGAGAGTTTCATCCTCGGTTCCGCCCTCGACCTGGTCGCCCCGGACGTCATGGTCGACGCCGTCGACCGTGACGCCACCCCGCGCCTGGCCGACGCCCTCGATGCCGTCCCCGCCGGCCGCGAACGCGCCGACCGGGCCTTCGAGCTGGGCCTCACCGCCCTGATCGCGGGTTACCGGGCGCTGCTGCCCTGACCGCCCTCCGTGCTGGAGCCGGGGCGCGCCGGGGTCGGGTCGCCGCAGTTCCGCCGGGTCCGGTCCCGTTCCTCCATCCGGTTTCTGAGCAGGCGTGATGACCTGCTAATGTTCTTCTCGTCGGGAGGGAAACAAACTCCCGAGCAGGCGTCAGCGGTGCTACCAGAGCACGTCCTACTTTCAGTAGGAAGAGTCCGTGCGACCCGGGCCTGGCGCTCCACCCGAAGGGGCTCGTTCCGTCCAGCGGAACGGGCCCCTTCGTCATGTCCGGGAGCTCCGGCGGCAGTCGGGCGGCGACCCGGTGGTGTAGACCTGTTTGCCCGGGCCCCTATCGCATGTCGGCGGTCGAAACCCTGCCGTGCGGCCGGTTCTCGGCCAAGCTCCCCTGCCAGGTGGTCGGCGGGTGGCGGTGGGCTGCGGTCCGCGACCGTCCCCGGGCCAGCGGGTTCGCCCGGCAGCGGCGGCTGACGCCTTGTCACACCTTGGCCGGAAGTGGACGCTGCTGATGTGAATATGCCATTGGAATGTTCGTCATATGGAATCCGGCAGTAGCCTTCCGTGTCGAGCCCGCCACTGCTGGTGGCGGCCCGGCCGTGCCGTGCTGCGCCCGGCTGCCCAGACCCCCTCGAAGGAGCCGGTGTGCCGGGTATCGACGAATGCCTCGCCGGAGCGATGTCGATCTCCGGGGCACGCTCCGCGAGCCTGGTCGACTGGAGCAGCGGACTCGCACTCGGCAGCCTCGGCGAGTGCCCGACCGGTGACCACGAGACCGCGGCCGCCGAGACAACCGACTTGGTACGGGCGGCCGTTGAGAGCCAGACCTTCACCGGGGCGGAGGACCGGCGGTCGCCGTTACAGGACGTCATCGTCACCGCCGGCCGCAGCTACCACCTCATCTGCTTCATCGACACCGTCTTCGACAGCCGCCTCGTCCTCCACCTCTGGCTCGACCGCGCCCAGGGCAACCTCGCCGCCGCCCGCTACCGCCTCCAGGCGCTCGCCGAGGAACTGGTGCTGGGGTGAGCGGGACGCCCACCGAGGCCATCGGGTTTCGGCCAGCACGCCGGACGGGCCGCCCCCGCCGCCCGCGCTCCACCGGGCGGTGGCCCCGATGAACGCCGCGCCCGCCGCCGTCCGCCCGCCCGCCACGCCGCAGACCCCCGGCGAGGCCCTCGGTCTGCTCGCGGCCCGCCGCGCCACCGGCGCCCTGTGCGGCCCGCTCGGCAACCTGCACCTCGTCGACGGCCAGGTGGCCCACGCCGACTCCCCGCGCGCGCCCGGCCTGGCCGAACTGCTCACCGGCTGCGGCCGGATCACCCCCGGGCAGTGGGCGGAGCTGCTCCGGCTCCACGGCCCGCGCGCCCGGGTCGGTGAGGCACTCGTCGAACGGCGGCTGCTCACCCGGGGCGAGCTCGAACTCGGCCACCTGGGCACGCTCTTCGACGCCGCGTTCTTCGTCCTCGCCGACCGGACCGGCGGCGTCTGGCGGTTCGAGCCCGACGCCCGGCACTGGCTGGGCCCGGTGGCCACGGTCGACCCCGGCCGGCTGCGCCGCGAGGTCGAGCGCCGGGGCCGGCTGCTGGAACGCATCTGGCCCTGGCCGCAGCTCGACACCGCGCCGGTCCGCCCGGTGGCGCCGGTCCCACGGCCGTCGCACCGCCCGCCCGGCCGCCGCCGGCGCGAACTGCTGGACCACGCCGACGGCCGAAGAACCCCGGCGGACCTGGCACGCCTGCTCGGCCGGTCCGGCTTCGGCGTCACGGCGGACGTCCGCCGCCTGGCCGCCGCCGGGCTGCTCGACGCCCCGCGGCACGCCGCACCGGCGGCCGCGTCGGCGGTGGCACCGAGCGCCGCGACACCTGGGGCATCTGGGGCACCCGCGGCACCTGGGGCACCTGGGGCGCCGAGGCCCGCGGCGCCCGTCGCGGAAGCCGAGGCGCCGGCCCCCGCCCGCCCGCCGGGAGGAGGCCTGCACCGCCGGGTCCCCGGCGCCACCCTCACCGGCGCCACGCCGTCCGGCCTCGTGGCCCCCACCCGCTCCGATCGCCCGCCCACCACGGCAGCGGCCCACCCGCCGCTGGCCGTCCCCGACCCGGACATCGCGCTGCTGACCCGGGTCCGAACCCTTCTGGAGGCCCGACTTTGAACCACTCTCCACCCGCGACCCCGCCGTCCCGGCCATGAGGCGGGTGCTCAAGCAGCGTGTCGGAAGGAGACAACTGATCGCCTTGGAGACCGAACTGCTCGCCGAGCTCCGCGCCGTCAAGCAGCGCGTCCCGCACCTCGCGGGTGGCCTGGTGGCCAGCGTGGACGGCCTGTTGGTCGCGCACGACACCCACGGGGCGGAACCCTCCGGCCTGGCCGCGATGACGGCGGCCTCGCTGTCGCTGGCCCAACGGCTCGCCGACACCACCGGCCAGGGCGAGTTCCGCGAGTCGCTGGTGCGCGGCGAGCACGGCTACGTCGCCACCTACGCGGCCGGGGGCAGCTGCGTACTGGCCCTGCTGGCGCACCCGGACGTCAACGTCGGCCGGCTGCACCTGGAGGCCCGCCGCTCGGCCCAGCGGATCGCCGGGCTGCTCAGCGACAGCCTCCTGCCGAAGGACCCCCGCGACCCGGCCTGACCGGCCTGACCGGCCAGGCCCCCGGCCCGACCGCACCTATCACCCCAGCACCCCACCATCG
This sequence comes from Kitasatospora sp. NPDC058243, assembly GCF_042882025.1. Lineage (NCBI taxonomy): Bacteria > Bacillati > Actinomycetota > Actinomycetes > Kitasatosporales > Streptomycetaceae > Kitasatospora > Kitasatospora sp. NPDC058243. Next base: position 115,427 of record NZ_JBHVWW010000014.1, read on the forward strand.
AAAGGGAGTTACCCAGATGACCGACGCAGCCGGCGCGCTCAAGCAGGCCATGACCAGCATCGAGGGCGCCATCGGCGCGGCACTCGTGGACTACAACAGCGGCATGGCGCTCGCCACCCTCGACGGCCCCGGCGGGCTGGACCTCAACGTGGCCGCGGCGGGGAACACCGACGTGGTCCGCGCCAAGATGCGCACCATGGACATGCTCGGCCTACAGGACGGGATCGAGGACATCCTGATCACTCTCAGCAGCCAGTACCACCTGATCCGGCCGCTCGCCGGCCGCACCGGCAAGGGCCTCTTCCTCTACCTGGCGCTGGACAAGGCGCGGGCCAACCTGGCGATGGCCCGCCACCAGCTCACCAGGATCGAGGCCGACCTGGAGGTCTGACAGGTCGGACAGCTCGGACAGGCCGGACAGGCCGGAGAGTCCGACCGACGACGCGTCGGCTCCGGCGTCGGCTCAGGCCGCGCCGGGCGCCGTCCACCGGACCTCGCCGCCCGGCAGCCCCGCGCACACCGCCCCCTCGGCGGTCTCCACGCTCCACGGCGCGAGCTGCGCGTGCGGCGGGACGGACAGCGCGCCGCCCTCCGCGAAGGCCAGCTCCAGGCCGCCGGCGAGGGTGATCTCGGCGGTGTCGACGGTCCGGCCGACGAGCGCGAGCAGGGTGCCGGTCGGACGGACGGTCAGCGCCGGAAAGTAGTGCTCGACCTCCGCTGGGGCGGTGAAGGAGGGCGCGGCGAGGCGGAACTCGTGCGCCACCCGGACGGTCACCGGTCCGTCGAGGGTGAGGTCCAGTCGGTCGCCGCCGCTGACCGATGCCACCCGGCGGCCGGCCAGCGCCTCCGTGATCCCGTGCTGCGTGATCCCGTTCTGCATGGCCCCAGTGTGACCCACCCGACCCGGCCCTGTCCGCCCCGCCCAACAGCCCCGCCCGACCGGCCCGCCTGACTTGCCCTCCTGAACCCGCTAGACCCGCCCGGCCCGCCCGCCGCTACCCGGCGGCGCGTCCGCGCACCAGCTCGGCCGGCCCTCCCGCCCGCTCCCGCGCGGCCAGCGCGGCGGCCGTCCGGGCCCAGGACGGGCCGGTCAGCAGCGCCCGTGCCTCGGCGGGGCCGCAGAGCCGCCACTCCACCAGCTCCTCCTCCGGCAGCGCGATCGAACCGAGCATCCGTTGCGTCACCGTGCCCCCGTCGAACACGGACACCAGCACGGCGGTGTCCCGCCCGGTGGCCGGGTCGGCCTCCGGGTCGGCGGCCGCCCCGGGCTGCCAGTCCAGCGCCAGCAGCCGCCCCGGTTCGACCTCCCAGCCGAGCTCCTCGCGGATCTCGCGCCGGACGGCCGCCCGGGGCAGTTCCCGGTCCGCCTCGATCCCGCCGCCCGGCAGCGTCCAGTACGGCACCCGGCCGCGCGGCCCGTCCCACGGCCGCAGCCGGACCAGCAGGACCCGCCCGGCGTCGTCGGTGAACAGGGCCCGGGCCTTGGCCCGGATCCGCGGGCGGGTGGCGATGTAGGTGGCCCGGTCCATCGGCGGCTCGTACCCGGGCCCGCCGGGGGCGGAGCCCAGGGCGGGCGCGTCGGCCAGCCCCGTGTACGCGGGCGGCGGTTCGTCCGCCGGCAGGTGGTCGAGGGTGTGCCCCACGGGCCTGCTGTCCTCCAGCTCCAGCGGACCGGCCGACCGTGGCGCCCGCAGGCAGGCCGTGACCCGGCGGGACAGCAGGGGCGGCAGCGCGTGGCCCGCCTGTTCCGGGGTCAGCCAGGCCCAGCCGCCGACCTCCGCCGCGTCCGGCCGGATCGCCGCGGCCTGTTCGGCGGTGAGCGGCTGCGCCCAGTACAGGTACGCGGCGATCGGCGGCCGGAAGTGGTCGAGCGTCCAGTCGACGCAGGCCAGCGGCCCCAGCCGGGGCGTGAACCCGAGTTCCTCCACCACCTCGCGCAGCGCGGTCTCCCGGGGCGAGCGGTCCTGCGGCTCCCACCCGCCGCCCGGGATCGCCACCGGATGCTTCCGGTCGTACGGCAACCGCACCACCAGCACCCGCCCCCGCTCGTCCGGGAACAGGACCCCCGCCGCCGCCAGCAACTCCCGCCCGCTCCCGGATGACGCGTCCACCGCTGCTCCCTCCGTCAGGCCCGGTTCGAAGGCCGTGTCCCCCCGACGACTCGGTGGACCCCTTTCATGGTTCCCCCCACGAGCCGTCCTAGCCGAGCCCGCGCCGCCTCACCCCAGTGATGCGAGGGCCTGGGCCGCCGCGCGGGCCATCTGCTCGTCGTGCCGCCCGCTGGACCCGCGCAGCCGGGCGAGGCCTTCGGCCGCCGCCAGGGCGAGCAGCCCGGGCAGCAGGTCGGTGCTGCGGGCGGCGACCCAGCGGGTGCCCTGGGTGGCCATCCACCACAGGTCGGCGGCCCGGCCGGGCGGAGCCTCGGCGGGGGTGTCGACGGGCGGCGGGCCGAGGGGGTGGCCGGCGGCGGCGAGCAGCTCGTGGAACCCGCGGGCGATCAGGTGGTGGCCCTCGGCGCTGGGGTGCAGCCGGTCGACGCTGAGCAGCCGGCGCTGCGCGCACCAGGGCAGCTCGGCGATGTGCAGGTGCACCGCCCGGTGCCGGGCGGCGAGGGCGTGCACGACGGTGTTGACGGCCTGCATCCGCCGCGCCAGCGGTCGGGCCAGCGGCGCGGGCAGGCGGAGCAGGGTGCCCGGATCGGGCAGGCAGGCGGTCAGCAGGACGGCGCCGTGGCTGGAGAGTTCGCCCAGGGTGGCGTCCAGCTCCAGGGTGGTGCGCCGGATGTCGAAGCCCGCCCGCAGGGTGTCGTTGCCGCCGACCACCACGGCCGCGAACCGCGGCCGCAGTGCCAGTGCGGCGGGGAGTTGACGATTCGTCAGATCAGCGGTCAGGGCGCCGCTGCACGCCAGGTTGGTGAACTCGACGCCGCCCTCGGGTGCCAGCGACCGGGCCAGGACGGCGGCCCAGCCGCGCCACCCCTCGCCGACCGGGTCCCCGACCCCTTCGGTCAGCGAGTCCCCGAGCGCGACGAACCGCACCGGCCCGCCGGTGGCCGGCCGGCCGTCCGCGGACCGGTCACGCCCGGTGCCGAGCACGCTCATCCCAACCCTCCTCCACCGCACCGGGGTTGCGTGCACCGGGGTTGCGCGTGCCGGGGTTGCGCGTGCCGGGGTTCCGCACGCCGTGGGCCGCGAGGAACGCGGCCACCGCGGCCGGCCAGCCGTACCGCTCGGCCTGGGCCCGGGCGCCGGCCCGCCGCGCCTGCTCCGGGCGTGCCAGCAACTCCCGTACCGCCGAGGCGAATCCGGCCCCGGTGTCGGCGGCGGCCACCCCGGCCAGGCCGATCAGTCCGGGCAGCGCGGAGGAGCGGCTGACCGCCACCGGAGTCCCGCAGGCCAGCGCCTCCAGCGCGGCGAGCCCGAAGGTCTCCACCGGCCCGGGCGCGAGCACCACGTCCGCGCAGCCCAGCAGCCTGGCCAGTTCCTCCCGCCGGCCCAGGTGCCCGAGGAAGCGCACCGGCAGCCGCAGCCGCTCCGCCCGGGCCGCCAGCCGGTCCCGCAGCGGTCCGGCCCCGGCCACCACCAGGACGGCCGGCAGCCCCCGGGCCCGCAGCGTGGCCAGCGCCTCGACCGCCCGCTCGGGCCGCTTCTCGGCCGAGAGCCGGGAGCAGAGCACCAGCAGCACGTCGCCCGGCCCGCAGTACCGCGCCCGCTCCCGGGCCCGCGCGGCCGGCGGCAGCGGGCGCATCGCGTCCAGGTCCACGCCGAGCGGGGCCCGGACCAGGTTGGGCACGCCGATCCGCCGGAACTCCGCCGCCGCCCAGTCGGTGGTGCAGAGCACCGCGTCGTACGTACGGGCCGTCGCCGCGTTGAGCCGGTCGGCGGCCGCGTCGGCGAGCGGGCGGGGCAGCCCCTGGGCGCGCAGCACCCCGACGGCGCTCTCGTGCGACACCATCACCGAGCGGACGCCGTGCCGCCGGGCCCAACTGCCGGTCCAGCGCAGCGTGGTGCGGTCGGACACCTCCAGCCGGTCGGGTTTCAGCCGGGTCAGTTCGGCGGCCACCGCCCGCCGGTCGGTGAGCACCCGGTAGCCGCCGCTGGCCGGCAGCACCGGTCCGGGCAGGGTGACCACCAGGCCCTGCTCGCCCTCCTCCTCGCTGCGCCGCTCCCCGGGTACGATCAGCACCGGCCGGTGCCCGGCGGCCAGGTAGCCGGCGCCGAGGTGGCGCAGCGCGGTGCGCAGGCCCCCGGAGACCGGGGTGACGAAGTTCGCGAGCCGCACGATGGTCAGCGGCTCGCGGTCGGCGGTGTCCGTCATGCCGGCAGCTCCTCCACGACGGCGACCGGCTCGACGACCGCCGGGGGAGCGGCAGGGGGAGCCGCCGGTGTGCCCCGGTGCTCGGCGAGGACCTCCGCGTAGTGCCGCAGCAGCAGGTCGCCGACCGCCTCCCAGGTCCGCGCGGTCACCTCGGCCCGTCCGGCGCGCCCGTACGCGGCCCGCCGCCCGGGGTCGGCGGCCAGTTCCGCCACCGCCCGGGCCACCGCGGCGCCGTCCCGGGGCGGCACCAGCAGGCCCGTCCGGTGGTGCGCGACCAGGTCCAGGGGGCCGCCGGCGGCCGGGCCGATCACCGGCACGCCGCTCGCCATCGCCTCCTGGATGGTCTGGCAGAAGGTCTCCAGCGGGCCGGTGTGCACGAACACGTCCAGGGTCGCGAAACAGCGGGCCAGTTCCTCGCCGGTCCGGCGGCCGAGGAACACCGCGCCGGGCATCGAGGCCCGCAGCCCGGGCCCGGACGGCCCGTCCCCGATCACCACCACCCGCACCCCGGGCAGGGCCGACGCGGCGGTCAGCAGGTCGACCCGCTTCTCGGGCGCCAGCCGCCCGACGTACCCGACCAGCACCTCGCCGCCCGGGGCGAGCGCCCGGTGCAGCGCCTCGTCCCGGTGCCGGGGGTGGAACCGCACCGAGTCCACCCCGCGCGGCCACAGCTGCACCCGGGGCACTCCGTGCGCGGTGAGGTCCTGGGCGGCGGGGGTGGACGGCGCCAGCGTCCGGGCCGCGGCCCGGTGCACGGCCCGGATCCGCCGCCAGGCGGCCGCCTCCCCGAGGCCCCGCCCGGCCCGGTAGGCGTGCGCGTACCCGGCGAGGTCGGTCTGGTAGACGGCCACGGCGGGGACACCGAGGCGGGCCGCGACCTGCATCCCGCGCGCGCCGAGCACGAACGGGCTGGCCAGGTGCACGATGTCCGGCCGGTGCCCGGCGACGGCGGCCGCCAACTGCCGGCTCGGCAGCGCGATCCGCACCTGCGGGTACCCGGGCAGCGGCACCGACGGAATGCGCACCACCGGCAGCTCCACCGCTTCGGAGCCGCCGAAGGTGTGCGGCGGGCACGCGGCGCCCCGTGCGGGTGCGGGGGTGACGACGAGTGGCTGGTGGCCCCGGCGGACCAGATGCTCGGCCGTCCGCAGCACGCTGTGGGCGACTCCGTTGACCTCGGGCGGAAAGGATTCGGTGACGATGACGACGCGCATGCCAGTGTTCTGTCCGCGCCCGGCGTGCACCCGGCCAAAGGGATCTGTCGTACAAGCGAACGCGGGTCGGCGATTTGCACCGCCGACCCGCGCCCGCACCGCGCCGCCTCAGTGCGACCCGGCCGCCTCCTTGAGCTCCGCGTACGGCGCGAGCTTGCGGAGCGACTCGATGCTCCTGAGGCACTCGTCCTTGCTCTCGTGCGGGTCCCCGGTGACGATGACCGTCCCGTTGCTCGCCTTGAGCCGGAAGCGGTGCATCCCGCTCTCGTCCTTGTACAGCTCGAACTTTCCAGCCATGCCTGTAACAGCCTTCCGTTCAGGTGACCCCCTCGCACCGCACCGTAGGTCCAGCCCGGTTGGTCCGCCCGCCGGCTGGGGCATCCGAGTCATCCGGCCCTGCCCACCTGGCCCGTTCGGGTCAGGCGGTGCTCGCGGGGGAGCTGTGGGCCTGCGGGCGGCTGGGCGTGGTGGCCCGGGAGCGCTCCTTGCGGAAGCCTCGTTTCACCGGCGGACCGGGGTGGTGCCGTTCATACCGAAGCGAGCGGAGCACTGCTCGCCGGATCGGTTGTTCGCGTTCCACACGCAGATCCACATCGTGTAGCCGATGTCCGGGACGAAGCTCGTCTTCGCGGCGCCCACGGAGGCGCGGAAGGTGTACGTGATGCCGTCGCTGCGGGCGAGCTCGGCGACGCAGGTCTGGATCAGGGAGGTGTTGAGCACGCCCGCGAGCGAGCCGGAGCCGTTGTCGTCCAGCCAGGCGGAACAGGCGGCGGTGGGGCCGAGCCAGTCGGTGTCCGCCTCGGAGCCCTTGACCTGTGCCGGGTCGTCGCTGCCGTTGATGCCGCGGATCGATGACGAGGTGGGGCTGGGGGCGGCCGTTGAGGGTGCGGCGGTGGCCGTGCTCGGCGGGGTGGCCGTTTCGCCAGGCGGGGTGGTCGGGGGCTGGGTAGCGGGTTTGGCGGCAGCGAAGGTCGAGGGCCGCAGGCTCGGGGAGGGTGCCCGCGTGGTGGCGGCCGGGGCGGTTGAAGGCGGGGGAGAGGGTTCGGCGGTGGCGGTGGCGGTGGCGGTGGCGGAGATCGAGGCGCTCGGGCTCGCGGAGGGTCCTTGCGTCGTCCCGGCCAAGGGTTCGACGGCGACCTGCACGCCGCCGGACTCCTGCGCGTCGTGGTGCTGCGGGGAGGTGGACGGGCTGAGGACGAACACCGCGACCGCGCCGAGGGCGGTCGCCGCGGCGACCGGCAGCAGGAACAGGTGCTTGCGCGGGCGGCGAGGTGATGCGAGGGGTGCGGGCCCGACGTCGGGGTTCGGGTCCGTGCTCGTATCCGGTGGCGGGACGGTCTCCAGCTTGCCGACCGGCGTTTCGGCGAACGCACGTCGAGCGCCGATGCGTGACATGACCTCGGGCGGCCAGGACGGGGGAGGGGCGAGCCGGTGCGTGCGCGTCGCCAGGACGATCTCGTCGGCGGTGGGGCGTGCTCCGGGGGCGGTGACGAGACAGGGCCCGAGGAGGGCGGCGAGGTCGGCGTCCACGGCGCGCAGCGGCTCCACGTCGGGGACGGCGCCGGGCGTGCGACCCGAGGCGGCGTAGAGCAGGAGCGCCGCGAGCGAGTAGACGTCCGCGGGCGCTGCCACGTCCTCCTCCCCGGTCTGCTGTTCCGGTGCCGAGAAGCCCTGCGTTCCGTAGCTGCCACCGCTCCTGGTGAGCCTCGCCTGGTCCGCGGCGCGCGCGATGCCGAAGTCGATCAGCTTCACGCCGTCGCGCACCAGCATGACGTTGGCGGGCTTGATGTCGCGGTGCGCGATCCGGGACGCGTGTACGGCCCGCAGTTGAGCGGCCGTTTCGGCCAGCAGTAGCCACAGCGCTTCGGCGGGCAGCGGGCCGTGCAGCCGGACCGCCTCGTCCACCGTGAGCCCGGGGACGTACTCGGTGGCGAACCACGGGCGTTCCGGAGTGGCGTCGCTCGCCAGCACCCGAGGTCCGACTCCGAGCGGCACACGGTAGAGGATGCCGACCTCTCGTTCGAAGCGCTCGCCGGGGACCAGCCGCGGCCGGACGAGCTTGACAGCGGCGTAGCCCCTGTCCGAGACCCCGAGGTAGACCTCGCCCATGCCGCCGGTACCGAGCAGGCCGATGATGCTGAAGCTGCCGATCTCCTGCGGATCGCCCGGACCGAGTGGTTCGGCGACCATGCCGTCGATCGCAGCAGCTCGCCGGCTGATCTCGCTCACGGCGGGCAGGCTATCGGGCAAGTCCACTCCGGACAAGCGGAGTTGGTGGTTCTGCAAGCTCGACACACCGCATGCCCGCAGGAGGACTGGTCCTCCCGGTGCGCTCATACACTGGCGCGACCCGAGGCGGAGGTATGTGAGATGGCGTACGAAAACTTCCCACCCCAGATGCTGCCGCCGGGCAGTCCTTCCGGCAGAGTGCCCTCGGCGCCACCCGGGACGATCTTCGTGCTCGGCCCGGAGGGTGGGTACGCCGTGCCGCCGCGCCGGTACACCTTGCTGTTCGGGCGCGACCGCGAGGACGTGCACGTACCGGTCGGTGTCGACGACCCGACCGTCAGCCGTCGGCACGGCGTCTTCACCTGCGCCGGCACGGACGGCGACTGGTGGCTGGTCAACACCGGCAATCTGCCGATCGAACTGCCCGACGGCGTGCTGATGCTCACCAGCCACAAGCGGATCATCGGGCCCGGGTACACCCCGCTGGTGATCAACTCGTCCAAGCGGCGGTCCCACCTGGTGGAGGTCCGCGTCATGGACGGGGACGACCTGCACCCCCGTTCCACGAGCGGCGCCGATACCGCGGCCCCCGAGACGGTCTACCTGCTCTCCCTCCAGGAGCGGCTGGTGCTCACCGCGCTCGCCCGGCGCTACCTGGAGGGCCAGGACGCCTTCCCGCTCCCGTCGGCCTGGGAGGAGACCGCCCGGCTGGTCAACGCCTCGCCCCACGTGACCAAGTTCTGGACCCACAAGTCGGTCGCCAACACGGTCGAGGACGTGCGCGAACGGCTGCGCCGACGGGGCGTGCGCGGACTGACGCGCGACGAGGTCGGCGAGCCGGTCGGCTCGACGCTCAGCGTCAACCTGATCAGGGAACTGCTGAAGACGGCGACGCTGAACGCCCAGGACCTGGAGTTGCTGGCCGATCGGGGCTGACGCGTTTCTCAGGCCTCCGTCTCGGGCGCGGCTTCGGCGTTGTGGTTGTAGGTGACGTGCATGGTGCCGTGTTCCACGGCGAAGACGGCTGCCTGGTCCTCGGCCGAGTTCTGCTGGCGCGGCTGGGGCTGCGGCTGCTCGGGGTGATGCTTCGTGTTCGTCACGTGGTTGTTGTCGCCCACGATGAAGGTGCCGGAGACGTCTCCGGCGTGGATGGTGCCGGGGGTGGATTCCGCAGGCATGGTCGGCCTTTCTCGGTTGGTCTTGTGGAGGTCAGCCTCTGCAGTGGGTTTTCAGGCTGTCTATGGCCGAGTTGAGCGCCGAGGTAGGACTTGCTGTGTGGATGCTGGAGCCGCCCGGATGGTTCCTGAACGACTGGTATTGGCTCTCGATCTGCTGGAGGGGAGCCAGCATGTTCTTGAGGTCGGATGCCACGGATCTGTCCCGCGCTTTCGATGCGGCTCCCTGTGCTGTGCGCTCGGTGGAGCGCAGGTCGTTGAGGACGGTGGCGATGTTGGATTTCATCGTGCTGTCGTCAGGAACTGTGGAGGTCCGCCCCGAGTTGTAGATGCCCACAGCGTTGTTGTAGGAGCCGATCGCGCTGTCTACGGTGTCGGCGTCGGTGTTGTACTGCTGGATCTCTCGTCCCAGGTCCGGGACCACCGTTGCGCACACGGGATCGACGGGGTCCGGTGTGACGACGGGGGCAGGGACAGGCGGCTCGGGGGTGTAGACCGGCGGCTTGGGGGTGTAGATCGGCCGTGTCGGGAGCGGTGGGTAGGTGACCTGGGCCGGCTTAGCCAGGTTCGACTGGTTCTGGGTGTAGACCATGGCGCCCACACCGAGTACGGCTGAGGCGCCGACCACGCAGGCGACGGCGAGGGCTGCTCCGCCCTTGGCGGCCGCTGCGCCGGCGGTGGTGACCGCGTGGCCCGTGCTGGACGTGGTGGTGGCGCTCGCGGTGTGCGGATGGTGCGCCCCCGAGAGGTCGATTCGGTGCGGCGCCGCCTGCGAGGGGGAGTGTGCGCCGGCCACATGGCCCCCGGCCGGGGGCTGTTGGGCGGACTGGGACAGGTCGATCACGTGCGGTGTACCCGGCGGGTGCACGGGCGCCGGAGCGCCGGAGGCGGGGACGGGGTGGGTGACGGCCGGTGGTTGGACGACGGGGTGGGTGACCGTCGGTGGTTGGACGACCGGCTGGACGACGGGGTGGGTGACCGTCGGTGGGCTGACCACCGGGTGCGTGATCAGCGGGGACTGGCCGATGGCGTGTGCCGTGGTGGCCGGGTCGATCGGCGGCACGGCGGTGATCGTCGTCGTGGCGGCCTGGTGGGCCACCGAGTGCGCTTGCAGGGCGGCGAGTTCCTGCCAGAGCGCCCCCGCCTCCAGCACCAGGGTCGTCGTCAGTGCCGCCCGGCCGATCGCCTTGCGGCGGGTGCGCGCCTCTCCCAGGAAGAACTCCTCGCCCGCGCGGTCTCCCGCGCTCTTCGCGGCGGCCCAGCCGGCTCCGAGGAGGCTGCCCCACGCGTCGAACTGCCGGGAGAGCGCCAGTTTCGGCGAGGCGGCACGGGCCAACTCCACGCCGAGCTGCGCCTGTCCGCTCCGCTCCGCTCCCAGCACCGCGACGTCCAGGGCCTGGAAGTGGGCCGCGACCTCGTCCGGGGTGGTCTCCCGCGACTGGACCCACGCGGTGAGCGCCCGGCAGAGCGGCGCGGCGGGGTACTGCGTCATCCGGCTCTTGAGCACGCACTCGGCGACGTCCGGCGGACACCCGTAGCCGGTTTCCGAGGCGACCAGCAGGCCGTGCCGCACCAGCCCGCTGGCGAGCGCGTCGCTGTCCGTCCGGCTGAGCAGGGCGTTGAGCTGCCGGGCGGCCAACTCGGCGCCGGAGAGCGAGCCGAGCAGGTACAGCAGGTCCCGCTCCTCCGGCCGGAGCCTGTTGAGCAGCGCGGGAAGGAGCGCGGGGAGATCGGCGATGCCCGGCAGGCCCTTGCCGGTCGCGGCCGACAGGGCGATGCGCCGCAGTCGGAGCGGATTGCCGTGCAGGGCGTCGCACAGCGCCGTCACGGTCCGCGCTTCGTCGGGCCGCAGCGCGCGGGCCAGGACCGTCTGGACCAGGACCACCCCTGCCGGGGCCGCCAGTCCGTCGAGCCGGATCGGGTGGACGCCGGTGACCGACGACCGGCGTTGCGAGGTGAAGACGAACGTGGAGTGCTCGGCCAGGTCGAAGAGCCGGTGCAGGTCCTTCTCGTCGAGTCCCGCGTCGTCCAGGTAGATCCGCAGCCGCAGGGTCTTCAGGTGCTCCTTCAGCACCTCCAGCGACGGCTTGTAGTTCGGTGCGTCGAAGCTGATGTCGAAGATCGCCTGCGCGAGGTCGTCGGCCGTCCGTCCGCCGGCTTCGATGTAGGCCGCGCCCTCGGGCCCGCGCGGCAGGGTGCGGGCGAGGTGGCGCAGCAGGGCACTCTTGCCGACCCCGGAGGTGCCCCAGACCTGCACCAACTGGCGTGCTCCGATGGCCTGTTGCAGCGCCTGGAGCTCCCGTTCCCGGCCGATCAGCGGATCGGCGGCGGAACGCGGCAGGTGGGAGATCGGCTGACGTTTGACCGGGTTGGGCGGAGGCCCCGCGTTCACGGTGATGGCCGAACCGTGTCCGGTGGTGATGTTGAGGTTGGTCACGGTGTTCCGGTTGCCGACGATCATCGTTCCGGACACGTCGCCCGCCCGGATTCGCGTGGAACCGTCCGGAGCACCGTTGTTCTCTGGCATCTGTTTCTCCGGTCCTCTCCAACGCTCGGGTTCCGGCACTCGGTCATGCTGGCGCCGACCCGTCGTCGGAACCCGGCGCTTTTACCTGTTTGGTGAGATCGCCCGTGAACCGGCCGGTTCGGCCGCGGCGGCGATCCGGGCGAGGTGGTCCAGGTCGAGGATCGTGATCCTGCGGTAGCCCGTGACGACCGCGCCCGACTCCCGCAGGGCCCGCAGGGCCTTGTGGATCGACGACTCCGCGGCGCCGACCAGCGTGGCCATCTCCGGCTGCGACAGCGGGAGATGGGCTTCGTTGCGGCCGGGGCGCCCGTAGGTGACGGCGAGGTGGTGCAGGATCCTGGCCAGCCGCCCGAGCACGTCGCAACCGGTGAAGTCGACGATCCGGCTGGTCGCCGTGCGCAGCTTGGCCACCACGCTCGCGTTGAGTGCGAGCCCGATGGCGGGGTGCTGCTTCGTGCACGCCAGCAGTTCGGTGGGCAGGATGTAGCGGGCCAGCACCCGGCCGCAGGCGGTCACGGTGCCGATGCGCGGCTGACCGTCGATCCCGGCGAACTCCCCGACGAGGTCCCCGGCCATCCGCACGGCCAGCAGTGCGTCCCGACCGTCCTGTGCGTGCGCGGTGACCTTCACCGTGCCGCCGATCAGGAGCAGCGAGAAGTCCGAGGTGTCGGCCTCGCGGATGGTGATCTGACCGGCCGGGTAGGCCACGCCGTGGCCGAGCTCCAGCAGGACTCGGCGATCGGCCTCGCCGACCCGGCCGAGCAGCCCGGTCGTCGGCCAGTAGGCCCCGGCCCCGCGCATCCGTGTGTTGCTCATCGGTCACTCCTCCTCCTCGTCCGGCCGAAGCCGGACAAGCCGTATTAGTAGCCGGTTTACCCGAGGACCCCTCCTCTACGTTCTGGTTAACCATCGTGTCGGCACCGGGAATTCGGTGCCGACGGCAGTTCGATCCTCGAACCGCCGGCCCTCGTCGTGATCGCGGAGGGAATGTGAATCCGAGGTACGAGTACCGAGCTCTGCTGGCGTGCGACATCGCGGGTTCCGCGGGCCGCGGTCAGCAGCGGCTGCAGGAGATCCGCGGCGTGCTGCGGTCCGCGCTGTTCGGCGCCCTCGGCGTCGCGGAGCTGGACCGGCGGGACTTCGCGTACGTGGACACCGGCGACGGCTGCCGGCTCGTCGCCCCGGCCGGGTTGCCCAAGGCCGGACTGCTGGTCCCGCTGCTGCCGGAGCTGGGCGCGCGGATCCGCGAGCACAACCGGCACGCCGGCCCGGACACCCGGCTGCGGGTACGGGCCGCCGCGCACGCGGGGGAGGTCCGGCCCGATCCGGACGGCACGGTCTCCGGCACCCCGTTCGAGGCGCTCGCCCGGCTGCTCGACTCGCCCCCGCTGCGGCATGCGCTCCTGGACGGTCCGGACGGCACCCCGGTGGCCGCGGTGCTGTCGCAGCACTACTACGAGGAGACGGTCGGGCACGGCTACGAGGGGCTCGAAGCTGGTGCCTTCACCGCGGCCGAGGTCCGGGTCAAGGAGTACGCCGCACGGGCCTGGCTCTGGTATCCGGGCAGCCCGGTCGGGCCGCACGGCGGTCCCGGCCCGGAATCCGGCTCCCGCGAGCGGCCTGCGGAAGCCGAGCCGCGGGCCGTGGAGCAACTCGTCCAAGCCACGGGGAAGGGCACGGTCTTCGCCGTCGGCCGAGGTGGCCAGCACATCCACTACAACGAAGGGGGCTGAAGCGCCGATGAACCAGGAACTCGCCGAGCTGGCCGCGAGCGGAGCCACCGCTCTGGTGTCCGCGATGGGCACCGATCTGTGGAACGAGGCGAGGCGACTGATGAGCGGCGTCATCGCCCGGGCCCACGGCAGCCGCCGCAGGGAACTGTCCGTCGCGCTGGAGCGGGGGTCGACCGCCACGAGGGGAGCGGTCGACGCCGCGGCCGTGGACTTCTGGACCGAGGCCCTGCTCCAGTTGCTCGACCGGGACCCGGCTCTCGCCCAGGACGTCATAGCTCTGGCGACGCTGCGGACCGCGCAACGGCCGGACGTCGTGGTCCAGGTCAACTCCGCCACCGGTTCCGGTGAGGTGTTCGCGGTGCAGCACGGTGACCAGCACTTCGCCTCCGGGCCGAGGTCCCGCGATCGTGAGGAGCGGCCGTGAGCGGGGGCGACGGCCGGCGGGACGGTCTGACGGACGGCTGGGTGCGGGCGGGGCTGCTCGCAGCCGTCGTCATCGGGGCCTTCGCCGAGGTCGGCACGCCGCACCGGCACTACGGCTGGCTGGTGAACGCGTTCGCCCTCGCGGCGGTGGGTGTCGTCGGCGCGGCGGCCGCGCTGGGGTCCGAGGCCGCCGCGCCGCCCGCCCGGCAGCGGGACCGGCCCGAACGGGGGCCCCGGCCCGACGCGACGGCGCCGGTCTGCCGCTTCGTCGCGGCACCGGCGGTGTCGACGGCCCAGCCCGGCAGGCCCCGGCCGTTCCTGCGCGAGAGGCCGACCGATCTGAGCGTGCCCCGCTTCGGCGAGGGTGCGCGGGCACAGGGCTACCCCTGGCTGCTGCCGGAGCGCACGGTGCAGAACGGCATCGCCGCCGACGAAGCCAGGGTCGGTGCCCTCACCATCCGCGCCGCCTCGGTCGTCGGGCCCGGCCACCGCTGCGGCCAGCCCGCCGAGCCGCGACAGGACTCCTACCGGATCGGGCGGAGCCCGGACAGCCGGTACGCGATCGTGGCCGTGGCCGACGGCCTGTCCAGCGCGGCCTGGTCCGACATCGGGGCCACCGCGGCCTCCAGCCAGGCCGTCACCCTGCTGCGCGAGCAGATCGAGGCGGTCGGCTTCGACCGGCTCGACGTCAAGGCGCTGTACGGGCGGGTCGCGGAATCGATCGCCGCGCACGCGGCCGGACGCGGCGTCGGCACCTCGCACCTGGCGACCGTGCTGATCACCGCGGTGATCGCCGAGCCGGACGCGAACGGCGTGGCGCGGGCATGGGTCGGCTGGCTCGGTGACAGTTCGGCCTGGACACTCGACCCGCGCGTCCCGCTGTGGCAGTTCTCCGCCGGCGAAGCCAAGGACCGCGCGGCCGCGGTGGTCTCGAACGAGGTCGCCGGCCGACTGCCGGACACGCCGCACCTGGCCGTGGACGGTTACGTCACCCTGGCGGCCGGTGCCGCCCTCGCCCTGGTCACGGACGGGATCGGCGACGCGTGGGCGGACCGGGCGGGCAACGTCAACGAGTACTTCGCGAACGCCTGGCGCTCGCCGGTCCCGGCCACCCGGTTCACCGCCGACGTCGGCTTCGACGCACCGCAGTGCCTCGACGACCGCACCGCCGTCGTGGTGTGGAACGGCAGCGGGACATGACCGACTCCGATCCCGTCGCCGGCGGCGGCGCCCCGGCGGTGGACCCGCGGGGCTGGGCGTTGCCGAGGACCGTGGGCCTCGGCGATCTCGGACCGCTCGCCGAGCCGATCTCCGAACACAACGGCCAGGCCGTCGCCGTACGGCCGCTGACGGACCATCCGGGCTGGCTGGCCAAGCTCTACCGGCCCGGCCCGCACCAGGAGGACGGCCACCGGATCGACCTGCTGATCTCGGCTCCGGACACGCTGCCGGAGGCGGAGCGGGCGAGCCTGTACGCCGGGACGTGCTGGCCCGCGGCCCGGATCCGCGAGCCGGGGAACCCGGCCGTCGGGTGCGTGATCCCGATGGCGCCCGAGCAGTACCGTTCCGAGCTGCGGCGCGGCAAGTTCAGCGAGCGCCGGTTCCTGGAGATCGACTGGCTGGCGAAGTCCGACGAGTCGATCCGGCGCGTCGGCCTGCCGTGCCCCGGCTTCGAGGGCCGACTGGCTGCCTGCCGCCGGCTGACGGAACTCGCCGCGATCCTGGAGGGCCTGGGCCTGGTCTACTCGGACTGGTCGTTCTCCAACGCCTTCTGGAGCCCGGAGGGGCGTTCCGTCTACCTGATCGACGTCGACGGCTGCCAGCCGAAGAAGATGCCCGACATCCACCAGCCGAACTGGGCCGACCCGCTCACGCCGCCGGGCTCCGACGCGGACCAGTACACCGACCGCTACCGGCTCGCCCTGCTCGTCGCCAAGTGCATGACCGGCCGGCGCGACGCGAGCACCTTCCACGGCGTCGCCGCGTCCCACTGGCTGAACCAGCCCGCCGTCTCCGAGGTCCTGCTGGACATGCTGCTCGCGACCGACCGGGAGCGACGGCCCGCGGCCGCCCAGTTGAACCAGGCGCTGAACAACGGGCCCTACCTCAGGGCCGTGCCGCGTCCGACACGTACGCCGCTGCCCCAACTGCCCCCGAAGCAGCCGACGGTGGTGCTTCCGCAGCCCGTGCCGCACACGACCCCGAAGCCCCCCGCCGTCGCCCGCATCAGCACGGTCGAGGAGCAGCAGAAGCCCGAGACCGGCTCGTCCACCAAGTGGATCTGGGTGCTCGCCTTCGTCGTGATCCTGGTCATCGTCATCGTCATCGCCTCCAACCACTAGCTCAGAGGTGCACACAATGTCACTCTGCCTGCCCACCTACGTGGTGATCGACGCCTCCTCGTCGATGAAGCCGCACGAGGCAGTGCTCAACGCGACCCTCTCGCGTCTGCACTACAACCTGGCGACGAATCCGCGCGTCTCGGAGTTCGCCAGGGTCAGCGTGGTCGCCTTCTCCACCGACGTGCACGTGGTGATCCCGATGTCGGACATGGAGCAGGTCCCGAGCATGCCCGAAGTGATCTGCGGCGGGGGCACCGAGTACGGCAAGGCCTTCGACCAGTTGCGGCAGAGCATCGAACAGGACGTCAGCAGCCTGCGGGCGCAGCAGTACAGCGTGCTGCGGCCGGCGATCTTCTTCCTGACCGACGGCGCCCCGACCGACGCGAGGTGGCAGGACTCCTTCCGCACGCTGGTGGACCGGAACTGGCCGCGCCACCCGCACGTGATCGCCTACGGCTTCGGCGCCGCCAGGCGCGACGTGCTGAAGGAGGTGGCGACCAAGGCGCTGTTCATCGCCGACGGTTCGGACACCGAGTCGGCGCTGAGCGGGGCGATCACCGGCCTGCTCAACACCCTGATCGCCTCCTCGCAAACCGGTCAGATGCACATCGCCACGGACGTCAAGGGCTTCGAGTACGTGCAGGTCGCCCAGGAATACGTGGACTGAGCGTGGACACCGACCCGCGTACCACGGCGCCCCGGGCGCTGAGGGCCTCCGCCGGGCTGTCCGTGCTGGCCGCGGTGCTGCTCGCCTGCGGCGGCGTGGTCGAGGTGGCGGGCCATCTCGGCGGCCCCTCGACGAACGGGGGCGGAGGCGGCTCGCACCCGGCGACGCCGGTGCCGGTACAACCGGCCCCGACCCCTACCCCGGCCCCGACCCGGACCCGGACCCCTGAGGTCTCCTCGCCCGCCGCGGCGCCGTCGCCGAGTTACTCGCCCTCGGCCTCACCCACCCAGTTGCCCGAGCCGACGACCGCCCCCACCACCCCCACCACACCGGCGTCTCCTTCGGAGCACCCTCCAGGGAAAGGGGCATCCCGGACGAAGGCTCCTGTGACGAGGAACGCCGCCCCGTAGCTGCGATACCGGCGCGGCCACTGAGGGGCCGAGCAACACGGGCAGCCGGCGGGCGGGCCGGGGAGTGGGCGGGGAGTGGGGCGGGGGGCTGATGGTGGCGCCGATGGTGGCGCCGTCACCCGAACGCAGTCGCTTCGGGTTCTCGCGCGGCCCCGGAGTCGCCCGGAAGGCGGCTCCGGGGCGCCTCCTCAAGGCGGACCTGCCGTGGCGTCGGCGGTGCCGGGGCGTCGTTCCGGTGGTTTCCGCGGGGCTCGACGCGGGGTCTCGCCTCTCGCCGCGCGGGACTCCCCACCCCCGCCCCGTCGGTCGGCTGCGCCATCCGGGTAGGCCTCGGCGGGCGGGGTCGGCGGCCCGGGCGGGGGTCTTCGGGGAGGGGCGCGAGGGCCGGGGGCTCGCGCCGAAGCCGTCGTCGCGGGGGCCTGCGGTCGACCGGTGGGCGGCGGCGCTCGGTGCGCGGGGGTGGCTGTTTCGAGACGCCGGACGAACGGCACTTGACGGTGGGTCAGTCGAGGAGTCGACCGGGCGGATCCTCGCCCGACCCGGCTCGTCGGGGGGCCGGGCGGGAGGGTCGGATCCGGCCGCCGGGGCGGTGATCGGGCGGCCGCGTCCGGGGGCCCTTCGCATGCCGAGGACCGTTCGCGGTTGCCGTCCAGAAGCTGCGAGCCGGGGCGTCAGGCGGATACTGGAGATGTGAGAACGGCTCTGGCAGGCACATCCCTGACGTGCCCGCCGCTTAGGGCTGTCTCACGGCAACGGCAGTCTCTGTCGTGCTCCCCGGGTCCGCGCCGTCGGCGTCGGCCGTGGACGTGCGGCGTGCCAATGCAAGGGAAGAAATGGAGTCGTGATGAGTTACTTCAACCGCAGGGACCGCGGTCGCGGACGTGAACGTGACCGTCGCCGCCGTCGCCACGGCCGCCGTCGTCGGTTTGGCTTCTGGTGACAGATAAGGGCGGTCCGGGCTGTGCTTAACAGCCCGGCATGACACCCATCCCTGGGGCCGGCGGTATCACCGCCGGCCCCTCATCCTGAGTGGGGTTCCTCCATGCACGGTGCGACGCCCATGGGGGGTCCGGAGGACCGGGCAGCCGACCGGGCCATCGACCAGGGGCCGGTGGCGGACTCGCCCGTCATCTCGCTGCGTGATCTGTTCCGGCGGTTCTGGCCGTGGGTCCGACCGGACGTGCGCTGGCTGCCGCTGAGCGCGGTGCTGCTCGTTCTCGGCGCCTTCGGCGAGGTCGTCTCGGTCTGGATGTTCAAGGACCTGATCGACGAAGTCCTGGTGCCGCGGCACTTCGCCGAATTCTGGCCGCTCGGTGGCACGATGCTCGCCGCGGCCGCGGCGGCGGCGCTGTTCACCTTCGCGGGCACCTACACCGGCACCTGGATCGCCGAGCGGTACCTGCTCCGGCTCCGGACCGGCACACTGGCCCATCTGCACACCCTGCCGCCCGACACCCTGGAGACCCGCTGGCGCGGCGACCTGGTGGCCCGGATGACCGCCGACATCGCGACGATCGAGCAGATGGTCGCGACCGGCCTGGTCGAGGGCGCGGTGGCCTCGACCAGCCTGGTGCTGTTCGCCGGTGCGGCGTTCTACCTGAGCTGGCCCCTCACCCTGGCGGCGCTGATCGTCGCGCCGCTGTTCATCTTCACCACCGGCTTCTTCGGGCGCCGCATCCGCATCCGGGAGCGGCAGGTCCAGCGCCGCGCCGGCGGCGTGACCGCGCTGCTGGAGGAGACGCTGCGCAACGTGGTGGTCACCCGCACCTGCGGCCAGGAGGAGCGCGAGGTCGAGCGGGTGCACCGCGAGGGAAAGGCCCTGCTGGACGCCGAGCTCTCCGCCGCCCGGATGTCCGACCTCTACCAGCCCCTCCTCAACGTCCTCCAGATGCTCGCGGGGCTGGTCGTGGTGGGCGTCGGCGCCCTCCAGGTGATCCGCGGCGAGCTGAGCCTGGGTGGTCTGCTCGCCTTCGCCGCCTTCATGGCGCAGCTGTTCGAGCCGATCCAGCAGCTCGCCGGGCTCGTCCCGCTCGCGGGCGCGGCCTGCGCCTCGGGCGAGCGCCTGCTGGAGATCCACGACCTGTCCAGTCCGGTCCGGGAGAGCCCCGCCGCGCGGGACGCCGGCGCGGTCCGCGGCCGGGTCTCCTTCGAGGGCGTCCACGTCGCCTACCCCGGCAGTTACGACGCCCCGGTGCTGTCCGACGTCAGCTTCGACGTCAGCCCCGGCAAGGTCCTGGCCGTGATCGGCCCCAGCGGCAGCGGCAAGTCCACGCTCGCCAAGCTCCTGGTCCGCTTCCTGGACCCGCAGGCCGGTACCGTCCGTCTCGACGGCGTCGACATCCAGGACCTGACCATCACCTCGCTGCGCGGGGCGATGAGCTTCCTGCCCCAGCAGGCGCAGCTCTTCCACGCCACCATCCGGGACAACATCGCCTACGGCAGGCCCGACGCCCCGCAGGACGAGATCGAACGCGCCGCCCGCAGCGCCGGCGCCCACGGCTTCGTCACCGCGCTGCCGCAGGGGTACGGCACGGTCATCGGCGACGAGGGCTTCCAGCTCTCCGGCGGGCAGGCCCAGCGCGTCGCCATCGCCCGGGCCTTCCTGCGCGGCGCGCCGGTCCTCGTCCTGGACGAACCCACCACCGGCCTGGACCCGAAGACCGTCCAGCAGCTGATCCCCCCGCTGCGCCGCCTGATGGCGGGCCGCACCACGATCCTGATCACCCACGACCCGGCCTTCCTCCCGCTGGCCGACCACGTCCTCACCCTCCAGCCGCCGGACGCCCCGCGCCCCCGCTTCGCGGAATCGGCCGCCGGGCGCCCGGAGGCCGTCGCGGTGAACGTGTCCGAGGCGGGGCTTCCCGGTGAGCGGGACCACGGGCCCGGGTGACCTTCGCCCCCACTCGAACGGCCGGGATCCGCAGGCTGCGGACCCCGGCCGTTCGAGTGCGTGCGGTCAGGAGACGACGATGGT
Organism: Kitasatospora sp. NPDC058243; assembly: GCF_042882025.1. NCBI lineage: Bacteria > Bacillati > Actinomycetota > Actinomycetes > Kitasatosporales > Streptomycetaceae > Kitasatospora > Kitasatospora sp. NPDC058243. The sequence goes on from NZ_JBHVWW010000014.1 coordinate 135,438, forward strand.
GGTCCGCAGGTAGTAGACGAACGGCGGGCAGGCCGAGCCGCGGTCCGGGAAGGCGCAGCGCCAGATCCAGGTGATGTCGCTCGTCCCGGCGGTGGCCGCGCTGAAGGTCGCGTGCGCGGTGTTGTCGGGGTCGGTGCTGCCCGAGGTCTGCGGCAGCACCGAGGGCGCGGTCGTCGCCGGGACGGAGGACAGCCAGGTGACGGTGCTGTCGCGGTAGGGCGGCAGGTTGACCTGGACCACGTCACCCGGGTGGACCTGCACGGTCTGGCCGTTGGAGGCGACGCCGAGGACCACGACGTCGTTCAGGGCCGGCCGCGCCGGGGCCGCTGCGGCGGCGGTGACGGTGCCGGCGGTCAGGGCGAGGACGGCGGCGGGGACTGTCAACAGCCTCAGGATCTTCATGGCACTCCCGGTACTCGAAGGTTCACGGAAACGGAGGTTCGCGTGGAACGGCGGTGCAGGGTGCGGAGGTTCCGGCCTCCCGTCTATCCGGTGCGGGCGGCCCGGCCGATGGCGCGGAGCCGCCCGGGAGGGAAACCTCCGGCCAAGGATGTCCACATCTGCCGCCTCCGGCAAGGTGCGTGACGATACGTCAGGCGCTCGTTACTCCGAGCCGCCGCGGCCCCGGTCCTCGGGCCGTCAGTCCCGGCGGCGGGCCGCCATCCAGACGTAGACCAGGATCCCGGCGAACAGGAACAGCACGCCCTGGTAGACGGCCGCGTAACCCGCGCCGGCCACCAGCCACAGGGAGAAGCCGAAGGCGCCCAGGCCCAGCACCGCGTCCCGGGCGAGCCGGCCCCCGGAGACCTTGTCGGGCATGCCGCGCACCAGCCAGTACAGCTGCGCGGCGGTGGAGAGCAGGTACGGGACGGTCGCGGTGAAGGTGGTGACCAGCACCAGGATTTCGAACGCGCCCTTGGCGCCGGTGGCGAAGTTGAGGATGGTCAGCACCGAGGCCAGCGCGACGCTGGTCACGACGCCGAACACCGGGACGCCGCGCCGCTCCTTGGCGAAGGCGGCCGGGAACAGCCCGTCCTTGGCGGCCGCGTACGGCGCCTGGGCGGCCAGCAGCGTCCAGCCGTTGAGCGCGCCGGTCATCGAGACGAGCGCGGCGACGGCGATGGCCGTGCCGCCCCACGTGCCGCCGAACATGGCGTCCACGGCGTCCGAGAACGGCGCGGTGGAGTGGATCAGCCGGTCGTGGGCGACGGTGCCGAAGACCGCGAGCGTGCCCAGCAGGTAGACCACCGCCGCACCGGCCGTGCCGAGCACGCTGGCCCGCCCGACGTTGCGCTCCGGATCGCGGACCTGGCCGGCGCTCATCGCGGCCGACTCCACGCCCAGGTAGCTGAAGAGCAGGATGGCCGCGGCCGCCGTCATCCCGCCGGCCCAGCCGTGCCCGGTGGCGTCGAAGGGGCCCAGGTTGCGCGCGTCGAAGAAGCCCAGACCGCCCACCGAGACCAGCAGCAGCGGGATGAACTTGAGGACAGTGGAGACGAGTTGGACGGCGCCGACGTAGCGGGTGCCGGCCAGGTTCGCCAGCGCGGGCAGCCACTGGAAGGCCATCGCGGCGGCGATGCTGAGCCCGATGGAGTGGCCGACGGGCAGCAGCACGTCGAGATAGCCGACGGCGGCGACCGCGAGCGCGGCGTTGCTGACCCAGGTGGTGATCCAGTACGACCAGGCCGACAGGAACCCGGCGAAGTCCCCGAAGGCCTCCCGGGCGTAGACGTAGGGCCCGCCGGTGCGCGGGTTGCGGCGCGCGAGCTGCCCGAAGACGAGCGCGAGGGCGATCGCGCCCACGGTCAGGACGACGAAGGAGACCAGACTGACCGTCCCGTAGGGGGCCACGGCGGCGGGGATCATGAAGATGCCGCCGCCGATGATGTTGCCCATCACCAGGGCGGTGGCGGTCGGCAGGCCGAAGCGGCCGCCCTTGCGGGGTGTCGCGGTGACCGCTTCCGGCGTCTGCGGCGGGCTCGGTCGGGTCGCCTGCCGGGGTGCGGCCGGGCTGGTCTGCATGAGGGTGGTGCGCCTTTCGTGGTCCTGCTCGTGCTCGGTGGAGCCACCGTTCATGCTCGAACCGGGTGGCGCTCTGTACCAAATCGATGGGATTTGTTCAGTCGGCCTGGCATGTCACCGCAAGACTTGCGGTCCTGCGCCGGTCGGACGGGCACTCGTCCTGCGCCGCTCCGGCGGGCGCTCGTCCAGTGCCGGTCGGACGGGCGCTCGTCCAGTGCCGGTCCGGCGCGGCCGTTCGGCGTGCGGCCGGGTGTCCGAGGGCGTTCACCCGGGGGAGGGATGTCGTCACCCGGATGCCTCAGCCGGGTTGCGGCGCGCCGCGGCGCGTGCGCGTTCGTGTGCAAACGTTGGCCCGGCGCCTCCCCGTGGGGCGTCGCCCAGCCTGCGGGCGGTCGACGTGGCCGGTCGGGGGCGCGGGTCAGAGGACCAGAGACGAACTAGGGGACAGTAGATGTCGCTTCGTGGGAAGATCCGCAAGCTCGCGGTGATCGTGGCCGTGACGGGTGCCGCCGTGGTGGCCGTGCCGACCTCGGCCATGGCGTTCGGCCACACGCCGGTGCCGTCCTCCGGGCAGGGCCTGGAGTCCGGTTCGGCGGGTGTCGGCCTGTTCGGCCCGCACGCCAACTGGTTCAACTACCACGAGCACAGCGAGGGCTGATCCGTCCGAGCTCGGAGCCCGGGGGCCGCTGTGGGCCTCCGGGCTCACGGCTGTCCGCGCGGCGGTCCGAGCAGGTCAGGCGGGCAGGGCGGGGGCGGCGGCCCGCTCGCGCAGTTCCTTCAGTACGGCGATGTCCATCGCGTGCCCGGTGCCGTCCCCGCCGTGCTTGCGGTCCGGGGTCTCCACCAGCAGCGGGACACCGGCCGTCTCCGGGTGCTCGAACAGCTCGCGGAACGGTTCCGCGCCGATCATCCCGGCGCCGATGTTGGCGTGCCGGTCCTTGCGCGCGCCGACGACGTCCTCGGAGTCGTTGGCGTGGATCAGCCGCAGCCGGCCCGGCCCGGCCGCCGACGCCAGGGCGTCCAGCGCGGCCGTCACCCCGCCCGGTACGGCCAGGTCGTGCCCGGCGGCGAAGGCGTGGCAGGTGTCCAGGCAGACGCCGACCTTCGGGTGCCCGTCCAGCGCCTCGACGTACTCGGCGAGCTCCTCCAGCCGGGAGCAGAGCGAGCTGCCCTGGCCCGCCGTCGGCTCCAGCAGCAGCCAGGGCGCGTCCTCGCCGAGGGCGTCCAGTTCGTCCAGCAGCGGCCGCACGTCGGCCCGGACCTGTGCCATCGCCTCGGCCCGCCGGGAGCCGCCGCCGGGCGCCGTGCCGACCGCCGAGCCGGTGTGCAGGACGACGCCCAGTGCGCCGATCGCTTGGCCGCGGCGCAGCGAGTGCCGCAGCGAGTCGGCCGAGCGCTCGCGGGTGGCCGGGTTGTCCGAGCCGAAGTTGATCAGGTACGGCGCGTGCACCCAGGCGGGGAGTCCCTGCTCGGCGCAGGCCGCCCGGAACTCCTCGTCCTGCGCGGGGTTGCCCGGCGGAGTGGCCCAGCCGCGCGGGTTGGCCACGAACACCTGCACGGTCTCGGCGCCGACCCGGCGCGCGTACGCCAGCCCCGTGCCGGCCAGCCCGCGGGCGGCCACCGGGACGTGGGCGCCGACCGGGTTGCGGAGGGTGCCGAGGGGCGCTGCGGGTGCGGTGGTCATGGCCCCGAGGATGTCACGCCGCCGGCCGGCGGTGGCACGCGGCCCGGCCGGCGGTGCCGGGGTCGGTCCGGTGGCGTGCCGTGGGGGGGGGGGCGGGGGGGGATGGAACACACAAACGAACGCCAGGGAACGAAACAACAAACAACCAACCCCCCATCCCAACGGCCAAAAACAGGAAAGGGAAAAAACCAACTC
>NZ_JBHVWW010000014.1:139348-143928 GCF_042882025.1 Kitasatospora sp. NPDC058243
CGGTAAGGGGGGACGAGTGGCCGGGCCGGTGTGGCCGGGGTGGTTCTGGTGGCGTGCCGTGCGGAGGGGTTCGGAGCGCGCCGCGCCGCACGCGCCACGCCGGGCCGTCCCACCACCGGCCGACGCCCCGTCAGTCCCGCAGCCCAGCCCTGGTGGCGGGCCCACCCGGCGGCCCATAGCGTCGAGTCGGCCGCACCCACCGGCCGTCACTGCCCAAGCACACCGTGTAAGAACAGACACCGCGTACCTAGCGCGCTGCCCGGCAGGCTCCGGCCGCACACCGGCGAGCGCGCCGGAAAGAACAGGTCACCACTCATGCCCACGCGACGGGTCCACCACTTCGCCGCGGCCACCGCCGCCGCCACCGCCCTGACCACCGTCCTCGCCACCCTGGCCGCCGCGCCCGCGGCCCACGCCGCCGACGGCCTGCACGTCGTCCAGCCGGGCGAATCGATTCAGCAGGCCGTCGACGCCGCCCTCCCCGGCGACACCGTCCAACTGCTCGCCGGCACCTACCCCGGCAGCGTCCGCATCACCACCCCGGGCCTCACCCTGCGCGGCGCCGGCGCGGACAGCGTGATCACCCCCGGGGACGGCACCGAGAACGCCTGCGCCACCGCCGGCCACGGCCTCTGCGTGGACGGCACCGAGGCGGCCCCGCTGCCGGACGTCACCATCGAGACCCTCGCCGTCACCGGCTTCCGCAAGAACGGCATCGACGCCAGCGGCACCACCGGCCTGACCGTGCGCGACACCTACGTCCACGACAACGCCCAGCAGGGCATCAGCCAGGAGATCTCCACCCGGGCCCGGATCGTCGGCAACCGCGCGACCCGCAACGGCCAGTCCGGTGTCTTCCTCGCCAACTACGCCTACCGCGAGGGCGGCGCGCCCGACACCGGGGGCACCGTCGTGGAGGGCAACGAGCTGACCGAGAACCGGGTCGGCGTCACCGTCCGCCGACTGCGCGGGCTGGCCGTCCAGGACAACGAGCTCCGCGGCAACTGCGCCGGCGTCTTCGTGGTCGGCGACGAGGGCGTGCCCCGGGCCGGGGACCTCGACGTGCGTCGCAACCGGGTCGTCGCCAACAACATGTTCTGCCCGGCCAACCCGCGGCTGGGCGCCATCCAGGGCGCGGGCATCGTGCTCACCGGGGTCGAGGACACCCGGGTCACCGACAACGAGGTCCACGACAACGTCGGCAGCTCGGACTTCTCCGGCGGGATCGTCCTCTTCAAGAGCGCCGTCGGCGTCCCCAACGCCCGCAACACCGTCGCCGACAACCACCTGAGCGGCAACAGCCCGGCCGACATCGCCGACCGCGACACCGGCGAGAACGCGTTCGCCCGCAACACCTGCGCGCGGTCCGATCCGTCCGGCCGCTGCTGAACCGCGGCACCCGCACCCGGTACGACCCGCCCCCGTCGACAAGGAAGACCTCCCATGACCATCGCACCGCCCCCCACTCCCCAGGCCGCGATGCGCCTGCGCGAGCTCGTCTTCGGCGCCGCCTGCGCCGCCGCCGTCCGCGCGGCCGCCCGGCTCGGCGTCGCCGACGTGCTCGGCGACACCCCGACCAGCGTCACCGAACTCGCCGCCGCCCTCGACACCGAGCCCCTGCCGCTGTGCCGCCTGCTGCGCGCGCTCACCTGCTACGGCATCTTCTCCGAGACCTCCGACGACCGCTTCGAGCACACCGAGATGTCCCGCCTGCTGCGCGAGGACGCGCCCAACTCGCTGCGGTACATCTCCCTCTGGTGCACCGAGCCGTGGACCTGGGAGGCCTGGCCCAAGCTGGACGAGGCGGTCCGCTCCGGCCGCAACGTCTTCCCCGAGCTGTTCGGCAAGGAGTTCTTCGACTACCTGCACAGCGACGCGGGCGACTCCGCGAAGGTCTTCGACAAGGCGATGACCGCCTCCAGCCGGCAGTCCGCCCACGACCTCGCCGAGTACCTGGACCTCACCGGCGTCGACTCGGTGGCGGACATCGGCGGCGGCCAGGGGCACGTGCTGGCCAGCCTGCTGGAGAAGCACCCGGCGCTGCACGGCACCCTGCTCGACCTGCCCAAGGTGGTCGCCGGCGCCGAACCCCGGCTCCAGGACGGCGGTGCCTTCTCGGCCCGCGCCCGGCTGGTGCCCGGTGACTGCCGGGTGGAGATCCCGGTCCGCGCCGACCTCTACATCATCAAGAACATCCTGGAGTGGGACGACGAGAGCACCCGCCGCACCCTCGCCAACGTGGTCGCCGCGGCCCGGCCCGGCGCCCGCGTCGTGGTGGTGGAGAACCTGGTCGACGACAGCCCGTCGATGCGCTTCACCACCGCGATGGACCTGATGCTGCTGCTCAACGTCGGCGGCGCCAAGCACTCCAAGGAGAGCATGGTGCGGCTGATGGAGGACGCCGGACTGGACGTCGCGGACGTCCACCCGGTCAACCCCTACCTGCACGCCTTCGAGGCCACCGTGCGCGGCTGAGCACCGGCCCTTACGCGAACGACCGCCGTCCCCCAGGGAGTTGGGGGCGGCGGTCGTTCGCGTTGCCGGTCAGGCCGGGTGCGAGGAATCCAGGTGCGCGAAGACCACCACGTTGTCCGAGTAGTCCTTCTGGCCCTTGTCGTACGCACCGCCGCAGGTGATCAGCCGCAGCTGGGCGTCGGGCGTCTGGCCGTACACCTTGTCGTCCGGGAAGGCGTTCTTGGGGAAGGCCTCCACCGAGTCCACCGAGAACACCGCGACCGTGCCGTCCGCGCGCCCCACCTCGATCTGCTGGTCCGGTTGCAGCTGGCTCAGCATCACGAACACCGCCGGGCCCGTGGTGGTGTCCACGTGCCCGGCGACCACCGAGCTGCCGAGCTCGCCCGGGGAGACGCCGTCCCGGTACCAGCCGACCAGGTTGTCGTCGTCCGGCGGCGGCGCGGTGAGCTGGCCCTCCGGATCGAGCGTCAGCTCGGTGAACGGGGCGTCGACGCCGATCTGCGGGATCCGCAGCCGGGTCGGATTGGCACGGCCCAGCGACGGTGGCGCGGGGGCCGGGTCCTCGGCGGCCTCCGCAGGGGCCTCCGCGGGGGCGTCCGTGGGGGCGTCCGCGGGGGTGGTGGCCGGTGGGGACGGGCGGGGGGTGGCCGGCGCGACGATCGCCGGGGGACGGGTCATGCGGGACGCCGAGTTGGCTCTCGGCGTGGTGTCGACCGAGTTGTACATCAGCAGCAGACCGACCGCCGCCGCACCGATGCCGGTGCGCAGCAGTCGGGACATTCCAGGGACGGGACCGCCCATCGCTCCTCTTTCTCCATTCCCATGCGCAGCCGGGCCGGTGACGGCCCGAAAAGGTCCAGAAGGTCCAAAACGACCCGCCGCCCCCGTGCGCGCCGCCCTGGTGGGGAGGCGCGTGGGGGCGGCGTCAGATGCCGGACGTCAGATGGTGGCGCCGGTGTTGCGGCGGTTGCGGCGCAGCGCGTACGCGCCGGCCCCGAGGCCGCCGATCAGGAGGACGGCGCCGGAGGCGAGGCCGCCACCGGACAGCGTGGTGCCGGTCTCGACCATCGCCAGGCCGCCACCGCCGGCGTGCACGCCGCCGTGCGGGCCCTTGCGGCCGTGCTCGCCACCACGGCCGTGCTCGCCGCCGCGGCCCTCGCCGCCCTTGTCGCCGCCGCGGCCCTCGCCGCCCTTGTCGTCGCCACGGCCTTCGCCGCGACCGTGCTCGTCGCCACGGCCTTCGCCACGGCCGTGCTCGTCGCCACGGCCTTCGCCGCGGCCGTGCTCGTCGCCGCGACCCTCGCCGCGGCCGTGCTCGTCGCCGCGACCCTCGCCGCGGCCGTGCTCGTCGCCACGGCCTTCGCCGCGGCCGTGCTCGTCGCCCCGGTCGTCGCCGCGGCCGTGCTCGTCGCCGCGGTCGGACTGGTCCTGCGAGGTGAGGCTCTTCGCCTGGTCGGCGGAGCCGTCGGCGAAGGCCATGGGGGTGCCGACGGTGAGAACGGCGGCGACAGCCGCCCCGGCGAGCAGAGTGCGTGCAGAACGCATGAGGTTGATCCTTCCGATACACAGGCCCGCGATCGCCGGCACGGCGCCGGACAAGGGAATTCGTGGGAACTGCGTCTGATTCACCGTCAACCACCGCGACGTCCGCCGCCACCGGAGAGTGGCGACTTGGGTACGGACTGTGCTCGATTCGAGTGGAGTCCCGGCCCGGTTCACCCGGGTGCCCCAGTGAGACGGGTGAAAAGGATTCGCGGCGGTCCGGGCCGAGTCGGTCCTGTGCTGACGGCGTGTCGGTCCGCCCCGAAGGCGCTGACGCCGCGTCGGGCGGGTCCGGGACGATGCTGACGCCGCGTCGGGCAGGCCCGGGAAGGCGCTGACGCCGCGTCGGGCGGCTCGGATGGTGCTGACGTGCCGTCGGGCGGGCGTGGGTGGCACTGACGCCGCGTCGGGCGGGCTCGGGCGGCGCTGACGCCCCGTCCGGTCGATCCGGACGCACACGTGGGCCCAGAACCAGCGAAAGGACAGGGGGGGGGATAGGAAGGGAAGGGAGGGTTGGGAGGGGTGTGAGGTTTCTGCGGGAGAAACCAGTGGCCCTTGGGTTC
>NZ_JBHVWW010000015.1:0-26181 GCF_042882025.1 Kitasatospora sp. NPDC058243
GCAGGAACGCCCCGCCACCCGCCGCCCGGCCCCGTCGTACGGAACCGGGCGGCCGGGGTCAGGCGCCCGGCGCCCGGCCCTCCTGGGGGCCGTCCGCGGTGTCCAGGCACGCCCGGGCCTGCGCCGCGAGCTCCGCGAGCACCTCGGCCCGCTGCTGGTGCAGGAAGAAGTGGTCGCCCGGCAGGATGCGGTGACGGAAGCCGGCCGCCGTGGTGGCCCGCCAGCCGGTGATCCACTCCGGTCCGGCCATCAGGTCGTCGGCGCCGCCGAGCGCCAGCACCGGGCAGGGCAGCACGGTCGGCCGGATCCGGTCGTTGTACTCGCCCAGCAGGGTGACGTCGGCCCGGAGCACCGGCAGGATCATCTGCATCAGGTCGGCGAACTCCAGCACCTCGGCCGGGGTCCCGCCGAGGCCGACGATGCGCTCCAGGAGTTCGTCGTCGGTGAGTCCGTGCAGCCGGGTGACGTCCGGGGTGCCGGGGGCCCGGCCGCCGGAGACCACGAGGGACAGCGGCAGCGGCCGCGCCTCGGCGGCGAGCCGGCGGGTCGTCTCGTAGGCGATCCGGGCGCCCATGCTGTGGCCGAAGAGGATGAACGGTTCGTCCGCCGGGCGGCTCGCCAGCAGGGCGAGCAGGCCGTCGACGACCTCGTCCATGACGGCCGACGGCTGCTCGGCGAGGCGGGTGCCCCGGCCCGCCAGTTCCACCGGAACGATCGTCAGGCCCGGCTGCTCGCCGGACCGGGCCCACGGCAGGTAGGCGCTCGCGGAGCCGCCGGCGTGCGGCAGGCAGTAGACGCGTACGGGCCCGGACCGCCCGTTCGGCGCGGCGTCCCGGTGCCACGGCGTCCATCGGGCCACCTCGTCGTGCTGTACGGCGGACGAACCGGTCATCGCTGCTCCTTTTTCTTTCCCAGTCAATTACGCGAAGCCTGAACAGGCCTCCCGCACGACTTTATGCGGTAATTCACGGGTTGGTCCAGCCCGCATTCCGGCATGCCCTGGGCAGATCCAACCAGGCGATGCCGCAGCTCAGTTGTGCCCTGAAATAGTCGGTTGACGCATAAGGATCTTGAGTCTTTCCCGGAACACCGAGCTCTGTTACGGTGCTCCTCGTCCGGGTTTCTTTCGGATATTTCCAGAGTATTTCGATCGGCGAGTTCCGACGACGAGTTCCGAACGCACGACGGGAGAGGGCGGACAGAATGTGCGGAATAACCGGCGTATTCGTCCTGGGCGGCGGTCGCCCGGCCGATGCCGCCGTGGTCCGGGAGATGACGGCGTGCCTGGTGCACCGCGGCCCCGACGACGACGGCCACTACGCCACGGACGGCCTGTGCCTGGGCTTTCGCCGGCTGGCCCTGAACGACCTCGCCGGCGGCAACCAGCCGCACCGCACCGAGGACGGCACCCTGGTCTCGGTCTGCAACGGCGAGATCTACAACCACCGCGAGCTGCGCACCGCGCTGAGCCGCCGCGGCCACCGGTTCCGCACCGAGAACGACACCGAGGTGCTGGTCCACCTGTACCGCGAGTACGGCGAGGACCTGACGGCCCACCTGGACGGCCAGTTCGGCTTCGCGCTGCACGACGCCGCCGCGCAGCGGCTGCTGCTCGCCCGCGACCGGGCCGGCATCGTCCCGCTCTTCTACACCGTCGCCGACGGCCAGCTGATCTTCGCCTCCGAGATCAAGGCGATCCTGCGCCACCCCGCCGTCAGCGCCCGGGTCGACCTGCGCGGCCTCGACCAGGTACTGACGCTGCCCGGACTGGTCAGCCCGCGCACCATGTTCGAGGGCATCAGCGCCCTGCGCCCCGGCGAGCGGCTGATCGCCGACCGCTCCGGCGTGCGCACCGAACGGTACTGGGACCTCGACTTCCCGCTCGCCGCCGACCTCGACCCGGTGGCCCCCGAGGCCCTGGACCGGGAGCTGGACCGGTACGCCCACCGCACCGCCGACCTGCTCGACGAGGCCGTGCGCAGCCGGCTGCTCGCCGACGTGCCGATCGGCATGTACCTCAGCGGCGGCCTCGACTCCAGCCTGATCGGCGCCCTGATGGCCCGGGCCCGGCCCGGCCACGCCTGGCCCAGCTTCTCCGTCACCTTCCCCGGCCGCGACTTCGACGAGGGCCCGCACCAGCGGCTGGTCGCCGCCAAGCTGGGCACCGAGCACCACGAAGTCCCGGTCGGCGAGCACGAGGTGGCCGAGCGGATCACCGCGATGGTGCGCCACGCCGAGGCACCCGTGCGCGAGTCGTACAACGTCTGCTCGCTGGCGCTGTCCGAGGCCGTCCGCGCCGCCGGGACGGTCGGCGCGCTCAGCGGCGAGGGCGCCGACGAGCTGTTCGGCGGCTACCCCGGCTACCGCTTCGACGCCACCGGGCTCGGCGGCAGCCGGCTCACCGGCCTGGACGCCCGGCTGGAACGCGAGATCCGCGAACGGATGTGGGGCGTCGACCTCGGCTACGAGCAGGACCAGCTGCCCGCCCAGGAGTTCCGCCGCGAGCTGTACGCCGAGGACCTGGCCCACGGGCTGGACGAGTTCTCCGTCACCAACCAGCGCCTCGTCGACCCCGAGCGGCTGGCCGGGCGCCACCCGCTGCACCAGCGCTCCTACCTCGACTACCACCTGCGGCTCGCCGACCACCTGCTCGGCGACCACGGCGACCGGATGGCCCTGGCCAACGGCGTCGAGCTGCGCTTCCCCTTCCTGGCGAACGCGGTGGTCGACCACGCCACCACGCTGCCACCGGAGTTGATGCTCGCCCACGGCCGGGAGAAGGCCGTGCTGCGCCGGGCGGCCGAGGGCCTGGTGCCCGGCGAGGTGCTCAGCCGGCAGAAGTACGGCTTCCGCGGCCAGACCAGCAGCCACCTGCTGAGCACCGGCGCCGACTGGTTCGAGGAGCTGGTCTCCCCCGCGACCGTCCGCCGCCAGGGCTACTTCAACCCGGACACCATCGCCGCCCTGACGCGGCGTCAGCGCGGCGACGGCCAGCAGGTGCACGCCCACCTGGACACCGACTACCTGATGCTCGTCGCGACCTTCGCCCTCTTCGTCGAGGAGTTCGATCTGCCGTGCCTGGGATGACCGCCACAGCCGCCGGGCCGATCGCCGGCCCCGGCACCCGCCCGCGCCACCCGCTGGTCGGGGTGGTCGGCGGCATGGGGCCGCTGGCCTCCGTCGAACTGCTGCGCACCGTCTACCGGGCCTGCCGGCTCCACCCCGAGCAGGACACCCCCCGGGTGCTGCTCTGGTCCGACCCGGCCGTGGTGGACCGCACCGAGGCCATCGGCAGCGGCGAACTCGACGAGCTGCGCCGCGCCGTGGAGTCCTCGCTGCGCGGCCTGCTGGCCGCCGGCGCGGAACGCGTGGTGGTCGCCTGCATCACCGCCCACCACGTGCTCGGCGACCTGCCGGCCGACCTCGCGGCGCGCTGCGTCTCACTGGTCGACGTGGTGCACGAGGAACTGGCCGCGGCCGGCGAACCGCACCTGCTGCTCTGCTCCTCCGGCACCGCCCGGGCCGGCATCCTCACCTCGGGCGCCGCCGGGGCCCGGGCCGCCCGGCAGCTGGTGGCGCTGCGCCCGCCGGACCAGGAGGCACTGCACCGGGAGATCCACCGCCTCAAGCGCGGCGAGGACCCGGCCCGCACCATCGACTTCCTGCGCGAGACCCTGCCCCGCTACGGCGTGCGGTCCTTCGTCGCCGCCTGCACCGAGCTGCACCTGGTCACCAGGGCGATCGAGGACGCCGGTCTGAGCGAGGCCCTGCCCTCCCTCGACCCGCTGACGGTCGTGGCCCACCGGATCATGAACGGAGAGTTGTGAGCCACACGAGCATCCTCGACCGCTGGGCCGACCAGGTCGAGCGCCGAGCCGCCGCCCCCGCCCTCGCCACCGCCGAGCGGGTCTGGAGCCACCAGGAGCTGGCCAAGCTGGCCGCCGGCCTGCGCGACCGCCTCGCCACCGGCACCGGCCCCGTCCTGGTCGCCTGCGCGGACCCCGTCCCGGTGGTCGCGGCGATCCTCGCCTGCGCCGCCACCGGCCGCCCGTTCGCCCCGGTGGACACCCGCCAGCCCGCCGCCCGCTGGACGGCCCTGCTGGAGGACCTCCGGCCGGGCACCGTGCTCGCCGACGCCGCCGGCCGCTCCGCGCTGGCCGCCGCCGGACACGGCCCGACCACCGGCGGGCAGCACCTGGCCGTCGCCGGACAGGGCGAACTGCCGCTGCTCACCGCCGAGTCGATCACCCCGCTGCCCTGGGCGGCCGACGACTGGACCGGCATCAGCGGCCCCGACGCCGGCTACGTCTACTTCACCTCGGGCACCACCGGCCGCCCCAAGGGCATCCGGGGCAGCTTCCAGGCCGTCGCGCACTTCCTGGACTGGGAGATCGCCGAGTTCGGCATCGCCCCGGGCACCCGGATCTCCATGCTCACCTCCCCCGGCTTCGACGCCTTCCTGCGCGACGCCCTCGTCCCGCTGTGCGCCGGCGGCACCGCCGTCCTCCCCGCGCCCGGCGCCATCCCCGTCGGCGCGGCCCTGGCCCGCTGGCTGACCGAGCAGCAGGTCGACCTGCTGCACTGCGTGCCCACCGTGTTCCGCACCCTGCGCGCCGCCGGGCTGACCGCCGACTCCCTGCCGCGGCTGCGCAGCGTGCTGATGGCCGGGGAGCCGGTCCGCCCCGCCGACATCGCCTGGTGGCGGGCCCTGTTCGGGGGCGACAAGGAGCTGGTCAACCTCTACGGGCCGTCCGAGACCACCATGACCAAGGTCTTCCGCCGGCTCACCGCCGAGGACGCCGAGGCCGAGACCGTCCCGGCCGGCCACCCGATGCCCGGGGTCGAGATCGGGGTGCTGTTCGGCGGACGCCCGGTGGTGGACGCGATCGGCGAGATCGAGATCCGCACCCCGTTCCCGCTGCGCGGCTACCTGGGCGACGCGGCCGGCGGCTTCGTCGCACCGGACCGGTACCGCACCGGCGACCTCGGCCGCCTCGGCGCCGACGGCACCCTGGAGGTCCTGGGCCGCCGCGACCAGCAGGTCAAGGTGAACGGCGCCCGGGTCGAACTCGGCGAGATCGAGGACCAGTTGCGCCGCCACCCCGCGGTGGCGGACGTCTGCGCCGCCCTGGTCGAGGAGGCCGACGGCGAACCGGTGCTCTGCGCCTACCTGGTCGCCGACGGCGCCACCGACGAGGAGCTGCGCGCGCACGCCGCCGAGGGCCTGCCCGCCGCCGCCCGCCCCGCCCTGTACCTGCGGCTCGCCGCGATCCCGCGCACCCTCAGCGGCAAGGCCGACCGGCGGGCGCTGCCCAGCCCGGCCGCCGCCCTGGCCGGGCGCACCGGCGAACAGCCGCTGGAAGGCCTGGAGGCCGGCATCGCCGAGCTGTGGCGCGAGCTGCTGCACGTGCCCGCCGTCGGCCGGCACGACGACTTCGCCCTGCTCGGCGGGGACTCGCTGGGCATCGCCCGCCTGCTGGACGGGCTGCGCACCCGCTTCGGCGTCGAGGTGCCGCTGCGGGTGTACGTCGGCGACCCGACCGTCGCCGGGCTGGCCGCGGCCGTCGCCGCCGGCCGCGCGGACGCCTCGTCGGAGGGCGGCCGCCGATGAGCCGCGACACCTCCCTGCCGCTGCGCGGCGACCGCGCCCGCGCGCCGCTGTCCTACGCCCAGCGCTCCATCTGGCGGGCCGAGCAGGTGCTGCCCGGCACCGCCCTGCACAACGAGAGCGCCGCCTTCCACGTCAGCGGCCCGCTGGACGTGGCCGCCCTGGAACGGGCGCTGGCCGCCGTCGCCCGGCGGCACGAGGTGGTGCGCTGCGCCGTCGCCGCCGACGGGGCGGGCGAGCCGTGGCAGCTGTTCGCCGACCTGGTCCGCCCGGCCGTCGAGACCGTCGACCTGGCCGGCGTCCCCGAGGGCGAGCGCGCGGAGCGGCTCGCCGAGCTCACCGCCCGCGCCGTGGCCGTGCCCTTCGACCTGGCCCGGCCCCCGCTGATGCGCACCCAGCTGTTCCTGCTGGGCGGCGGCCGCTCGCTGCTGCTGTTCACCGCCCACCACATCGTGGTCGACGCCTGGGGCTTCGGCGTCTTCCTGGAGTCGCTGGCCGCCTGCTACGCCGCCGAACTCGGCGGCGAGGCGCCGGCCCCCTTCCCCGCTGGCGGACCCGACTTCGGCGACTTCGCCGCCTGGCAGCGCGGCGACGACAGCGACACCAGCCACGCCGGCGGAATCGACCACTGGCAGACCCGGCTGGGCGGCGAACTGCCCACCGCCGACCTGCCTTCCGACGTCGGCCCCGGCGGCGACCCGGCGGCCGGCGCGCTGCACCACTTCACCGTCCCCGCCGAACTGGCCGCCCGGCTCAGCGCCTTCGGCCGGGGCGAACTGGCCAGCCTGTCCACCGTGCTGCTCACCGCCTTCTGCGCCACCGCCGCCCGCTGGACGGGCCAGGACGACCTGGTGGTCGGCATGCCGGTGGCGACCCGCGGCCGCACCGCCCTCGCCGGCGTCGTCGGACCGCTGCTCAACCTCGTCGCCCACCGCAGCGACCTCGGCGGCGAGCCGAGCTTCCGGCAGGCCCTGGCCCGCACCCGCCAGCACCTGAAGGCCGACCTGCGCCACCGCGACACCCCCTTCGACCTGGTCCTGGAGCGGCTCGGCCGCGCCGCGGGCGGGCGCACGCCGCTGTTCCAGCTGATGTACTCCTTCCACAGCGGCCCCACCACCACCCTGGAGCTGCCCGGCGTCACCACCGCCCCGGCGCCCTCGCACAGCGGCACGGCCAAGTACGACCTGACGTTCTTCCTGCGCCCGCGCCCCTCGGGCGCGCTGGACGCGACGCTGGAGTACCGCACGGCACTGCTCGCCCCCGAGACGGCCGCCGACTTCGCGGACTCGCTGCTGTGCCTGCTGGAGGCCGCCGCGGCCGACCCGGACCGGCCGCTGGCCGAGCTTCCGGTGCTCTCCGAAGGCCGGCGCCGGCGCGTCCTGGTCGACTTCAACCGGGCGCCCGACGCCGAGCGCGCCTGGGCCACCGTGCCCGAGGCGCTGCGCGAACTCGCCCGGCAGGGCGGCGCCGCACCGGCCGTCGAATCGCCCGGCCACGCCTTCGGCCGGGCCGCGGCCGACGCGGCCGCCGACCGGGTCGCCCGCCGGCTGGTGGCCCGGCACGGCGTGGCGCCCGGCGACCGGGTGGCCCTGCGCGTCGAGCGCGGCGCGCAGCTGGTGCCGCTGATCGTCGGCATCTGGCGGGCCGGGGCCGTCCTCGTCCCGCTGGACGAGGCCATGCCCGCCGCGCGGGCCGAGCACGTGCTCGCCGACAGCGGCGCCCGCCTGCTGATCGGCGACCCCGCCGCGGGGCTGCCCGCCGCCGACCCGGCCACGCTGCTCGACGAAGGCCCGAACGCGCTGCTCGACGAGGGCCCGGACGCCGCGACCGGGCAGCCGCTGCCCGGCGCCGGCCCCGAGGACCTCGCATACCTGATGTACACCTCGGGCTCCACCGGGCTGCCCAAGGGCGTGGCGGTGCCGCACGGCTGCGTCGCCAACCTGCTGCACAGCGTGGTCCGCGCCGAGCCGGGCCTGCGCGCCGACGACACCCTGCTCGCCGTCACCTCGATCACCTTCGACATCTCCGTCCTGGAGCTGTTCGCCCCGCTGCTGGCCGGCGGCCGGGTCGTGGTCGCCCCGCGCGAGAGCGTCCGCGACGCCGAGGCGCTGGGCGCGCTGCTGGAGCGCAGCGGCGCCACCGTCATGCAGGCCACCCCCTCGCTCTGGCGCGGGCTGCTGGACGGCGGCTGGGCGGGCCGGCCCGGGCTGCGGGCGCTGTGCGGCGGCGAGGCCCTGGACGCCGACCTCGCGGATCGACTGCTGGCGCGCTGCGCCGGGCTGTGGAACCTGTACGGGCCGACCGAGACGACCATCTGGTCCACCGTCGGGCGGGTGCTGCCCGGCGAGGGCGTCACGGTGGGGCGCCCGGTGGCCGGCACCGTCTGCTACGTCCTGGACCGGCGGCTGCGGCCGGTGCCGCGCGGCGCCGTCGGCGAGCTGGTGATCGGCGGGGCCGGCGTGAGCACCGGGTACCGCAACCGCCCGGAGCTGACCGCCGCCGCCTTCGTGGCCGACCCGGTCGACCCGGCCGGCGGCACCGTCTACCGCACCGGCGACCTGGCCCGCCACCTGCCGGACGGCCGGATCGTCGTGCTCGGCCGGGCCGACCAGCAGGTGAAGATCCTCGGCCACCGCATCGAGGTCGGCGAGGTGGAGTCCCTGCTCGCCGCCCACCCCGAGGTCCGCCAGGCGGCGGTGGTCGTGGACCGGGGGCAGCCCGCCGGGCCCCGGCTGGTCGCCTTCGTCACCGCCCGCACCGAGGACGACGGGCTGCCCGACCGGCTGCGCCGCCACCTGCGCGAGCGGCTGCCCGCCGCCGCCGTCCCCGGGGTGATCGCCCCGCTGCCCGCGCTGCCGCTCAACACCAGCGGCAAGGTGGACCGTCCGGCGCTGCTGCTGCGCGCCGGGGAGCTCACCGCCGCCGAGCGGACGGCACCGGTCACCGAGGCCGAGCAGGCCGCCGTCGCGCTCTGGGCGGAGGTCCTGGGCCTGCCGGCCGAGCGGGTCGGCACCACCGACGACTTCTTCGCCGCCGGCGGCAACTCCATCGCCGCGACCCGGCTGCTCGGCCGGGTCCGGGCCCGCTTCGGCGCCGCGCCCTCGCTCGCCGACTTCTACACCGACCCCACCCCCGCCGCCCTGGCGCGGGTGCGGCCCGCCGCCCCGGCCCCCGCCGCCCGGACGGCGGGGCCGGTCCCGGACGCCGTCCCGATGACCGACCAGCAGCGCCAGCTGTGGCTGCTGCACCGCCTGGCCCCCGACTCGCCCGCCTACCACCTGCCCGCCGCGCTCGACCTGACCGGCCCGGTGGACGAGGCGGCCCTGACCGGGGCGCTCGCCGACCTGACCGCCCGGCACCCGGTGCTCGCCGCCCGCTGCGAGCTGCGCGAGGACGGCCCGGTGCTGGTCCTCACGCCGCCCGCCGTACCGGCCCTGACCGTCCTGGACGCCGCGCCCGAAGAGGTGCCCGAGCTGGCCCGGGCGGAGGCCGTGCGCCCCTTCGACCTGGCCGGTGAGCCGCCGCTGCGGCTCACCCTGGTGCGCACCGGCCCCGAGCGCTCGGTGCTGCTGTGCACCGCGCACCACCTCGCGGTCGACGGCTGGTCGATCGGCGTGGCCGTGCGCGAGCTGGCCGCGCTGTACGCCGCCCGCCTCGGCCTGGCCGAGCCGCCGCCCGCGCTCGACCTGGACTTCGCCGGCTACGCGGCCGACTGCGCCGACGAGGCTGGCCTGACGCTGCGTCAGGAGCACCTGGAGTACTGGCTGAAGCGGCTCGACGGGCACCCCGGGGTGTTCGACCTGCCCGCCGACGCACCGACCCGGACGCGGCCTACGGGAGCCGGCGAGACCCTGCCGGTGGCGCTCGCCCCGGAGCTGACGGCCGCGCTGCGCGAGGGCGCCGCCCGGCTGCGCACCACGCCCTTCACCCTGCTGCTCGCCGTGTACGCGGCGCTGCTGGGCCGCTACGCGGGCAGCGACGACGTCCTGGTGGGCGTGCCGGTGGCCAACCGCGACCGGCCCGAACTGGAGTCGCTGGTCGGCTCGTTGGCCAACACCCTGCCGGTGCGTGTGGACCTGGCCGGGGCGCCGTCCTTCGCCGAACTCGCCGCCCGCACCGGGCGGGCGCTGGCGGGCGACCTCGGCCGTCCGCTGGTCGCCTTCGACCGGCTGGTGGCCGGCCTCGGCCTGCCCCGCGAGCCGGGCCGGCCGACCCTGGTCCAGGCCTCGCTGGTGTTCCAGGACGCGCCGCCGGCCGACGTCCGGCTGGGCGCGGCCGCCGGCGTGCTGCGCCAGGTCCCCACCGGGGCGGCCAAGTACGACCTGACCCTGGCCCTGGACGAGCGCGCCGACCGGATCGCCGGCGCCCTGGAGTACGCCACGGACCGCTTCGGCCCGCAGTTCGCTGACCGCTTCGCCCGGCACTTCCACGCCCTGCTGCGTGCCGCCCTGGCCTCGCCGCAGGCCTCCCTCGACGCCGTCGAGCTCACCGACCCCGCGCTGCCCGCCCCCCGCCCGGCCCGCCCCGCGGGCGAGGCGCGCGCCGAGCACGCCGTGTCGGTGTCCGAGCTGTTCCGGGCCCGGGCCGCGGCCCGTCCGGACGCCCCCGCGATCCGGGCCGAGGGCGTGACGGTCGGCTACCGCCGGCTCGACGCCTGGAGCGACCGGATCGCGGCCCGGCTGCTGGAGCGCGGCGCGGCCCCCGGCCGGTTCGTCTCGGTGCTGCTGCCCGCCGGCCCGGTGCAGAGCGCCGCGATCCTCGGCGTCGCCAAGACCGGGGCCGCCTTCGCGGTGCTCGACCCGGCCGACCCGGCCGCCCGCCTGACCGCGCTGCTGGCCGACGCCGAACCGGTGTGCCTGCTGGCCGCCGAGAGCACGCTCGCCCTGCACCCTGAACTGCGCTCCGAACTGCGCTCCGAACTGCGGGCGGACGACGGGCACTTCGCCGGCATCCCGGTCGAGGTCGTCGACCCGCGGGTGCCGGCCGCCGACGAGCCCGCGGGCCCCGCCCCGGCCGCCTCCCCCGCCGGCCCCGGCGACCCGCTCTGCCTGGTCTACACCTCCGGCTCCACCGGCACGCCCAAGGGCATCGCCCTGCCGCACGCGGCGCTCGCCCAGTTCGCCCACTGGCAGCGCGAGCACTTCGGCATCCGGCCGGACAGCCGGATCGCCCAGTGGGCCCCGTTCACCTACGACGCCGCGTACACCGAGGTGTTCGCCGCGCTCTGCTCGGGCGCGGTGCTCTGCCTGCCGCCGCAGGGGCTGCGCCGCGACCCGCTCGCGGTGGCCGGGTGGCTGCGGGCCGAGCGGATCACCCAGATCCAGACCGTCCCGGCCTTCTTCCAGCTGGTCACCGAGGCGCTGGACGCCACCGGATCGCACCTGCCGGACCTCGCCCACGTGCTGATGGCCGGCGAGGTGCTCCCGGTGGCGCTGGCCGCCGCCTGGGCGCACCGCCCCGACCGGCCGCGGCTGCACAACCTCTACGGGCCCACCGAGTGCGTGCTGGCGACGCACCGCGAGCTGGCGCCGGGCGAGGAGTTCCCGGCCGGGGTGCCGATCGGCAGCCCGATCCCGGGCCGCGAGGCGGTGGTCCTGGACCGCCGGGGCCGGCTCTGCCCGGTCGGGGTGGTCGGCGAGATCCACCTGCGCAGCGACTTCCTGGCCGGCTCGTACCACCGCAGGCCCGAGGAGAGCGCCCGGGCGTACGTCGCCGACCCCTGGCAGGCCGGCGGCCGGCTGTACCGCACCGGGGACCTGGGCCGCCGCCTCCCGGACGGCGAGCTGGCGTTCGTCGGCCGGATCGGCAGCCAGCTGAAGATCCGCGGCAACCGGATCGAGCTGGAGGAGATCGAGGCGCTGCTGGAGCTGCACCCCGGGGTCCGCGAGGCGGCCGCCGCCGCGCACGGCCAGGGCGGTGCCCGCCGGCTGGTCGGCTATGCGGTCGCCGCACCCGGGGTCACCGGCGCCGAGCTGCGCGCGCACCTGGCCGAGCGGCTCCCGGCGGCGGTCGTGCCGGACACCGTGCTGCTGCTGGACGCGCTGCCCAGGACGCGCACCAACAAGCGCGACCGGGCCCGGCTGCCGCTGCCCGGGGCCGCCGCCCGGCCCGCCGACGCCGCCCCGCTGGCCGGGGTCGAGCAGCTCGTCGCCGACGCCTGGCGCCGGCTGCTGGGCGGCGGCCCGGTCGGCCGGCACACCAACTTCTTCGAGGCCGGCGGCGACTCGCTGCTGGCCGCCCGGCTCCAGCTGGAGCTGGCCCGCCGCCTGGAGCGGCCGGTCCGGCTGGTGGACATCTTCGGCCGGCCCACCATCGCCGAGTTCGCGGCCGGCCTCACCGAGGGCGCCGCCCCGGACGGCCGGGCCGCCGCCGAGACCGCCGAACCGCGCGGTGAACGCCGCCAGAGCGCCGTCCGGGCCCGCGCCAGGGCCCGCCGCGAGGCCCGGGACCGGGCCGAGGGCCCGGCCGCCGACCAGCACACACCGGCCGGGCCGACGACCCGGACCGCACCGACAGGGAGGGACTGACATGGACGTTCAGGGCGTGATGACGGAGCTGCACGGCATCCTCGGCACCGAGGGGCTGGAGCGGGTCGAGGAGTGCCTGCGCATCCTCACCGGCGAGCAGGCCCCGGAGTACCTGCACGACGACCAGGAGCCGACCCGGCTGTTCTTCCCCGGGATCAGCGCCCTGCCCTGGCACGACACCGCCGAACTGCCCTGGGTGGCCCGGCTGGAGGAGGCGTACGACCGGATCAAGGCCGAGTTCCTGGAGCTGCGCGCCGAGCAGGCCCGCTTCGCCCCGTACGAGGACCTGTACACCAAGGAGCTCGGCTGGCAGGGCTGGGACACCTACCAGCTGTACCGCAACGGCAGCTGGCGCGACGAGGTCCTGGAGCGCTGCCCCGAGACCCACGCCGCCGTCTCGGCGAGCCCGCACGGGCCGCGCGACGGCATGTTCACCATCCTCAACCCCGGCGTGCACATCACCCCGCACACCGGCGGCGTGAACCTGCTGCTGACCGCGCACCTGCCGCTGATCGTCCCGCCCGGCTGCGCCATCAAGGTCGGCGACGACGAGCGGGGCTGGGAGGAGGGCAAGGTGATCCTCTTCGACGACAGCTTCATCCACGAGGCCTGGAACAAGGGCACCCAGCAGCGCGCCGTCCTGCTCTGGGACGTCTGGCACCCGGAGCTGACGCCCGTCGAGGTCCGGGCCCTGGAGTTCCTGATGCCCCGTTTCCAGCGCTACCTCATGGCGGTCTGAGCCGCCCGGCGGCCCTGATCCCCACGGCAGCCCTGAACCCCATGGCGGTCTGAGCCCCGGCCGCGCACCCGGTCCTGCCCGCCCCGCCGCGCGCGGAGCCCACCTCACCCACGGAGAACACCTTGAACGCACAGCCGGTCATTCCCGACGAGGCCGAGACCGACGGCCGGGTCGCCGTCGTCGGCCTCGCGGGCCGCTTCCCCGGAGCCGATTCCGTCGACGCGCTGTGGGAGCTGCTGGCCTCCGGCACCGAGGCGATCAGCCGGTTCGGCCCCGAGGAGCTGCGGGCCGCCGGGGTGCCGGACGGCGAGGCCGGCAAGGCCGGGTACGTGGCCGCCAAGGGCGTGCTGGCGGACGTCGCCGGCTTCGACTCCCAGCTGTTCGGCTACAACGCGCTGGAGGCCTCGGTCATCGACCCGCAGCAGCGGATCTTCCTCGAATGCGCCTGGGAGGCGCTGGAGGACGCCGGCTGCGACCCCGACCGGGCCCCCGGACCGATCGCGGTCTACGCCGGGTCGCTGCTGAGCACCTACCTGATCCACAACCTGCTGCCGCGCACCGACCTGCGGGACTCCCTCGGCGTGCCGATGCTCTTCCAGGGCAACCAGCCCGACCAGCTGGCCCCCCGCGCCGCGTACAAGCTCAACCTGCGCGGCCCGGCGGTCAGCGTGCAGACCGCCTGCTCGACCTCGCTGGTCGCCGTGCACCTCGCGGTGCAGAGCCTGCTGTCCGAGGAGTGCGACCTCGCGCTCGCCGGCGGCGTCACCGTCACCGTGCCGCACCGCTCCGGCTACCTGCCGGTGCCCGGCGGCATCGAGTCGCCGGACGGGCACTGCCGGCCCTTCGGCGCCGAGGCGGCCGGCACGGTCTTCGGCAACGGCGCGGGCGTCGTGGTGCTCAAGCGCCTCGCCGACGCGCTCGCCGACGGCGACCGGGTGCACGCCGTCATCCTCGGCTCGGCCGTCAACAACGACGGTGCGAACAAGGCGGGTTACACCGCCCCGGGGGTCGCCGGCCAGACCGCCGTGATCCGCGAGGCGCTGTCCGTCGCGGGCGTCGCCCCGGACAGCATCGGCTACGTCGAGGCGCACGGCACCGGTACCCCGATCGGCGACCCGATCGAGGTCGAGGCGCTCACCGCCGCCTTCCGCGCCGAGCAGGACGCCGACGACAGGTCCGCCACCGGCTGGTGCGGCCTGGGCTCGGTCAAGTCCAACCTCGGCCACCTGGACACCGCCGCCGGCGTCACCGGCCTGATCAAGGCCATCCTGACGGTGCGCGGCGGCCGCATCCCGGCGAGCCTGCACGCCGAGGCCGTCAACCCCGAACTCGGCCTCGCCGACAGCCCGTTCTTCGTCCCGGCCGGCCTCACCGACTGGCCGGTCGCCGACGGCCCGCGCCGGGCCGCCGTCAGCGCCTTCGGCATCGGCGGCACCAACGCGCACGTGATCCTGGAGCAGGCCCCCGAGCCGGCCCCGCGCGAGACCGCCGCGCCGGGCGCCGTCCCCGTCGCCCTGCCGCTGTCGGCCCGCACCGCCGCCGCGCTGGACGCCGCCGCCGAACGGCTCGCCGACGACCTCGCCGCCCACCCGGACCGCCCGCTGGCCGACGTCGCCCGCACCCTGCGCACCGGCCGGCGCCAGCTGGTCCAGCGCCGCGTCGTGGTCGCCGACGACACCGCCGCCGCCATGGCCGCGCTGCGCGGCGGCGGCCGCCGGGAGTCGGTCCGGGCCCGCGCCGGGCAGGGCGCCGCCCCCGTCGCCTTCCTGCTGCCCGGCCAGGGCGCGCAGTACCCGGGCATGGCCCTGGGCCTGCACCGGGCGCACCCGGTGTTCCGGGCCGCCCTGGACGAGGCCGCCGACCTGCTGCGCCCGCACCTGGGCCTCGACCTGGTCGAGCTGCTGCGCGGCGGCGACGCCGACCTGCTGCGCCGCAGCTCCGTCACCCAGCCCGCCGTCCTGGCGGTCGGCCACGCCACGGCCGCACTGTGGCGGCACTGGGGCGTGCGCCCGGCGGCGCTGCTGGGCCACAGCCTCGGCGAGTACACCGCGGCGCTGCTCTCCGGCGTCCTCGACCTGCCCGAGGCGCTCGCCCTGGTCGCCGCCCGCGGCCGGCTGATGGAGCAGACCGCGCCCGGCGCGATGCTGGCCGTCCCGCTGGACGAGGCGGCCGCGGCCGACCTCGCCGCCGCGCACGGCCTGGACCTCGCCGCCGTCAACGGACCGGGCGCCTCGGTGCTGTCCGGCACCGCCGACGCCGTCGAGCGGGCCGCCGCCGAGCTGGGCGAGCGGGGCCTGCGCGCCCTGCGCCTGCCGGTGGAGCGGGCGTTCCACAGCGCCCTGTGCGCTCCCGCCGCCGAGCAGTTCGCGGCCGAACTCGCCAAGGTGACGCTGCACCAGCCCACCGTGCCGTTCCTGTCCAACCTCACCGGCGACTGGATCACCCCGGAGCAGGCCACCGACCCCGGCTACTGGGTGCGTCAGATGCTCGCCCCGGTGCGCTTCCACGACGGGCTGACCCGCCTGGCGGCGCTCGACGAGCGGATGGTGCTGGTGGAGACCGGCCCCGGCAGCGTGCTGACCGATCTGGCCCGCGCGGCCGCCGAGGGCACCGCCGGGCCGCGGCTCGCCCTGCCGCCGCTGCCCACCCGCGGGCGCCGCGGCGCCGAGGACGAGCCCGGCAGCGCCGTCCTCGCGCTCGGCAGCCTGTGGGCGCACGGCGCCGCCGTCGACTGGGAGCCCGTCGACGCCGACGCCCGCCCCGCCGACCTGCCCGGCTACCCCTTCGAGCGGCTCCCGCACTGGATCGAGCCCGCCGTCCCCGGCCGGGCGCCCGCCACCGCGCTGCCCGCCGCGGACCTCGACGCCGTCCACGCGACCGTCAACTGGCGCCCGCTCGCCGAGACCGCCGGGGACGACCCGCTGGCCGGCCGCCGCCAGACCTGGCTGGTCCTGCTGGACCGGGCCGGCGCCGCCCAGCCCCTGGTCGAGCTGCTGACGGCCCGCGGCCAGATCGTCACCACCGTCCAGCCCGGCCCGGCCTACCGCCGGGTGCGCCGCGGCGTCTACGAGCTCGACCCCGCCGACCCGGCCCAGTACGCGAAGCTGCTGGCCGACCTGCGCGGCCTGGTCCGCACGCCCACCGCCGTCCTGTACGCCTGGGGCCTGGACGAGACGCCGGACGAGACCGCCGGCTACTTCGGCCTGGTCCACCTCGCCCGGGCGATGTCCGCCGAGAGCGTGCTGAACGAGGTCCGGCTCGGCGTCGTGACCGCCGGGGCCTTCCCGGCCGCCCCCGGCGAGCAGCCCCGGCCCGCCGCCGCCCTGCTCAGCGGCCCGGTCCAGGTGCTCGGCGAGGAGTACCGCAACCTGCGCTGCACCCAGGTCGACCTCGCCGTCGGCACCCCGCTCGACGAGGCCGCCGCCGACGCGGTGGTGCGCGCCGTGCTCACCGGCCCGGCCCGGCTGCTCGCCCTGCGCGAGGGCGCCCTGCTCACCCGCACCGTCGAGCCCGCCGAGCGCCCCGTCCCGACCGCCCCGGCCCGGGTGCGGGCCGGCAGCACCTGGCTGCTCACCGGCGGCCTCGGCGGGATCGGCCTGACCCTCGCCAGTGCCCTGGCCCGGGCCGGCGCCGCCCGGCTCGTCCTGCTCGGCCGCGGCGCCGCCGACGAGGCCGCGCTCGCCGCGGTGCGCGAGAGCGGCGCCGAGGTGCTGGCCGTCCAGGCCGACGTCACCGACGCCGCAGCGCTGGACCGGGCGCTGGAGCAGGCCCGTGCGGCCTTCGGCCGGATCGACGGCGTCGTCCACGCGGCCGGCGTGCCCGGCGGCGGCTCCGTCGAACTGCGCTCCGACGACAGCATGCGCACCGTCCTCGCCCCCAAGACCACCGGCCTGCGCCACCTGCTCGCCGCGCTGCGACCCGGGGAGGCCGAGGTGCTGGTGCTCTGCTCCTCGCTCGCCACCCTGATCCCGACCTACGGCCAGGCCGACTACGCGGCCGCCAACGCCTACCTCGCCGCCGTCGCGGAGGCCGAGGCCGCGCGCGGCGAGCGCCACGCGGTGGCCGTCGACTGGGACATGTGGGCCGGCGTCGGCATGGCCAGCCGGGCCGAGGTCCCCGAGGCCCTGCGGGCCTTCCAGGCCGACATGCTGGCCGGCGCGCTCACCCCCGAGCAGGGCGCCCGCGCCTTCGCCGCCCTGCTGGAGGGCCCGCCCGGACGGGCCGTGGTGGCCCGGGCCGGCGCCGCGATCGCGGACGGCACGCTGCACACCTCCGCCGCCCCGGCCGCCGAGGCGCCCCGGACGGCGGCCCTGCCCCGCCCCGAGCTCGCCACGCCGTACACCGCCCCGGCCACCCCGACCGAGGAGCGCCTGGCCGAGATCTACGCCGAACTGCTCGGCCTCGACCGGGTCGGGGTGGACGACGACTTCCTGGAGCTCGGCGGCCACTCGCTGCTGGCCGCCCAGATCGCGGCCCGGCTGCGGGCCGAGTTCGAGGTCGACGTCCCCGCCCGGGTCTTCTTCGAGGGCGGCCGCGTCGCCGACCTCGCCACCGAGATCGAAGACCGCATCCTCGCCGACCTGGAGAACCAGTGACCAACCCCGCAGGCCGCCGCGAGGACCGCCTCGCCCGGCTCACCCCCGAGCAGCGCGCCGCCTTCGAGGCGCGCGCCCGGGGCCGCGCAGGCACCACCCCGGCCGGCACGGCCGGCCCCGCCGCCCCGGCCCCGGCCGTGCCGCCGCGCGACCCGGCGCTGCCGGCGCCGCTGTCCTTCGGCCAGGAGCGGCTCTGGTTCCTGGAGCAGCTCACCCCCGGGCTCGGGGTGTTCAACGAGTACGTGGGCCTGCGCCTGAGCGGCCCGCTGGACGTCGCCGCGCTGGAGGCCGCGCTGGACGGCCTGGTGGAGCGGCACGAGGCGCTGCGCACCGTCATCGCCCCCGGCCAGGACGGCCCGGTGCAGCGGGTGCTGGAGCGCACCGCCCCGGTGCTGCGGGTGGCCGAGCCGGCCGACGGCGAGGGCGGCTGGAGCGAGGCCGAGGAGCGCGCGCTGGCCGAGCGGGAGGCGGCCCTGCCGTTCGACCTGGAGCACGGCCCGCTGCTGCGCGCCCTGCTGATCCGCTCCGCGCCCGAGCGCGCCCTGCTGGTCGTGGTCAACCACCACCTGGTCGGCGACGCCTGGTCCCGCGCGGTGCTGGTGGAGGAGCTCTGCGCCCGCTACCGGGCCTTCCGCGAGGGCGGCCCGGCCCCCGAGCCGCTCGCCGTGCAGTACGCCGACTGGGCGCAGTGGCAGCGCCGCGAACTCACCGACACCGCGCTGGCCGAGCCGCTCGGCTACTGGCGCGAGCGGCTGGAGGGCGCCCCGCACGTCCTGGAGCTGACCACCGACCGGCCCCGGCCGGCCGTGCCCAGCCACCGGGGCGGCCGGGTGCACTTCACCCTGGACGCCGCCACCACCGAGGCCGTGGAGGCCGCGGCCCGGGCGGCCCGGGCGACCCCGTTCATGGTCACGCTGGCCGCCTGGCAGGCCGTCCTGATGCGCCACTCCGGTCAGCAGGACGTCGTCGTCGGCGTGCCCACCGCGGGCCGCGACCGGCCCGAACTCGCCGGGCTCGTCGGCATGTTCGTCAACAGCCTGGTGCTGCGCTCGGACCTCTCCGGCGACCCGTCCTTCGGCGAACTGCTCGACCGGGTGCGGGAGACCTCGCTCGGCGCGCTGGCCCACACCCAGGTGCCCTTCGAGCGCCTGGTCCGCGAGCTGCGCCCGGACCGTGACCTCAGCCACGCCCCGCTCTACCAGGTGCAGTTCGGCTACCGCAACGTCCCCGCCCCCGACATCGCCCTGCCCGGCGTCACCGTCGAGCTCGTCGAGCTGGACAACGGCCTCTGTCGCACCGACCTGAGCCTGGAACTCGCCCGCGACGGCGAACTCACGGCAGGCGTTTGCGAGTTCAGCGGCGACCTGTTCGACGACGACACCGTGCGCACGCTGACCGAGGCCCTCCAGCGGGTGCTGGCCCGCGGCGCCGCCGACCCCGGCCTGCGGCTCTCCGCACTGCTCGCGCTCACCCCCGTCGAGCAGGCCCTGCTGGCCGTGGCCGGCGACGGCCCGGCGCTGCCCGAGGACGCGCCGGACGTCGTGACGGCCTTCGCCGAGGCCGTGCGCACCCGCCCGGACGCCGAGGCCGTGCTGCCCGGCGGCCGCCCGGAGCTGGCCCTCACCTTCGCCCGACTGGACGCCCGGGTCGACGAGTTGCTCACCCGGCTCCAGGCCGCCGGGGTGCGCCCCGGCGACCGGGTCGGCCTGTGCCTGCGCCGCGGCACCGACCTGCCCGCCGCCATGCTCGCCGTGCTCCGGGCCGGCGCCGCCTACCTGCCGCTCGACCCGGACTACCCGGCGGCCCGGCTGCGCCACGTGGTCGAGGACGCCGAGCCCGCCGTGGTCGTGGTGCACGCCGCGACCCGGGACGCCGCGCCCGCCGGCGCCCCGCTGCTCGACCTCGACGCCCCGGCCGAGTCCTCTGCAGCAGCACCCGTATCCGTGTCCGTGGACCCGGACGCCCCCGCGTACGTCATCCACACCTCCGGCTCGACCGGCCGCCCCAAGGGCGTCGTCGTGCTGCGCCGCAACCTCACCGCCTTCCTGGCGGCGATGGACCGCGTGCTGGCGGACGACGGG
This sequence comes from Kitasatospora sp. NPDC058243, assembly GCF_042882025.1. Taxonomy (NCBI): domain Bacteria; kingdom Bacillati; phylum Actinomycetota; class Actinomycetes; order Kitasatosporales; family Streptomycetaceae; genus Kitasatospora; species Kitasatospora sp. NPDC058243. The sequence continues at coordinate 19,551 of NZ_JBHVWW010000015.1, forward strand.
GAGCCCGCCACCTGGCTGGCCGTCACCAGCGTCTCCTTCGACATCTCCGTCCTGGAACTGCTCTGGACGCTCAGCCGGGGCCACCGCGTCGTGGTCAACCCCGACCCCGGCACGGCGACGGCCCCCGCCCCGGTTCCCTCCACTCGGAACGCCGCGGCCTCGCAGGACGCCCCGGCCGTCCCCGAGTTCAGCCTCTTCTACTTCGCCAGCGACACCGCCGGCGCCGAGCCCGGCCCCGACCAGTACCGGCTGCTGCTGGACGGCGCCCGCTTCGCCGACACCAACGGCTTCTCCGCCGTCTGGCTGCCCGAGCGGCACTTCCACGCCTTCGGCGGGCCGTTCCCGGCCCCCTCGGTGCTGGCCGCCGCGATCGCCCAGGCCACCGAGCGGATCGGGATCCGGGCCGGCAGCGTGGTGCTGCCGCTGCACCACCCCGTCCGGGTCGCCGAGGAGTGGTCGGTCGTCGACAACCTGTCCGGCGGGCGGGTCGGGCTCTCCTTCGCCTCGGGCTGGCACGCGGACGACTTCGTCCTCGCCAAGGACGCCTACCAGGACCGCCAGGCGCTCACCGTCAGCGGCATCGAGCAGGTGCGCCGGCTGTGGCGCGGCGAACGGCTCCCCTTCGAGGGGCCCGGCGGCCGCACCGTCGACGTCCAGGTGCTGCCCCGCCCCGTCCAGGCCGAGCTGCCGTACTGGCTCACCTCCTCGGGCAACCCCGAGACCTGCCGCACGGCCGGCCGGGTCGGCGCCCGACTGCTGACCCACCTGCTGGGCCAGAGCGTCGAGGAACTCGGCGAGAAGATCGCCCTCTACCGGGAGGCCTGGCACGAGGCCGGCCACCCGGGCGACCCGCACGTGACCCTGATGCTGCACAGCTACGTCGGCGCCGACGACGCCGACGTCCGGGCGCACGCCTGGCAGCCGTTCCGCGACTACCTGCGCAGCTCGGTCGGCCTGATCGAGAACCTGGCCCGCAGCCTCGGCATGGACGTGCGCAGCAGCGACTTCACCGCGGAGGACCAGGAGGCCCTGCTCGACCACGCCTGCGCCCGCTACCTGGGCCACGGCTCGCTGATCGGCACCGCCGAGGAGTGCCTGCCGCTGGTGCACCGGCTGGCCGCCGCCGGCGTGGACGAGATCGGCTGCCTGGTCGACTTCGGCGTCGACACCGACGTCGCGCTGGCCGCCCTGCCCCGGCTGGCCGAGCTGCGCCGCACCGCGGCCGCCGCACCGGCCCCCGCCCCGGCCGCCCTCGCGGTCGCGGCCGACACCGAGCTGACGGCGCTGGTGCGCGCCCACGGCGTCACCCACCTGCAGTGCACCCCCTCGCGGGCCCGCACCCTGCTCGACGAGGCCGACCCGCAGGCCCTGCGCGGCCTGCGGCAGCTGCTGCTCGGCGGCGAGGCCCTCGACGCCGAGCTGGTGCGCCGGCTGGCCGAACACCTCGGCGGCCCGATCCGCAACATGTACGGGCCGACCGAGACGACCGTCTGGTCCACCACCGCCGAGGTCGACCCGGCCGAGGGCCCGGTCACCATCGGCGGCCCGATCGCCGGCACCACCGTGCGCGTCCTCGACCCGTACGGGCGGCGGGTGCCCGTCGGCGTGCCGGGCGAACTCCTGATCGGCGGCGCCGGGGTGACGGCCGGCTACCTCGGGCTGCCCCAGCTCACCGACGAACGCTTCGTCGCCGACCCCGAGTCGGCCGATTCCAACCCGGCCGACCCGGCCGCCCGGCTGTACCGCACCGGCGACCTCGTCCGCACCCTGCCCGACGGCCGCCTCCAGTACCTCTCCCGCAACGACCACCAGGTCAAGATCCGCGGCTTCCGGATCGAGACCGGCGAGGTGGAAGCCGCGCTCACCGCGCTGCCCGGCATCCGCCAGTGCGTGGTCACCGCCTACGGCCTGGGCACCGCCCGGGCCGCGCTGGCCGCCTACCTGGTGCCCGAGGACCCGGCCGCGCCGCCCGCCCCGGCCGAGCTGCGGGCCGCCCTGGCCGGGCAGCTGCCGGGCTTCCTGATCCCGTCCCGGTTCATCCCGCTCGACGCGCTGCCGCTCACGAGCAACGGCAAGGTCGACCGCGCGGCGCTGCCCGCCCCCGAGACCGTCCCCGCCGCCGGCCGCGACCGCACCGCGCCCGCCACGCCGACCGAGGAGCGGATCGCCGCGATCTGGCGCGAGGCCCTGACCCTCGACGAGGTCGGCACCGAGGAGGACTTCTTCGAGCTCGGCGGCCACTCCCTGCTGGCCGCCCGGATGGTCGCCGGGATCCGCCGCGACCTGGACGTCCAGCTGCCGCTGCGCACCCTGTTCGACTCGCCGACCGTCGCCGCCCTCGCCCGGGCCGTGGACGCGCTGGGCGCCGGCGGGGCCACCGCGGCGCCCGCCGAACCGGTCGAGCTGCTGCCCGACCCGGCCCGCCGCCACGAGCCCTTCCCGCTGACGGACGTGCAGCGCGCGTACTGGATCGGCCGCAGCGGCGCCGTCGGCGGTGACGTCGCCTGCCACCTCTACCTCGAAGTGGACGTCGCCGACGTCGACCCGCAGCGCCTCCAGGACGCCTGGCAGGCCCTGGTGCGGCGGCACGACGCGCTGCGCCTGGTCTTCGCCGAGGACGGCACCCAGCGCATCCTGCCCGAGGTGCCCGCGTACCAGCTGGCCGTCGAGGACCTGCGCGGGCTGCCGGAGCCCGAGCGGGCCGACGCCCTCGCCGGGACCCGCGCCCGGATGTCGCACCAGGTGCTGCCCGCCGACACCTGGCCGCTGTTCGAACTGCACGCCAGCCGGACCGAGGGCACCGACGCCCGGCTGCACCTGAGCATCGACACCCTGATCGCCGACGGCGGCAGCGTGCAGATCCTGCTGCGCGAGCTGCTGGCGATCTACCAGGGCTCGCTCGACCCGCGCCCGATGGAGCTCTCGTTCCGCGACTACGTGCTGGCCGAACAGACCCGCCGCGAGGGCCCCGCGCTGCAACGCGACCTCGACTACTGGCACGGCCGCCTGGAGACCCTGCCGCCCGCCCCCGCGCTGCCGCTGGCGCGGCGCCCCGAGGAGCTGACGCAGACCAGGTTCCACCGCCGCGAGGCGCACCTGCCCGCCGAGCTGTGGGAGCGGCTGAAGAGCCGGGCCGCCGCCGGCCGGGTCACGCCCTCGGCGCTCGCCCTGGCCGCCTACGCCACCGTGCTCGGCACCTGGGCGGCGGCCGACCGCTTCACCCTCAACCTGACCCTGTTCAACCGCGTCGGCGAGCACCCCGACCTGGCTGCCATGGTCGGCGACTTCACCGCGCTCAGCCTCTTCGAGGTGGACGGCGCCACGGCCGGCTCCTTCGCCGACCGGGCCCGCCGGCTCCAGGACCGGCTCTGGGAGGACCTGGACCACCAGCTGGTCAGCGGCGTGCGGGTCGGCGGCGACCTGGCCCGCCGGCGCGGGGTGGCCGACGCCGCCATGCCGGTCGTCTTCACCAGCGAGCTCGGCGCCGGCGAGGTCGGCGGCAGCCGGGTCCTGCGGGAACTCGGCGCCAAGGTCGCCCACACCATCACCCAGACCCCCCAGGTCTGGCTGGACCACCAGATCTCCGAGGACGAGGGCCGGCTGCGGCTGACCTGGGACGCCGTCGAGGAGCTCTTCCCCGAGGGCCTGCTCGACGCGATGTTCGAGGCCTACACCGGCCTGCTCACCGCCCTCGCCGAGCGGCCCGACGCCTGGACGGACCCGTACCTGGCCGCCCTGCCCGCCGCCCACGCCGAGGCCTACCGCGCGCTCAACGCCACGGACGGCCCGCGGCCCGACGGGCTGCTGCACGAGCCGTTCCTCGCCCAGGCGCGCACCGCCCCCGGGCGGACCGCCGTGGTCTCGGCCACCGGCACCGTGACCTACGGCGAGCTGGAGCGCGCCTCCGCCGCCGTGGCCCACGCGCTGCGCGGCGCCGGCGTCGGCCCCGGCGACCTGGTCGGCGTGCGCGCCGACCGGGGCTGGGAGCAGGTCGCGGCCGCGATCGGCGTGATCCGGGCCGGCGGCGCCTACCTGCCGCTGGACGCCGGCCTGCCGGCCGCCCGCGTCGCCCGCTCGCTCGAACACGCCGGCGCCACCGCGCTGCTCGCCCGGGAGTCCTGGGACGCGGACGGCGCGGTGCCCGCCGGGGTCACCCTGCTGGGCTTCGACCAGGCGCTGGCCACCCCGGCCGACACCGAGCCGGCCCCGGTGCCCACCACCCCGGCGGACCTCGCGTACGTCATCTACACCTCGGGCTCCACCGGTGACCCCAAGGGCGTGATGATCGACCACCGCGGCGCGCTCAACACCGTGGTGGACGTCAACGACCGCTTCCGGGTCGGCCCCGCCGACCGCGTCCTCGGCCTCTCCTCGCTCGGCTTCGACCTCTCGGTCTACGACCTGTTCGGCACCCTCGCCGCCGGCGCCGCGCTGGTGCTCGTCGGGCCCGGGGAGGAGCGCGACCCCGCGCGCTGGTCCCGGCTGGTCGCCGAACACGGCGTCACCGTCTGGAACTCCGTCCCCGCGCTGATGGAGATGCTGCTCGCGTACGCCGGCGGCAACCCGGCCGCCGACCTGGAGTCGCTGCGCCTGGTCATGCTCAGCGGCGACTGGATCCCCGTCGGCATGCCCGACCACGTCCGCGCGCTGTCGCCCAAGGCCGAGGTGATCAGCCTGGGCGGCGCCACCGAGGCGTCGATCTGGTCCGTGCTGCACCCGATCGGCGCGGTCGAGCCGGGCCGCCCGAGCATCCCGTACGGGCGGCCGATGCGGAACCAGGGCATGGTCGTCCTGGACGAGGCCTTCCGGCCGCGCCCGGTCGGCGTCGCCGGCGCACTGTTCATCACCGGCGTGGGCCTGGCCGTCGGGTACCGCAACGCGCCCGAGCTCACCGCCCGGGCGTTCCCGACCCACCCGGTCACCGGGGAGCGCCTGTACCGCACCGGCGACCTCGCCCGGCTGCTGCCCGACGGCGAGCTGGAGTTCCTCGGCCGGGAGGACTGCCAGGTCAAGGTGCGCGGCATGCGCATCGAGCTGGGCGAGATCGAGTCGGCGCTGGTCCGGATGGACGGCGTCCGGGAGGCGGCGGCGCTGGTCGAGGGCAACGGGCTCGGCGCCCGGCTCGCGGCCTTCGTGGTCCGCGAGGCCGCCCGGCCGCAGCCCGCCGCCCCCGCTCCTGCGCCGGCCCCGGCCCTGGACGCCGAGCGGGTCCGCCGGCTGGAGGCGCGGCTGCGCCAGCCCGGCCGCCGCGCCGACCTGGCGGGCCGCGAGGTCCTGCCCTTCGCCCTGCCGACCGACACCCTGGACCTGCGCCGGGCCGCCGCCCTGCGCGGCGCCGCCACCGGTTTCGCCGACGCCCCGGTGCGGCTGGCCGACCTGCACGCGCTGCTGACCGTGCTCGCCCGCCAGGACGAGGACGGCGTGCCCCGGTACGCCTACGGCTCGGCCGGCGGCCTGTACCCGGTGCAGACCTACCTGGCCGTCGCCCCCGGCAAGGTGGCGGGCCTGCCGGCCGGCACCTACTACGTCGACCCGGCCGGGCCGGCGCTGGTCGCCCTCGACGGCGCGCCGGGCTCGGCCCGGGCCCTGGACCGGGCGCTCTACAGCGAGGCCAACGGGCCGCTGCTCGACCAGGCCGGCTTCGCCGTCTTCCTGGTCTCCCGGACCGCCGCGATCGCCCCGGTGTACGGCGAACTCGCCGACCGCTTCTGCCTGTTGGAGGCCGGGGCGATGGCGCAGCTGCTGCGTCACCGCGCCGCCGACTGCGCGGTGGCACTCTGCCCGATCGGCGACGTCTTCCCGGAGCCGCTGCGCGAGGCGCTGCGGCTGGAGGACGGCCAGCGCGTGCTGCACACGCTCGTCGGCGGCCGGCCGCTGAACGCGGCCGCCGAGGAGCCCGGCTCCGGCACCGACTGGACGGCCGCGCTGCGCGACGCGCTAGCCGAACGGCTGCCCGGCTACATGGTTCCGCAGCGGGTGCGGGCGGTCGAGGCGCTGCCGCTGTCCGCCAACGGCAAGGTCGACCGGGCGGCGCTCGCCCGGCTGGGCGCCTCGGTGCCCGCCCCCGCCGTCGTCTCCGCCGTCCCCGTCGTCCCCGCCCTCGCGGCGGCCCCGGCGGCACCGGTGGCGCGACCGGCGGCGCACGGGCCGAGCACGCTCGGCGCGATGGAGCGGCTCACGGAGCTGTGGCGGGAGGTGATGGACGGGGCGGAGGTCGGCGTCGACACCAACTTCTTCGAGGCCGGTGCCAACTCCATCCACCTGGTCCGGGTCCAGCGGCGGATCGCCGAGGACTTCGGGCAGGAGCTCTCGGTGGTCGAGATGTTCGACCGGCCGACCATCCGTCACCTGGCCGAGCTGCTGGACCGGCCGGCCGCCGCCCCGGCGCCGCAGGCGGTACCGGCTGCACCAGCGGCACCCGAGCCCGCGCCCGGCACCGCTGCATCCGACACCGCTGCATCGGACACCGCTTCATCCGACACCGCACAGCCCGCCGGCGGCGACCGCCGGCAGCACCACGAACGGCGCCGCGCCGCCCGCCGAGGCGGCTCCGGCACCGGCCCGACCGGCTGACCCCGACGGCCGGGGGGATAAACACCACACCCCCCTTCGCGAGGGGGGTGGCGAGAAC
>NZ_JBHVWW010000015.1:26191-79173 GCF_042882025.1 Kitasatospora sp. NPDC058243
AGTTCTGGGCGCTGCTCGGCCGGTTCTCCCCTGCTGTCTGGCTTCCACCCCCCTACCCCCTGTGGGGGTGGCGGCCCCCCGGACCCCCGCGAGCCGCGTCGCATCACCACCCATGAGGAGAAAGCCCGATGACCACCCACGCCCCCGGGGGCCCGGCCGCCGCACCGCCGGACCTGCCGGACGCGATCGCCGTGACCGGCCTCGCCTGCCGGTTCCCCGGAGCTCCCGACGCCGGGGCCTTCTGGGCCAACCTGGTCGCGGGCCGCGAGAGCGTCACCTTCCGGAGCCCCGAGGAGCTGGCGGCCCTGGGCGTCCCCGCCGAGCGGCTGGCCGACCCCCGGTTCGTCGGGGCGGGCGGCGTGCTGGAGGGCCTCGCGGAGTTCGACGCCGAGTACTTCGGCATCCCGCCCCGCGACGCCGAGCTGATGGACCCCCAGCACCGGCTGTTCCTGCAGTGCGCGGTCACCGCGCTGGAGGACGCCGGGCAGCTGACCGACGGCGTCGAGGGCGGCGTGGGCGTCTACGCCTCGGCCGGCTTCAACTCCTACCTGACGCACCACCTGCTGCCCAACGCGGCCCACCTGGCCGACCGGGCCGACGTCCAGTGGCTGGCCGCCGGGGACAAGGACTACCTCGCCACCCAGACCTCCTACCGGCTGGGCCTGACCGGCCCGAGCCTGAGCGTGCAGAGCGCCTGCTCCTCCGCCCTGCTCGCGGTCCACCTGGCCGCCGAGGCGCTGCTCAGCGGCGAGTGCGACGTGGCGCTGGCCGGCGCCGTCTCCGCCGGGATCGGCCAGGGACTCGGCTACCTGCACGCCGAGGGCGGGATCCTCTCCGCCGACGGGCACTGCCGCCCCTTCGACGCCGACGCGACCGGCACGGTCTTCGGCAGCGGCGTCGGCGTGGTGGTGCTGAAGCGGCTGGCCGACGCGGTCGCCGACGGCGACACCGTGCGGGCCGTGCTGCTCGGCTCGGCGGTCAACAACGACGGGAACCGCAAGGTCGGCTTCACCGCGCCGAGCCTGGACGGACAGGTCCGGGTCGTCTCGGCGGCCCAGTCCGTGGCCGGGGTCACGCCCGGCGAGGTCTCCTGCATCGAGGCGCACGGCACCGGCACCGCGCTCGGCGACCGGATCGAACTCGCCGCACTGGGCCGGGTGTTCGCGGACGCCCCGGACTCCCGACGGGTGCTCGGCGCGGTCAAGTCGAACGTCGGCCACCTGGACACCTGCGCTGGGATGGCCGGGCTGATCAAGACGGTGCTCGCGCTCCAGCACCGCACGCTGCTGCCGACCGTGCACTTCGAGAGCCCCAGCCCCGAGCTGGCCCCGGGCCTGTTCCGGGTGCTGACCGAGGCCGAGCCGTGGTCCGGCCGCGACGGCGCCCGGATCGCGGGCGTCAGCTCCTTCGGCATCGGCGGCACCAACGCCCACCTGATCCTCCAGGACGCGCCGCCGCTGCCCGCCGCGCCCGCCGCCGAGCCGGCGCAGTGGGAGCTGCTGCCGCTGTCCGCCCGCAGCGAGCGGGCGCTCGACCGGGCCGCCGAGCGGATCGGCGCGGCGCTGGCCGGCCCCGGTGCGCCCGACGCGGGCGATGCCGCGTTCACCCTCCAGACCAGGCGGCGCCAGCACCCGTGGCGGCGCGCCGTCCTGACCGGTCGTTCGGGCGAGGCGTCCCCCGCCGCCCAGGCCGTCCAGGCCGTCGCGACCGGTCCGAAGGTGGCCTTCCTCTACCCCGGGCAGGGGGCCGGCCACCCCGGCATGGCGGCCGAGCCGTACCACGCCGAGCCGCTCTTCCGCGCCGCGCTCGACCGCTGCCTGGACGCCCTGCGGCCGTGGACCACGGCGCCGCTGCGCGAGCTGCTGCTCGACCCGGCCCACCCGGACCTGTTCGACCGGACCGAGACCGCCCAACCGGCCCTGTTCGCGGTGGAGTACGCGCTCACCGCGTGGTGGACGGGGCTCGGCATCCGACCGGTCGCACTCGCCGGGCACAGCGTCGGCGAGTTCGCGGCCGCCTGCGCCGCCGGCGTCTTCGACCTGCCCGGCGCCGCCCGGCTGGTGGCCGAACGCGGCCGGCTGATGGGCACCATGGCGCCCGGCGCGATGCTCAGCGTCCCGCTGCCCGAGCCGGAGCTGCGCGCCCTGCTGGACGACCCGGCCGGGCCGGAGCTGGCCGCCGTCAACGCGCCCGACCGCTGCGTGGTGGCCGGCGCCCCCGAGGCGGTCGCGCGGCTCGCCGAACGGCTGGCCGCGCGCGGCGTGGCCGCCCGGCAGCTGGCCGTGCGGCACGCCTTCCACTCCCGGGACGCCGAACCGCTGCTGGAGGAGTTCGCCCGGCTGGTCGCCACCGTGCCCGTCCAGGCGCCCGCCGTGCCGCTCGTCTCCGGCCTGACCGGGCGTGAGCTCACCGCCGAGGAGGCCGCGTCGCCGCAGTACTGGGCGCGCCAGCTGCGGCACACCGTCCGCTTCGCCGACGCGCTCGCCGCGCTGCCGGGCGACGGCCCGCTGCTGGAGCTCGGCCCCGGCCGGGGCCTGAGCGGCTTCGCCGTACGGACCCTGGGCGCCGGGCGCCCCGCGCTGCCCGCCCTCGGCGGCGCCGCGCCCGCCCCGGACCAGCCGCCGGCCCGGCTCACCGCGCTGGCCCGACTGTGGGAGCGGGGCGCCGAGGTCGACTGGTCCGCCCTCGGCGAGCGGGCCGGGCGCCGGCACGTCTCGCTGCCGGGCTACCCGTTCGAGCCCACCCGGCACTGGTTCGAGCCCGCCGCCGCCGAGCCCACCGCCACCACCCTCCAAAGCCCCGCCGCCTCCGCGCAGGTTTCCGACGGTGCGAGCGGCGTGGACGACTGGCTGCACGTCGTGTCCTGGACGCAGGCGCTGCCGCCGTCCGGCACCGGCCCGCTCCCGTCGTCGGTGCTCCTGCTCGCCGACGAGTCCGGCCTCGCCGAGGCCGTCGCCGGAGAGCTCGCCGCCGCCGGCGCCCAGGTCAGCCTGGTCCGCGCCCGCGCCGGGGCGCCCACCGGGCTCACGCTCGACGCCCCCTTCACGCTCGACGCCGACGACCCCGCCGCCTTCCCCGCGCTGGCCGCCGCCCTGGCCGCGCGCGGCACCGCACCGGACGCCGTCCTCTCCTGCTGGGCCCTGGACACCCCGCCGCTGCACCGGGCCACCCCGGGCGAGGCGGCCGACGGCGCGCTGCGCGCCCTCACCGTCCCGGTCCAGCTGGCCCGGGCCCTGGGCGAGGCGTTCCCCGGCCGGCCGCTGCGGATGCTGCTGGTCACCGACGCCGCCCACGGGGTGCACGGGCAGCCCGCCCGCACCCCGCAGGCCGCCGCCGGGCTGGGCGCGGTGCGGGTGCTGCCGCAGGAGCTGCCCGGCGTCACCGTCCAGGCCCTCGACCTGGACTGCCCGACCCGGGAGCCCGAGGAACTGGCCCTGGCGGCGCAGACCGTGGTGGCGCAGCTGCGCGCCGGGCGCGCTGCGGCGCCGCTGACCGCCGTCCGCGGCCGGGCGCACCTGGTGCCGGCCCCGGAGCGTCCCGTCCTCACCGACCCGGCCGGGCCGCAGCCCGCCGCGCCGTCCGGCGTGTGGCTGGTCACCGGCGGCCTGGGCGGGATCGGTCTGGCCGTGGCCGGCCACCTCGCCGAGGACGCCGGCCGGACGCTCGTCCTGCTCACCCGCCGTGCCGTCCCCGACGGCGCCGGCTGGCGGAGCCTGCGCCCCGAGGGCGCGGCGCCCGCCGCGAGCTGCCCGCCGGAGCTGGCCGAGGCCCTCGCCGGGCTGACGGCGCACGGCGCCCGGCTCTGCCTCGTCCAGGCGGACGTCACCGACGAGGCCGCGCTCGGCGCCGCGCTCGACCGGGTCCGGGCCGCGTACGGCCCGATCGCCGGGGTGGTGCACGCCGCCGGGGTGCCCGGCGGCGGTGTCACCGCGCTGCGCAGCGCCGGGGAGATGGCGCGGGTGCTCGCCCCCAAGGTGCTCGGCACCGTCCTGCTGGAGCGGCTGACGGCCGTGGACCGGCCGGTGCTGGTGCTCTGCTCCTCGGTGCTGGCGGTCACCGGTGCGGTCGGCCAGGCCGACTACACCGGCGCCAACGCCTTCCTGGACAGCTTCGCCGCCGGCACCCGGGCCGCCGTGTCGATCGGCTGGGACCGCTGGTCGCAGACCGGCATGGCAGTGCGGTCCGGCCTGCACGACTGGCTCGACGGCGGCGAGGTGCTCGACCACGCCCTGTTCGACGCCCGCCGGGCGGAGCCGGACGGGACGGTGGAGCTGCGGCTGCGCCGCACCGACCAGAGCGTCTGGCCGGCCGAGGAGCACCGGATCGGCGACGTCCCGGTCCTGCCCGGCACCGCGCTGCTCGAACTCGCCGTCGCCGGGCACCGGTTGGCGGTCGGGGACGGGCCGGTCGAGCTGGACGCGGTCTTCACCCACCCGCTGCGGATGCCCGCCGACGCCCCGCCCGAGGTCACCCTGCGGCTGCGTCCGGCGCCCGACGGCGGGCACCTGTGGGAGGTCCGCTCCACCGCCGTGCCGTCCAGGCCGCACGCCCAGGGCCGGATCGCACCGTACGGGGGCGGCTCCCCCGAGCGCCTGGACCTCGACGGCCTCGCGGCCCGCTGCGCCCCGGTGCCGCAGGTCGCGGTGCCCTCCGCCGCCGGGGAGCAGCCCGGCGGCGCCAGCGGCCTGCGCACCGGGCCGCGCTGGGAGAGCGTCACCGAGGTCCGCGAGGACGGGCGCGGCGAGGCGATGCTGCGGCTGCGCCTGCCCGAGGCGTTCCACGGCGACCTGGCCGCGCACCCGCTGCACCCCGCGCTGCTGGACACCGCCACCGGCGCCGTCACCGCCCGCACCGGCAGCCACCTGCCGGTCGCCTACCGCCGCCTGGTGGTGCTCGGCCCGCTCGGCCCCGAAGCCGTGGTTCGGGTCGACCGCCGCTCCGGTGACGCCGGGGCGGGCGACACGCTGGTCGTCGACGTGGTCGTCGCCGGGCCGGACGGCACTGCGGCCGTGCTCGTCGAGGGCTTCGTGCTGCGCCCGGCCCCGGCCGCCCCCGGCCCGGGCTCTCCTGGCCCGGACGTTCCCGGCCCAGACGCGGAAGACGGCATCCCGACCCGGGAGGGCCTGCTGGCCTTCGACCGGATCCTGGCCAACCGTCACCTCCCGCACGTGCTGGTCAGCCCCCGCGCGACCGGGCCGGCCGCGCCCGTCCCGTCCGCATCGCAGGCCGCACCCTCCGCGCCGCAGGCCGCCCCGGCGACCGGCCCCGAGGGGCTGGAGGAGCAGATCTCCGCGGTCTGGTCCCGGCTGCTCGGCGTCCCCCGGATCGGCCCCGAGGACAGCATCTTCGAACTCGGCGGCGACTCCCTGCTGATCGTCCAGATCACCGCCGAACTCCAGCGGCAGGGCCTGACCGTCTCCCCCGGCGACCTCTTCGCCCACCCCACCGTCGGACAGCTCGCCGCCCGGCTGCGCGCGGACCGCGCGCCCGCCGCCGAGCCGGCGTCCGACACCCCCGCCCCGCCCACCGCTCCCACCGAGCCCGATCCGGCCCCCGCGAAGGGGTCGGGCGAGGCGTTCTCGGACGCGGACCTCAGCGCAGACGACCTGGCCCGGGTATTCGCCCTGTTCCGGTCAGGAGAGGACACCAAGTGAACGACATCGAGGACATCTACCCGCTCTCGCCGACCCAGGAGGGGATGCTCTTCCACAGCACCACCTCCCCCGAGCACGGCCTGTACGTCGAGCTGACCACCTTCCGGGTGCGCGGCGAACTGGACCTGGCCGAGCTGGGCGCCGCCTGGCAGCGCGCGATCGCCCGGCACCCGGTGCTGCGCACAGCCTTCGTCCGCGAGCGGATCCGCACCCCGCACCAGGTGGTGCTGCCCAAGGCGGACCTGCCGATCGAGTTCCGCGACCTGTCCGGGCTGGACGAGCCGGCCCGGGAGCGCGCCGTCGCCGAGGAGCTGGAGCAGCGCGCCCGCGAGCGCTTCGACCTGGCCCGGCCGCCGCTGATGCGGCTGCTGGTGCTGCGCCTGCCCGACGAGCACCTGGTGGTGTGGACGTACCACCACCTGCTGCTGGACGGCTGGTCCGCCGCGCTGCTGCTGGCCGAGGTCACCGCCGGACTGTCCGGTGACACCGCCGAGGCGCCCGCGCCGCCCGCCTTCCGCGAGTACATCGCCTGGCTGGGCCGTCAGGAGGCCGAGCGCGACCGCGCGTTCTGGACCGGCTACCTGGCGGGCTACCGCGAGCCGGCGACGCTGAGCCTGCCGGGCGTGCGCCCGGGCGCCAAGCCGTCCGGCGACTTCCGCACGGTGCGCGCCGAGCTGCCCGCCGAGACCGTCACCGCGCTGCGGCGGCTGGCCGCCGGCAAGGCCACCACGCTCAGCAGCCTGGTCGAGGCCGCCTGGGCGGGGACGGTCGCGCGCCACTCCGGCCGCGACGACGTGGTGGTCGGCGTGACCGTCTCGGGCCGCCCCGTCGACCTGGACCGGGCGGACCAGATGCTCGGGATGTTCATCAACACCGTCCCGGTGCGGGTGCGGATCGACCGGGAGCTGCCCGGCGACGACTGGCTCGCCCGCCACGCCACGACCCGCCACCCGCTACTGGACCACCAGCACACCCCGCTGACCGACATCCAGCGCTGGACCGAGACCGCGCCCGGCGTGCCGCTGTTCGACACCGTCGTGGTGGTCGAGAACTACCCGGACCGCACCGAGGCGGTACTCTCCCACGGCGCGGTCACGGTCAGCGACGTCCGCTACGAGACCCGGACCAACTACCCGGTCACCCTGGTCGTGCGGGCCGCCGCCGAGATGCAGCTCCAGGCGGTGGTGGACGCCGGGCGGATCACCCCGGAGGAGACCGCCGCGCTGCTCGACCACGTCGTCGCGGTGCTGACCCGCATCGCCGCGCAGCCCGGCCGCCCGGTCCGGGAGCTGCTGGCCGTCCCCGAGGCGGCCCGCGCCCGCCAGCTCGACACCTGGAACGGCAGCGAGATCGACCGCGGCGAGCCGTCGGCCCTGCTGTCCGGGCTGATCGACGACGCGGTCCGCAGCCGCCCGGACCACCCGGCGGTGGTCGACCAGCAGACCCGGTACAGCTACCGCGAGCTCGACCGGCGGGCCGACGCCCTGGCCCGGCAGCTGGCCGCGCGCGGCGTGCGCCCCGGCGACCGGGTGGGCGTCTGCCTGGGCCGCAGCGCCGACCTGGTGACCGCGATGCTGGCCGTCGCCCGGGCCGGCGCCGCGTTCGTCCCGCTCGACCCGGCCCACCCGGTGGAGCGGATCGGCCTCGTCCTGGCGGACGCGGCCCCGGCCGTGGTGCTCACCGACGCGACCGGCGCGCCCGCGCTGGCCGGCTGGGACGGCGCCGCCGTCGACCTGGCCTCCCTGGACCTGGCCGCCGCCGACCTGACGCTCCAGGAGACCGCCGACCTGCCGGGCGCCGCCCCGGACAGCCTCGCCTACCTGATGTTCACCTCCGGCTCCACCGGCCGCCCCAAGGGCGTCGCCGTCGGCCACCGGGCGCTGGCGAACCTGGTGGACAGCCTGGCCCGCCGCCACCCCGGCCTCGACGGCGACACCCGCTTCCTCGCCCTCACCACGCTCAGCTTCGACACCTCGCTGGCCGAGCTGCTGGTGCCGCTCGCCGTCGGCGCGACGGTGCACGTGGGCGGCCAGGCGCTCGGGCTGAGCGGCCGCGAACTCGACCGCTACAGCGTCGAGCACGGCATCACCGCGCTCCAGGCGACCCCGTCCCGCTACCGGGCGCTGCTGGACTCCGACTGGCAGGGCGCCGGCCGGCCCCGGCTCTACAGCTGCGGCGAGGCCTTCCCCGCGGACCTGGCGGCGCCGCTGGCCGAGCGCGGCGAGTCGGTGTGGAACATGTACGGGCCGACCGAGACCACCGTGTACTCCAGCGTCGAGCGGATCACCGCCGACACCACCCGGGTCACCGTCGGCCGCCCGATCGCCAACACCGTGCTGCACGTGCTGGACACCGTGGACGGCGAACTGCTGCCGGTCGGCTGCGTCGGCGAGCTGTGCATCGGCGGCGACGGCGTCGCCCAGGGCTACTGGCAGCGGCCCGAGCTGACGGCCGAGCGGTTCGTCACCGACCCGTTCACGGGCGGCCGGATGTACCGCACCGGCGACCACGCCCGCCGCCTGCCCGACGGGCGGATCGAACTGCTCGGCCGGATGGACCGCCAGCTCAAGCTGCGCGGCTACCGGATCGAGCCCGGCGAGATCGAGCAGGTCCTGCTGGCCCTGCCCGAGGTGGCGGCCGCCGCGGTCGCCGTCCGGGAGGGCCGCCTGGTCGCCTGGGTGGTGCCCGCCGACCGGGGCGCCCCGCTCGACGCCCCCGGCGTCCAGGCCGGGCTGCGGCGCTCGCTGCCCTCGTACATGGTCCCCGAGGCGGTCACCGTCCTCGCCGAACTGCCGCTCACCCCGGCCGGCAAGACCGACCTGCTCGCCCTGCCCACCCCGGCCGGGTTCGCCGACGAGGCCGCGCCGAGCGGCGGGCCGAGCGGCACGGCGGACCACGAGGCGCTGGTGGCCCGGCTGTTCCGCGAGGTCCTGGCCCTGCCCGAGGTCGGCTTGGACGACGACTTCTTCGAGCTGGGCGGCGACTCGCTGCGCGCCCTGCGACTGGTCTCCCGGCTGGAGGCGGAACTCGGCTGCTCGCTCGACATCGAGCTGCTCTTCGACTCCTCCACGGTCCGCGACCTCACCGCGGCCATCGGCCCGGCCCTGGCCGCCGACGCCGACGCCGACGCCGACGCTTCGGGCTCCGACACCCCGGGCTCCGACGCCTTGGCCGACGCCGACCAGTGAACCAACCGGCGTCCCGGCCGGCCCCGGCCGCCGGGACGCCCCTGCACCGACCACACCGATTGGACACAACCTCCATGGCTAGCTCTACGGCCACGATTCTCGACGACGGCGAACGACGGCTCGACACCCTGCTGCTCTCCCGCTGGGAGGCCGATCCGGCGCAGCCCGCCGTGGTCGACGGCGACCGGGTCCTGCTCGCGGGCGAGCTCAGGGACCGCACCGTGCGGGTCGCCTCGCTGCTGCGCGAGCGGGGGGTGCGCCCGGGCGAGCGGGTCGCGGTCTACCTGGAGCGCTCGGCCGACTTCGTGGTCGCCGTGGCCGGGGTGATCCTGGCCGGCGCCGCCCAGGTCGCCTTCGACGTCAACGACCCGGTCGCCCGCACCCTCGACATGCTGGCCGACTGCACGCCCCGGCTGCTGATCACCACCCCCGAACTGCGCTCCCGCTTCCCCGGGTTGCCGGGCACCGAGATCGTCACCGTCGACGAGTGCGCGGCGGCCCGCCCGGCCGTCCCGTTCGAGCCGGCGGCCGACCTCGCCGAGCAGCCCGCGGTCGTCATCTACACCTCCGGCTCCACCGGCCGGCCCAAGGCCTCGCTGATCCCGCACCGCGCGGTGACCACCCGCCTGCGGGCGCTCCAGCGCAGCCACGGACTCGGCCCGGACGACCGGATGCTGCACCACACCGCGTGCAGCTTCGACATGTTCCTGATCGAGGTGTACTGGCCGCTGATCACCGGCACCACCATCGTCATCGCCGCCCCCGGCCGCCAGCGCGACGCCGACTACCTCGCCGAGACCATCCGCGCAGCCGACATCACCATCTTCTACTGCGTGGTCTCGCTGCTGGAGCTGTTCCTGCTGGCCCGCGGGCCCGAGGAGCGCTTCGACGGCCTGCGGCGCGTCCTCACCGGCGGCGAGCCGCTCGCGCCCGAGCTGGTCCGCCGCTTCCACGCCCAGTCCACCGCGCCGCTCACCAACCTCTACGGGCCGAGCGAGTGCACCATCTACTGCACCGCCTGGGTGCCCCCGCGCGACCCCGGCCTGGACACCGTCTACATCGGCCCGGCCATCGAGGACACCACCCTGTGGATCCTCGACGAGGACGGCAAGCCCGTGCCGGACGGCGAGCCCGGCGAGCTCTACATCGGCGGCGAGGGCCTCGCCCTCGGCTACCTCAACCGGCCCGAGCTCACCGCGGAGCGCTTCGTCCCGGACCACCTCGGCGACGGCCCCGGCCCGCTCTACCGCTCGGGCGACCTGGTCCGTACCCACCCGGTGGGCGGCCTGGAGTTCCTGGGCCGGGTCGACCTCCAGGTGAAGATCCGCGGCTACCGGATCGAACTGGGCGAGATCGAGTCCGCGGCCCTGCGGGTGCCCGAGGTCCGGCAGGCGGCCGTGGTGGCCCACGGCCGCGGCAGCGACGCCCGGCTGGTCGGCTTCCTGGTGCTCGCACCCGGCGCCGAGCCCGCGAGCGTCACCGCCGCCGTGCGCGAGACGCTGCGCGGCGCCCTGCCCTCGTACATGGTCCCGGCGTCGCTGGCCGCCGTCGACTCGATGCCGCTGACCGCCAACGGCAAGCTGGACCGCGCCCTGCTGACCGAACGGGCCGGGGCCGTCCTGCCCACCGTCACCGACGAACCGCAAGCACCGCCCGGCGACAGCGTGGCCGCCACCGTCTCCACGGTCTGGTGCGAGGTCCTCGGGCTGCCCGCCATCGGCCCGGACGACGACTTCTTCGAGATCGGCGGGGACTCCTTCAAGGTGGTCCGCGCCACCCGCAGGCTGGAGACGCTGCTCGGCGTCGAGGTCCCGATGCACCTGATGTACGACGAGCCCACGGTGACGGCCTTCACCGCCGCCCTGGCCGAGCAGGGAACGGAGGGATCGCGGTGACTCCCCAGGTCGTCCGTTCCTTCGGCGAGCTCGACGCGATCGCCCGCGATCCGTCGGCCCCCGTCGTCACCCTGTTCAGCGGCGGGCTGGACAGCAGCTACCTGCTGCACCGCCTGGCCCGGGCCGGCGCCCGCAACGTCCACGCCGTCAGCGTCGACCTCGGCGAGGACGAGAGCAGCGAGCACAAGCAGCGGATCGCCGACCGGCTCGGCATCCGGCTGCACCTGGTCGACGGCCGACAGGAGTTCGCCGAGGACTACGTCCGCCCGGCCATCGCCGCACACGCCGTCTACCTCGACACCCACCCGGTCAGCTCCTCGCTCAGCCGCCCGCTGATCGCCAAGGTCGCCGTCGACACCGCCCGCGAACTCGGCGCCACCACCGTGCTGCACACCGCCAACCGCTCCCAGAACACCCTGCGCCGGCTCAACGGCGCCCTCGAACTGCTCGGCTTCGCCGGGCGCTACGGCAGCCCGTACGACCTGGACCCGGTGGACCGGGACCAGAAGATGCGCGAGCTCAAGGAAGCCGGCCTGGAGCAGCTGAGCGAGCGGCTGGTCAGCGGCGACTCCAACCTGTGGTGCCGGGAGTTCGAGTCCGGGATCCTCGACGACCCCGAGGACCACGCCGTGCCCGAGCGGCTCTACCAGTGGAGCGCGCTGCGCCCCGCCGAGGCCCCGGAGGCCGTCGAGGTCGCGTTCGAGGCCGGCCGTCCGGTCGCGGTGGACGGCCGGCGGCTGCCACTGACCGAGCTGATCGACACCCTCAACCACCTGGTCGGCGCGCACGGCCTCGGCCGGTACAGCGGGCTCGAACACCTGGGCCACGGCCCGAAGGTGCTGGAGATCCGCGAGATGCCCGCCGCCTGGCTGCTGCTGCGCTCGCGCCGCCACCTGGAGACGGCCACCCTCTCCGCCGAACTGCTGCGGGAGAAGCTGAACCAGGAGCAGCTGTGGGTCCGCGAGGCGCTGGAGGGCCGCTGGTTCGGCGAACTGCGCCGGGCCAGCCAGGCGTTCATCGAGGTCTGCTCGGCGCCCGTCACCGGCTCGGTGCGGTGGCGGCTCTCGGCGGGCTCGGCCGAGACCCGGGCCATCGTCGCCGACCGGCCGCTCTACCTGCGCGACCGGGAGGCCTGGGAGCACCGCTCCGTCGCCGCCGAGCGCGCGGCGTTCAGCCCGAACCAGCCGCAGGAGCGCTGACATGGGCGGCTCGAACCCGGCGCCCCCTTCGTCCCCGGCGTCCCTTTCTCCCCCGGTACTGCTGGTCGTCTACGGCCGGGGCTCGGCCACCGCGCGCGGGGTCCTGACCGCCGGGCGGCGGCTGTGCACGGCGGTCTTCCTCGGCGACCTCGGCGACCCGAAGGTGGCCGCCGACCTGGCCCAGCTGCCGAAGTCGGCCACCGTGGTGGACACGGCCGGCCTGACCGAGGAGCAACTGTGCGACCGGGCCGCCGAGTTCGGCGCCGCCGGAGTGATCACCTTCAGTGACCACCTGCTCCGGACGGCGGCCGCCGTGGCCGCGCGGTGCGGCCTGCCGTTCCACGACCGGGCCACCGTCGAGGTCCTGGTCGACAAGTTCCGCCAGCGCGAGGCCCTGGCGGCGGCGGGCGTACAGGCCACCGCCTGCCGGACGGTCCACTCCGCCGCCGACCTCGGCCCGGCCCTCGCCGCGACCGGGCTGCCCGCCGTCCTCAAGCCCCGCTCGGGGGCCGGCAGCGTGGACACCTGCCTGGTCCGCAGCGCCGCCGAACTGGCCGACCGGTACGCCGAGTTCACCGAGGGCGCGGCGAGCCCGGCGGTGTTCGTGCTGGAGGAGTACCTGGTCAGCGACCCCACCGTGGTGGGGGAGTTCTGGGGCGACTACGTCTCGGTCGAGTCCGCGATCCGCGACGGCGAGATCCGCACCGTCGCGGTCACC
Organism: Kitasatospora sp. NPDC058243; assembly: GCF_042882025.1. Lineage (NCBI taxonomy): Bacteria > Bacillati > Actinomycetota > Actinomycetes > Kitasatosporales > Streptomycetaceae > Kitasatospora > Kitasatospora sp. NPDC058243. Next base: position 38,846 of record NZ_JBHVWW010000015.1, read on the forward strand.
GGCAAGCTGCCACTGGCTCCCCCGTTCCGGGAGACCGGCTACTTCACCCCGGCCCTGCTCCCCGCCGGCCTGGCCGACGAGGTCGTGGCCCTGGAGCAGCGCGCGCTGCGGGCGCTCGGCATCCGCGAGGGCGTCACCCACACCGAGATCAAGTTCACCCCCGACGGGCCGCGGCTGATCGAGGTCAACGGCCGCCTGGGCGGGCACGTCTCGGACGTCCTCAAGCGCTCCGCCGGGACGGACCTGCTCGTCCTCGCCCTCCGGCTGGCACTCGGCGCGTTCGACCCGCCCGAGCCGGTGCTCGCCCTGGGCGCAGGCTGCCCGAAGGTGGCGTTCCAGTACTTCATCTCCCCGCCCGCCGACGGCCTCGTCCCCGGCCCCGCCGAGGTGCTCGACGGCCTCCAGCACCTCCCCGGGGTGGACCTGGTGGACGCCCGGATCGACCCGTCCTGGCGGGCCGACTGGCGGGCCGGCACCGAGTGGCTGATCGGCACGGTCTACGGCTCCGCCCCCGGACACCCCGAGCTCCGGGCCACCGTCGAGGGCATCCACCGCACGATGGCCGACTTCTGGTCCTGACGGTCCTGAGCCCCGGCCCCGGTATCTACCCTCCTCGTCCCACCCCACCGCACCCGCCCAACCTCGCACCCCTGGAGTCAACTTGCCGCGGCGCATACGCACAGCCACCCACGCGGCGGTGGCAGCCGTAGTCTCCGCCCTGGTCCTCGCGCTGCTCGCGCTGGGCATCGGGCCCATCCCGGCCCTCGGAACCGCCCTCGTCCCCGGGGCCGGGGCGTGGGACTCCGCCGCCGGCGCCGAACTCCCGCACACCGAGACCCTCACCCTGGCGGGCCTGAACGCGCCGGTCACGGTCGCCTTCGACGACAACGGCGTCCCCGCCGTCAAGGCCGCCTCCGACACCGACCTGTTCCAGGCCCAGGGCTACCTGCACGCCCGCTTCCGGCTCGCCCAGCTCGACCTGGAGCGGCGCGCCGGGCGCGGACGCCTGGCGGAACTCAACGGGCCCGGGAGCGTCGAGTCCGACCGCTTCGAACTCCAGATGGGACTCCTGCGCACCGCCGAGGCCACCTGGGCCGCCACCCCACCCGACAGCCCGGCCGGCCGCGCCCTCACCAGCTACACCCGGGGAATCAACGCCTGGATCTCCGAGCTGCGCCACAACGGGCAGTGGCCGGCGATCTTCTCCCTCACCGGGGTCTACCCGGCCGACTGGACCCCGGTCGACAGCCTGGTCATCCAGGAACTCCTCACCCAGAGCATGGACTTCACCAGCACCCCGCTGGACTACGCGATCTTCCGGGAGTCCCTCGGCGAGGAGCGCACCATGGACTGGTTCCCGGTCCACGCGCCCAACGACCAGCGGCCGTACGACGTCGGGCCGTACCGCGACCTCGGCATCGCGCCGCTGCCCGCGAACGTCAACACCGCCGGGCCCGACGGCCAAGCCGCCGCCAACCGGTCGGAGCCCCGCCCCGCGCCCGTCGCCCCCACCGGGAAGCCCGACCCCGCCGGGGAGGCGACCGCGGCCCACGCCCTGCTGGACACCATCCGCGCGCTCCCGGCCACCCAGGTCCACACCTTCCCGGACAGCAACGCCTGGGCGGCGAACGGCCCGGCCGTCGCCGGCGGCAACGCGATGCTCGCCGGCGACCCGCACCTGCCGATGACCCTGCCCTCGTACTGGTACCAGATCGCGCTGTCCTCGCCGGAGACCGACGTCACCGGCGCCAGCATGGCCGGCATGCCCGGCGTGCTGATCGGCCGCAACGCCAACATCTCCTGGTCCCTGACGGACGGGCAGAACCAGTCGACGGTCTTCTACAGCGAGCAGACCAGCCCCGACCACCCCGGCCAGTACTTCTGGAACAACGCGTGGCACCCGATGCAGCGGGTGGAGTACACCATCCCGGTCCGGGGCGGCGACACCGAACACCTCGCCGTGGACCTCACCGTGCACGGGCCGGTCCTGACCCGGGCCGGGCAGACCACCTCGGTCAGCTGGATGGGCAACATCCCCTCCCCCGACCTGGCCGTCCTGCTCTCCGTCAACAAGGCCCGCGACTACCAGGAGTTCCGCACCGCGCTCGCCGACTGGCACGCCCCCACGCTCAACTTCGCCTACGCCGACGGCGGCGGCAACATCGGCGTGGTCGCCGCCGGGTACTTCCCCCTCACCAAGGGCGGCAACCCCTGGTTCCCGATGCCCGGCACCGGCGAGTACGACGTGGTCGGCGCCATCCCCTTCGACGCCACCCCGCAGGTCCACAACCCGCCGAACCACGTGGTCGCGACGGCCAACCAGCGCCCCGTCACCGCCGACTACCCGTACTACATCGGCACCACGCTCAACGCCTTCGACAACGGCTACCGGGCCAACCGGATCTACCAGTACCTGGAGAGCCACCAGGCGATGACCAGCGCGGACTTCGCCACCCTGCAGAACGACGTCACGGACTACCTCGCCACCGTCATCCTGCCGCACCTGAAGACCGCCCTGGCCGACCAGAAGCTCGACCCCCGCCAACAGGCCGCCCTCGACGTCCTCAACCGCTGGGACCACACCATGAAACCCGGCGTCGCCGGCGGGCCGATCTGGTGGACCTTCTGGAACGACTACCTGGAGACCACCTTCCAGCCCTGGTGGGACCACGCCAAGGTGCCGGTCGAACGCGACCGCCTGTACCTCAAGGTCTCCAGCGCACTGCCCAGCCTCGACGAGAACCTCGAAGCCTGGACCCTGCACGACCCGACCAACCCGGCCTTCACCTCCCCCGGCGGCCCGACCCGCACCGCGACGGACGCCATGCGGACCGCGTTCACCCAGGCCGTCTCCGAACTGTCCCAGGACCTCGGCAACGACCCCGACACCTGGACCTGGGACCGCGTCCACACCCGGCAGATCCCCTCCCTCACCGGCGCCGAAGCCCTCGGCTACGGCCCCAAACCCGCCGAGGGCGACCGCTGGACGGTCAACGCGGCCGACGGCGGCATGAACTCCACCTTCGGCCCGAGCTGGCGCATGGTCGTCGACTGGAAGGGCCCGGACACCGCCACCGCGCAGGCCGTCTACCCCGGCGGCCAGAGCGAGAACCCGGCCTCACCCTGGTACCGGAACTTCATCCCCTACTGGTGGGAGGGCCGAAACCCGCCGCTCCTGATGGCCGCCGACCAACCCGCCTCCACCAAGGTGTGGACCCTGCGACCGGGAGCCTGACCACCATGACGACCCCCCAACACCACTCCCCCACCTTCCGCCCCCTCCTCCCCCTCCTCCTCACCCTCACTGCCACCACCGTCATAGCCCTCGGCTCCCTCTGGTCCCTCTGGTACCTCCCCTTCCTCTGCGGCCTCGCCCTCGGCACCACCACCGCCCTGCGCGGCCAACGAGCCCGCACCGCCGTCCTCACCGCCACCACAGCCGCCCTCGCCGGCTGGGCCGCCCCCCTCCTCTGGCGCACCGCCACCGGCGAAGCCGTAGCCGGCACCGCCCGCACCCTCGCCGCCCTCGCCGGCCTCCCGGCCCTGGCCTCCCTGATGATCACCGCCACCCTCCTGATCAGCCTCCTCCAAGCCCTCCTAGGCGTCTGGCTAGCCCGCACCACCACCGCCACCCTCCGCCCCACCCCCTGACCCCACCCCCCCACCAAGGCAAACGACGGCCCGGCCCGCACAGCGGCCCGGGCCATCGCCGTTCCGTGCTCTCGGTTTTGCTCTGAAGGACAACTCCGAGCGAACGCGCCGCCTCATGCGCCGCGCGATCCGCCACGCCCGCCTGCTCGGCATCGACCACCCCGTCCTCGCCCCCGCCACCACCAGCGTCATCGCCAACCTCGGCGACGTCTGGCCCGAACTCACCTACCAGGCAAGCCTCATCGAGCAGGTCGTCACCGCCGAGGAGGAGTCCTTCACCCGCACCCTCACCCAGGGCACCCGGCTGCTCAACGCCGCCGTCACCCACAGCCGCGACAGCCGGTCCACCACCCTCACCGGCGAAACCGCCTTCGAACTGCACGACACCTACGGCTTCCCCGTCGAGCTCACCATCGAGGCCGCCCGCGACGCCGGACTGACCGTCGACGAGGACCGCTTCACCACCCTGCTCGCCGAGCAGCAAAAGCGCGCCAAGGCCGGTGGCAAGGCCAGGACCGCCGAGGCCCTGCGCCGCCAGGACGCCTACCGCGAACTGTCCTCCCGCCACGGCCGCACCGACTTCACCGGCTACGACCGCCTCGCCACCGAGGCCACCGTCCTCGGCCTCATCGCCGACGGCACCGTCGTGCCCGGCGCCGACCAGGGCAGCACGCTCGAACTGGTCCTGGACCGCAGCCCGTTCTACGCCGAGTCCGGCGGCCAGGTCGGCGACACCGGCACCATCCGCACGTCCTCCGGCGCGCTATTGGACGTCTTGGACACCAGGCTCGGCCTGGAAGGCTTCCACGTCCACACCGTCCGCATCCGCGAAGGCGAGATCCGCACCGGCGAGCAGGCCGAAGCCCTCGTCGACGGCCCGCGCCGGGACGCCGTCGCCCGCTCCCACTCCGCCACCCACGTCCTGCACGCCATGCTCCGCCGCACCCTCGGCGACCACGCCCGCCAGCACGGCTCCCTCGTCGACGCCGGCCGCCTGCGCTTCGACTTCGCCCACTTCTCCGCCGTCGACCCCACCCAGCTCGCCGCCATCCAGGCCCTCGTCAACGACCACCTCCTCGACGACCCCGAAGTCCGCATCTGGCACGCCACCCGCTCCGAAGCCGAGGCCGCCGGAGCCACCGCCCTGTTCGGCGAGAAGTACGGCGACCACGTCCGCATCGTCGACATCGGCGACTTCTCCCGCGAACTCTGCGGCAGCACCCACGTCCCCCACGGCTCGAACGCCGGCCCCGTCCGCATCCTCGGCGAAGCCTCCGTCGGCTCCAACCTGCGCCGCATCGAAGCCCTCACCGGCCGCGACGCCCTCACCTACCACGACACCGAACGCCGCCTCCTCGAAGAACTCTCCACCCTCCTCGGCACCCGCCCACACGACGCCCCCGACGCCCTCCGCAAGCGCCTCGACGCCCTCACCACCGCCCAACAGGAACTCGCCCGCCTCCGCGAAACCGAGCTCCGCACCCGCGCCCAGCAACTCGCCGCCTCCGCCCGAACCGTCCCCGGCGGCCGGATCGTCATCGAGAAGGTGACCGGCCTCGGCCCCGACGAACTCCGCACCCTCGCCACCAACACCGCCGACCTCCTCGGTAGCGAGCACGCCATCGTCATCCTCGGCACCGAACACGACGGCAAGGCCCTCCTCGCCGCCGCCATCACCCGCAGCCTCCACGACACCGGCACCCGGGCCAGCCGACTCCTCACCGCCGCCGCCCGCGCCGTCGGCGGCGGAGCCGGCGGAAAGGGCCCCATCGCCAACGCCGGCGGACGTAACACCGAAGCCCTCGACGAGGCCCTCACCCTCGCCGCCCAGGACGCGACCCGACTCCTCGGCCAGTAGGGCCAGGCCAACTGGCGCAGGCTGTCGGCCCCCTTCACCAGGGGGCCGACAGCCCACACCCTCGTCCTTGGTCACACCCCGCCCCCGAGTCCCGCCTCACACATACCCTCGTCTGCGCTACCAACCGACCAAATCGACGGCCTCGGCCGACGTATCGATAGCAGCTGGGTTTCACACCGTTACCGTCGCAGCCACCCGGCTCCGGCTCTGGCTCCGAGCATGACCACGCGACAAATCAGCGCATCCAGCCAGGTGTGTCGACGCCCGTGAAGTCATTCCAGGAACGGCAGTGGGCACGGCACTCCGGGCCCACGTCCGCCCAGACAGAGCCGAGGTCGAACCCCTCGTCCCAGGTGTTCAGCAGTGCCTCGAAGAACCCGGTAGCAACAGCCCCCTTCTCCTCATCACTGCCCTGCGCCTGAATCCGCTCCAAGAGTTGCAGTACCCGTCGGCTCTGCTCCGGAGTGAACTCGGCCGACTGTTCACCGAAGACCCTCCCGAGAGTTCCCAGCCGAAGTGTCAGTGGCGGAACATCGTCCTCGTCCTCCTCAACGGTGCCCGCTGAAAGGCCTCGCCAGCTCTCGACGTCGGCACGGTCGGCATCCGCCAGAGCGTCGCTGACGCCGATCAGTTCTTCCCACCACGGCGGGGTTGTCACCTGTGACCTCCCTATATATCTGTACTGATTCAGGTCACAGCATTCCTCACCGCCTGGATCACACCCTCAGTAGCACCCCCTGCCGCCATGGCATTGAAGCGCCGACATCAGTAAGGAAGCTACCGCGAGTACCTGACGGGCCTGTCACGCTTCCCACATGGCCGGCAGGAACAAATGGCAACAACGGGCGAGGCCGTCCCATGCCCCTGAGGTGAGGTTTCTCCGGCCCAACAGCCCTCTCCGCGCCCACTGCGCGTCAGTCGACAGCACGACCGGACCCACGATCCGGTGATCGGAAAGAAACGGCCACCGAGCGGCGGTGATGTGGGCAGACTGGGGTGATGAACTTCGAGGCGGGGCTTGGCGAGGGTGGCTGGGACGATGACGGGGCCCTCCAGGCTGCGCTGGGGCGTACCGCCGAGGAACTCGGGCTCGCCCTGCCCGAGTTGGACGGGCGGTGGGGTCGACTCGCGGAGTACGTCGACGCGGGGAGCGGCCGGCGCGTGGTGGTGTGTCCGCCCGACGAGGGGCAGCGGACCTTCCGGGTGAGACTCCAGGGCTACCGCGCGCCCCTGGCCTGTGGGTGGACCTCGGACCTGGCGAAGGTAGTCACGGCGACGGCGGCGTGGACGGGCGGCGCGGGGCTTGAGGAGACCCGGGCGCGCGCCCCGTTCATCCGCTTCAGGCCCTGGGCCCTCGCCCACGAGCGGGAGCCTTTCGGTGCCGTCGAGTTGACGTGGCTCGTCAAGCTCGACCGCGTCCACAACCCGCCATACGACCGGCACCCGCGTGCCCACGCGCTGCTGGCGGCGTACGCCCAGCCGGTGCTCCGGCAGCTGATGCCGGTCAACAGCCACTTCAACCTCTGGTTCTCCACCAGTGTCGAGGAGTTCTGGAGGAGGAAGGCCCGGATCGGGTACGTCATCTGCCCGTACGACGAGGGGCTGTACGGGGTATGGAACGACGGCGAGCTGCTCGCGCGCACCGAGACGCCGGAGGAAGCCGTCGCCCTCGTGGTGGCCGCCCTCCCGGAGGGGATCGGGCCGGCGCGCTGAAGCGACGCGGAGGAGCGCAGGCAGCACATGGGGCTTTCGCAGCACGGGAAGTCGGACCGGCCGACTTCCCGTGCTGAGGGCGAGATCCGTCCGACGCTCCCTTAAGATCCCACGGTGAAGATCTGGACGGAGCGCCCTGCCAAAGCCGACGTCGAAGCAGTCGTCTGTCGCTACTTCAGTCTGCTCCGAACCGAGCGGATCCCCGAGGCCGTGGAACTCGTCGATCACACCTCGGTCCGGCATGTGCTCAAGTCACTATGGGCCGGCTCGGTCGAGGCGAACGCCGACGAGGACGCCGATGAGGACAAGGACAAGGACGAGACAAACGGCAGCCCTGCTGCCGACGGGTGGGACCAGGACTTGTCCTGGCTCCGCGAACTCGATCTCGCGGACTTCCACTGGGGCCACGAAGGCACCGGTTTCTACGTCGAGATCACCTACCGCGCGCGGATCATCGAGGTGTCATTGAGCTTCTGGGTCAAGCCCACCGACGCCGGCTGGGTCCTCTCGGGGCCGGCCACCCTCTGGTAGGAGGACGAACAAAAGAGCAGTTCAGACGGTCGCCGACTGGAGCTGGTGCGGCATGTTCCAGCCCTCGGCGAGCCTCGACGGGTGAACGTTGTCTCCCCCGCCGAAGAACTCGCAGAACTTCATGATCAGCGGGTCCCAGCCGAGCGGGTCCACGTAGTGCGTCCCGGGGATGACGAGGTCCTCCTCGACATGGGCGCGAAGGACCTCGACCTCGAAGGCGGTGGCGTGCGGCTCGGGACCGCCGAAGGGGTGGGCCGAGACGACCTTGCACTCCAGCTGGACCGGGCATTCCGCGACCCTGGGGGCTCGGACCAGGTCCGACGCCTGTTCGGTCAGCTGTGCGACCGAGAACTTGTCCGGCTCGTACCGGTAGCCCTGCTTCACCTTGTAGTCCGCCACGGTCGGCTTCCCGGTGGTGAGCGCGATCCGGTCGACGGCATCGACCATCGCCGACGAGGGCAGGTTGAGCACGCACTCGCCTTCTCGCAGCAGGTTCGCGGTGGTCTGGCCGTTGTTGCCGAGACCGAGCATGCAGGACTGGCCCAGCCACCACACCGAGGACATCGGCGCGAGGTTCGCCGTACCGTCCTCGTTGAGTGAGCTGATCAGCACCACCGGAGTTCCGAAGTACAGGATCTTGAGCCCGGGGACGACGTGCATGCGCTGTGCCTTTCGCGAAGTGCCAGACGAGCAGGTCCGCGATCAGGAACACGAACCGTCGCCGACTCTCTCGCGAGCGGGACACCGGCGCTGGCGGAAACGCGACACCGCATTTCGGGGGTGGCGAGTCGGCGAACACGCTGTTCAACCGCGTGAAACGAGCAGAAGGGCCACCCAGTCGAGGGCAGCCCTTCCGCGACCTCCGCGGCGCGTGTCAGCGAGCGAGCAACTCGCGCACGGCGTCACTCACCTCGGGCAACTCGCCGGGTAGGGCCCACTGGTAGGCGTCGTGCTCGGTGAGGACGACGGGCTCGGCCTTCTCCACGGTGACGGCGAAGTTGAACTGGCGAGTGGTGCCGCCTCGACTGTTCCGGTAGTCGAAGTGGCCGACGTAGCCGATAATCTGATGGATCGTCAGACCAGTCTCCTCGCTGGTCTCGCGGTGCAGGGCGCCCAGAATCCCCTCCCCCTCTTCGACCGTCCCGGAGGGAACCTCCCACAGGCCGCCCAGGTAGTCGCCGGGGTTGCGACGCACGAGCAGGACCCGACCTCCGTGGTTGATCACGGCGGCGGCGACGAAGCCGGTGATGCCTGCGGATTCAGCGTCGGCCGCGAGCCGGGCCGCGAACTCAGGAGACGGGGAGGGAGAGGGAGAGGGGAAGGCGGTGGTCACAACAGCTCCTCGTGATGGTCGCCGATCTTGATGGCCGCGCGAACGTACTGCTCGACCAGTTCGAGATCCTGCTCACGATGCCAGACCGGAAGCTTGATCATGTGCGCGTGGGCACGCTCGGCGACGGGAAAGTCCCCGGCCTTGTACCGGCGCTGGGACTGCGGGTGGCCGGGGAACAGCGTGCTGGGCTGCTGGTACAGCGGCAACTGGTTGAGGGGGCAGGTGGAGCCGGGCCGGTCGAACTCGGTGGCGCCCTCGGCGAGCAGCGCTTGGTGGAACCGCTCGATCGGCAGGCCGCCGAGCTGTTCGGGCCGGTAGGTGAGCGTCAACCCGTACCAGGACGGAATCACTCCGTCGGGCATTGCGGTGACCTCCAGGCCGGGTATCCGGCCGAGCTGGTCGGTGAGGTGGCGGGCGATCTCCGCCCGGCCGGCGAGGTAGTCGTCGAGGCGGGCGAGCTGGTCGTGGGCGATGGCGGCGGCGAGGGGGTGGATGCGGAGCTTGAGGCCGGTCCCGGTGACCGCGTACCGCGCGAGCGGACGGCCGTCCGGGATCTCGGTCTTGGCCCGCTTGTTGTAGTGCGCGAACGTGATGACCCGGTGGTAGGTGTCGTCGTCGTCCGTGAGAACGAACCCGCCCTCACCGCCGGACAGCGGCTTGGGTCCGTTGAGGGAGAAGGCCGAGGCGAGACCGAACGTGCCGACCTTCTGCCCGGCGGTGCCGGCGCCGTGGGCGTGGGACCCGTCCTCCAGCACCGCCAGGTCATGGACGTTCGCGACGGCCACGAGCTCGGTCATGTCGGCCGGCTTGCCCCACAGGTGGGTGGCCATGACCGCGCGGGTGCGAGGAGTGATCAGCTCCTCGACGCGGTTCGGGTCGATGTTGCCGTCCGGACCGGTCTCGCACAGCACCGGCACGGCACGAAGGTGGAACAGCGGGGAGGCGGTGGCGTGGAAGGTCCACGCCGGGACGATGACCTCGTCGCCGGGCTTGATCCTCGCGGCCCAGTAGGTGGCGTGCAGGGCAGCGGTGCCGGAGCTGGTGGTGACCGCATGCCGGACGCCGAAGTAGTCCTGCAGCCCGTCCTCCAACTCGGCGACGATGCCGGACCGGCCGGGGATGGAGATCGACTCGTCGAGCTGGGCGCCGACCTTGGCACGGGTGGTGTCGTCGATCGGCGGCCAGGAGAAGTGCGGGCCGTCGACGGTGACGGCGGCCTTGCCGCCGAGCAGGGCGAGAGGGCTGGTCACAGCATCTCCTTCGGGTCGATGTAGCGCCCCGCTGCCTTGGACTGGTAGCAGGAGGCGATGAACGCCGCGTGCGCCAGGTGCTGGTCGGCGCCGGAAGTGTTGGGCCTCTCACCGTCCAGGACCCGGCAGAAGTAGTCGATCTGCGCGGTCGCGGCCGAAGCGGGCGCGTGCGGGCGGGTCAGCTCCTCGACGATCGCGCCGTGCAGGTCGAACCGCTGGACCTGGCCCTTGGTCAACAGCACCGAGCCGCGGGTGCCGACCACGTACAGGCGCTCGGTCTTCGGGGCCATCCACCTGGACAGCAGCACGGAGCCGTACAGGTCGGCGTCGTAACCGAGCTGGATGACGGCGGTGTCCTCCGCGTCGTACCCGCCACCGGGAACGGCGGCGGTGGAGAAATCGGCGATGATCCGGCTGGGCAGGCCGAAGTACCACAGCAACAGGTCGATGAGGTGGTAGCCCATGTCGATGATGCAGCCGCCGCCGGCCTGGCGGATGTCCCCGCGCCATCCGGCACCGGGGTCGTCGGTGTGGAAGGTGTACTGGCCGTCGATCAGGAAGGGGGTGCCGATCTGGTCCAGCAGTCCGGCGACGCTGGTGTAGATCGGGTTGAAGCGCCGCTGGAGGGCGACCATCAACTCGACCTGGCCGGCCCGGCAGACCTGGGCGAGCTCTCGGGCCTCCCGCACCGAGGTGGCGAACGGCTTCTCCTTGAGAACGTGGACGCCGCGGGCGGCACACTCCTGGACAACCTCCCGGCCGACGTGGTGCGGGACGGCGACGACCACGAAGTCCGGGGACGCGGCGTCCAAAAGCTCACCGGTGCGGGTGAATCCGGGGACCTGGAGGGCTTCCTGCCGCTGTCGCAGGGTGGTGGGGTTGCTGTCGCAGATGGCGACGAGTTCGGCCCTGCTGGAGCCGAGCAGGCCGGGCAGGTGGTCTTCGAGCGCCTGGTGTCCGAGGCCGATGACCGCGGCACGTCGTTTCATATGCGGACTCCTTCCGCTTCGCGAAGGAACTTGTCGATGCATGACGAGTAGAGCTCAACTCGCAGTCACCAACCAGACGTTGTCCGTAGTCCCGGGGTGGTCCCGCTGTCGCCGGCAGTAGGCTCACGGTCACCGTCGATGATGGGATTGGCCCCGTGGACGACCAGATCCGGCACCCCCTCGCGTACGCCCGCGCGCTTCGCGGCTGGTCCCAGACCGACCTCGCGGCCCGCATCCACCACGCCGCCAGGAACAGGCCCGAGGGTCTCCGCTCCGGCACCGACAAGGCCGCCGTCAGCAAGTGGGAGAACTGGCGCAAGACGCCGAGCATCGAGTCCCAGCTCCTGATCGCCGAAGCCTTCGACGTCTCGATCGGCGACCTGGACGCCTTCGAGTGGCCGCACTGGCTGCCCGGCCAGGAGCAGCCGGTGCCGCTCGGATCGGCGTTCACCGTCCACGCACTTCGAGATGCACTGAGAGCCGCAATGGACCATCGCCGCCGCACCTTCATGACCTTCAGCGCGCTCGCGCTGGCCGGGCTCTCAGCCCAGTGGGCCACGCTCGAACCCGACCGGCTCGCCACCGCACTGGACGGCAAGCAGCTCGACGCCGAACTGGTCGACTGGCTGGAGGACACCAGCGCCAAGCTGACCGCCCAGCCCACCGAACAGCGGCAGCACACCGCGAAACTGATGGATGCCCAGCTGGAGACGGTCACCGACCTGCTGGAGCAGGGCCGGTACACCGAACCCATCGGCCGGCGACTGCACCTACTGGCCGCCTCCCTGGCGAGCACCTGCGGCTGGCACCGGTTCGACCAGGGCCAGCACTTCGCGGCGGGCAAGCTCTGGAACGCGGCCCTCGCCAACGCGCACGCTTCCCGCGACCGCGACCTCGGCGCCGGAATCCTCTCCGACTTCGCCTACCAGTCGATCTGGCTCAGCCAGCCCGGCGCCGCCATCGAACCGCTCAGCCAGGCCCTCATCCACACTCGGCACCCCACCGCGCAGTCCCTGCTCCACCTTCGCCGGGCCCGCGCGCACGCCGCCCTCGGCTCCGCCGCCGACTGCCACCGCGACCTGGCCGCCGCCGAGACCGCCCTGCTGACCGACAGCCCTGACCGGGCTCCCGCATGGTGCGGGTGGATGAGCACCGCGGACCTGGCCGTCGACTCCGGCCAGTGCATGCTCGACCTCGGCCGCACCGGCGAAGCCCACGCCCGCATCGACGAGGGCATGAGCCTGCTGCCACGATCCCGCGACAAGACCCGCGGGATCTTCCTCACCTACGAGGCCCGCAGTCTCCTACGGGCCCGGGAGGTCGAGCAGGCCCTCGCCGTCACCCACCAGTCCCTCGACCTCGCCACCCGGATCGGAGCCGAACGGTGCGTCACTCTGGTACGTGAACTCGCGCCCGCGTTCAAGCCCTACCGGCGGGTGCCGGGTGTACCTGAGTTCCTGGATCGTTTGAGGACTGCCTGACGTCTCAACGGCATCTCCGGCATCACCGGCATGAGCGTCCGACGCTGTGGTGGTCGGGGTCGCCGGCCGGGCCCTTCTCGGGCCTCGGCCGAGCCCTGGGTGCGCGCACCCGGCGGCGGGGGCCGACCGTCAGCTCCGGGTCTCCTGCCGGGTTGAGGTGATGAACTGCAGCAGGTGTTCGTTGACCAGGTCGGGGCGTTCCAGGTTGAGGCCGTGGCCGGCTCGTTGCACGATCTCGGCCCGGACTCCCGGGATCAGCGCGGTGACCCGCTGGAGGACGTGGCGCGGGCGGAGCAGGGCGCTGCGCTTGCCCAGCAGGACGAGGGTGGGCAGGCGGATGGAGCTCAGTTCCTCGTCGGTGAACGGCCTGGCGGCGGGGCGGGTGTTCGGCTTGTAGCTGCGCATGCCGAGCATCAGGGGGGCGATCATCTCGGGCGGCGAGCTGAGTGCGGGGTTGGCGAGCAGGCGTCCCAGCGCGGGGCGCAGCGGCCGCGGGGCGAGCATGCCGAACAGGCCGCCGATCATGTGGGCGTAGAACCGGGCGGGGACCTTCTCGATGCCGCCGGGGTCCATCGGTGCGATCGACGCGAGGCGTTCGGGTGCGTGGATGGCCTGGTTGAGGGTCAGCCAGCCGCCGTAGGAGAGGCCGACCAGGTGGATGCGGTCGAGTCCGAGGCCGGCGAAGACCTCGCCGAGCCAGGCCGCGTTCTCCTCGGAGCCGGCCGCGACGGCGCGTTGGACGCTGCGGCCGGGGTCGTCGAGCGTGTCGATCGCGTAGACGGGGTGGTGTTCGCCCAGGGCGGCGATCTGCGGGTACCAGTTGGACGGGTGTCCGGCATGGCCGTGCAGCAGCACGATCGGTTCGCCGGTTTCGGATCCGTCGGGTCCGTCGGGTCCGTAGTGGTGGACGTGGACGGTGCCGTAGCTGGTTTCGACATCGAGTTCCCGACGGGGGCCGGGCCACAGCTCCATCGCACGGTCGTAGGCCTCAAGGAACTTCGTTCGGGCTTTCTCGCTGACGAAGTGTCCGACGCTGGTCCTGGTCATGTTCCCTCCCGGTGCTCGGAATGCATGAAACAGCAGCACTTGATGGTATGTTTGTACCATAAAAACGTTTGGAGGGAACCCGATGCCGAAGCTGGTGGATCACGAGGAGCGGCGGGCCCACATCATCGACGCCCTGCTGCGCACGGCGGCGGACACCGGGCTGCACGCCGTCACCATGCGGTCCGTCGCGATCGAGGCGGGTGTCTCGGTGCGGCTCGTGCAGTACTACTTCGACACCAAGGAGCAGCTGCTGCTCGCGGCGCTCACCCGCCTGGCCGCACGAATGGGCGAACGGATCCAAGGGCGGGTCCAGGCACGGGTCCAGGAGCGAGTCCAGGAACGGATCCGCGACCGCGCCAGGGCGGCCGGGCCCGCGGCGTCACCGCGCGACATCGTCGAGGCGGTCCTGCTGGAGTCCGTGCCGACGGACGAGGAGAGCCGGACCTTCCACCTCGTCTACACCGAGTACGCGGTGCTCTCCATCACCGACCCCGCGCTCACCGGCCAGTCGTTCCTCACGGCGCCCAACGAGATGGAGGACTTCCTGGTCGGCCAGTTGACCGCCGCCCGGCAGGCCGGGGACACCGATCCGCGCATGGACGCCCGCCAGGAGGCCGTCGTCCTCCTGGCGGTCTCCGCCGGCCTGGGCCTGAGCGTCCTCCTCGGCCAGCGGACGGCGGACGACGCGGTGGCGGTCCTGCACTACCACCTCGGCCGACTCTTCCCCGGCTCGTAAACCCCCGACGGCGGCAAAAGCGGCAGCCGACCGTAGGCACCCCCGGCCGGGGCGTCAGAGCCGTTCGGGGACGGGGTTGCCGACCGCCTCGATGGCGCGGCGGACGGGGACCTTCAGCAGGAGGACGAAGCCGATGAGGAAGAAGACCAGCAGCGAGATGATCGCCGAACGGTAGCTGCCGGTGATCTGGTAGGCGAGGCCGAAGACCAGCGGGCCCATCCAACTGGTGCCGCGGTCACTGACCTTGTAGACGCTGAAGTACTCGGCTTCCCGGCCCGCCGGGATGAGGTGGGAGAACAGCGAGCGCGAGAGCGCCTGGCTGCCGCCGAGCACCAGTCCGATCATGCAGGCCAGGGCGAAGAACCAGACGGGCTGGTGGGCGGGCATCAGGTACCCGAGGGCGAGGGTGGCCACCCAGCCGACCAGGGATCCGAGGACGGTCCGCTTGGCGCCGTAGCGGCGGGCGATCCGGCCGAGGAGCAGCGCGCCGCCGATCGCCACGATCTGGACCAGGAGCACGGCGGCGACCAACGTGGTCTGGTCCATGCCGAGTTCCTCGCTGCCGTAGAGCGAGGCCTGGGAGACGACGGTCTGGATGCCGTCGTTGTAGCAGAGGAAGGCGCCCAGGTAGAGCAGTGTGAGCGGGTATTGGCGCATCCCGCGCAGGGTGCGGGCGAGTTCGCGCAGGCTGCCGGCGGCGGGCCGGTCCGGCGCAGAGGCGGGTCGGTCGGGCACGGCGACGGTACGGCCGGGGGCCGCGCCCGCCCGGGAGGGCAGCCGCAGCATCGGGACGATCGTGAACAGCGCCCACCACAGGCCGGCCGAGGCCAGGCAGATCCGCACGGCGGTGCCGGAGGACAGGCCGAGCGCGTCGTGGCCCTGGAACAGCGCCAGGTTGGCGATCAGCAGCAGTCCGCCGCCCGCGTAGCCGTAGGCCCAGCCTTTGGAGGAGACCGCGTCGCGCTCGTCGGGGGTGGCCAGGCCGGGGAGGTAGGCGTAGGAGAGCGCGACCGACACCGCGTACGCGATGTTGGCGACCACCAGCAGTGCGCCGCCGAGCAGGTAGCGGTCGCCGTCGAGGAGGAACATCCCCATCGTGGCGACCGCGCCGACGTAGGCGAAGCCGCACATCAGTTCCTTGTGCCGCCCGGTGCGGTCCGCGACCGTGCCGGTCAGCAGCATCGCCGCGACCGAGAGCAGCACGGAGAAGGAGACCGTGTACGGGAAGAACGACCCGGCGCGCACCGACAGTCCGAGCGGGTGCACGTCGCCGGCCGCGTCGGCGGCGTTCTTGGCGATGGTGGTCAGGTACGGCCCGAGGAACACCGTCAGGACGGTGGCCGAGAAGGCGGCGTTGGCCCAGTCGTTGATGTACCAGCCGAACCGTATCCGGCGCAGGGCGCTGTCGTCGGCGGCGGCCGCCGCGCGCTCCGGCGGGCCGTCCGGAAGATCGTCCGGCCGACGGTCCGGCAGGTTGTCCGTGGTGCTCGTCATGGGGCTCCCATCACCGTGCTGGAGCCGGTGCTGCCGTCGCTCCAGCAGCCGCGCTCGCCGAGGACGTCCCGCAGGACGTCTATGCGATCGGCCATGATGCCATCCACACCGAGGCCGAGGAGAGCCCTGATCCGTGTGGGATCGTCCACAGTCCAGACGTGAACCTGGAGGCCGAGGCGGTGGGCGGCGCGTACGAAGGCCCGGTCGACGACCCGGACGCCCCGGTGCCGCTCGGGCACCTGCGCGCACACCCCGGCGAACGGCGCCCCGGACCGCGCCCCGGCGAACGGCGCCCCGAACCGCGCCCCGGACCGCGCCCGCTCCCCACGCCCCCGCAGCAGCGGCCCGGCCAGCGAGCGCAGCCGCAGCCGGGCCACCTCGCGCGGGCCGAGCGAGGTGGCCAGCCGGGGGCCCGCGGCGGCGCGGACGGCGGCGAGGCGGCTGTCGGAGAAGCCGCCGACGCAGACCCGGTCCCAGGCGCCGGTCCGGCGGATCGTCTCGACCAGCGGCCCGACGGCGGCCGCCGCCTTGACGTCGACGTTGAAGCGGGCCCCGGGGAACGCGTCGAGCAGGTCCTCCAGCAGCGGCACGGGCTCGGTGCCGCCGATCCGGGCCTGCCTGACGGTGTCCCAGGGCAGTTCGGCCACCGCCCCGGTGCGGTCGGTGACCCGGTCGAGGCGGGTGTCGTGAAAGGCCACCAGCGCGCCGTCGCGGGTGGCGTGCACGTCCGTTTCGAGGTAGCGGTACCCGAGGGCGACGGCGGCCGCGAAGGCGGCGAGCGAGTTCTCGGGGTGGCCGAGGTCACCGCCCCGGTGCGCGAAGGCGAGCGGCCCGGGGTGGTCGAGGAAGGGGTGCATGTGGTGCTCCGAGCTGCTGGGATGCGCGTTACAGTATTACGCACCCTGTCAAGCAGTAACGCCGGTACCGCCAGTAGTCCCATCAGTGCCATCAGTGCCAGCAGTGCCATCAGTACCGCTACCGCCCGGATCGTCGACGCGGCGCAGATCGTAGAGGTACGACTTGCCGGCCTTCCAACTGCGCCAAGGACCGTGCGGAGGGAGCAGCTCCCGGTCGTCCGTCCGCCCCGCCAGCGGCCCGGAGTTGGCGACCCCGTCGGCGCCGACGGTGCACCAGCCCCGCTCCGGCAGCCACCGGCACCACACGTCCAGGTCCACCCGCTTGTACGACGGCCTGCCGTTGAACACGCCGTCCGCGCGGAAGTGGTACACCAGACCGTCCAGGCGGCGAACGAACTCGATCGACACGGCGGCTCCCCCCATCAGGCACCCGAAGTGCCAGGCTACGCCGCGAGCCCGGCGGAGGCAGCGAAAGTACGTTGCACGGCCGCCGACCGGACGCATAGTCTCGCGCCCATCGACGTGTAGCTCAGCAGCAGAGCGCCGGGCTCTGGACCCGGAGGGCGCAGGGGCGGAACCTGCCACGTCGGCTATGGACGACAACGCTGACCAGCAGCGCCCCGCCGGGGCCGGGACATCCGCGCACTACCCGCAGCGCCAACTGGCCCTGGCCCAGGCGTTCCTGGCCTCACCGGCCCACGCCGACGGTGACACCGACTCCCATGACGACGCCGACACCGAGACCCGGCGCAGCGCCGAGGCCCGGGTCGCCCGCTGGCGCGCCGTGCTCGCCGGCATCGCCGACGGCCGGCTGACCATCGGCTCGCGTACCCCGGTGACCGGACTGCCCGCCTGGGTGACGCCCGAGGTCGTACGGGGCGGCTTCGCCACCTCCGCCGCGAGCGCCGAGGGCCCGCTCCAGCCGTACGAGCGCGAGGCTGCGGCCCTGGCCGGGGTGGCGGCCGAGCGCGGGGCGCTCTTCGCGTACTGCCTCACCGAGCCCGGCCTGTCCCGGCTGTACGACCTCCTCGACAGCGGCCGCTACGAGGCCGCCGTGCCGGAGGAGGCGGCGCTGCTGACGGTGGCGTGGCTCGTGCGGGCCGGGGACGCGGCCGGTGCGCTGGAACTCGTCGACGTCCTGGAGCCGTTCGCCGGCCGGCTGCGCTTCACCCCCCGACCGTCCGCGCTGCCCGCGCCGGACTCCGAGGCGGTGCACCGGCGCACGGTCGGCGACGCCGTCACCACCCTCACGGGCCGGCGGCCGAACGCCGCCGTGGAAGCGCAGCGCGAGGCGCTCACCGTCTGGCAGCCGTTCGGCGACCAACTGCTGGCCCACTGGCTGGAGACCGCCGAGGCCGGCCGGGTGCTGGAGCGTACGCCCGACAGCGCCTGGCTGGAGCGCAGCGCGATGCTGCTCCGCCGCTACGACGAACTCGCCGCGACCCACACCCGCTGCACCAAGCACCGCGACCCGAAGGAGAACCTCGGCATCCTGCGCGGCGCCCTGGCGGAGACCGCCGCCGGCCGGCCGCTGGACGCGCGCCGCCTCGGACTGCTGCGGCACGCGGTGGCATCCATGGTGCGCCGGCGCGGCCGGCCGGGCTCCGACCGGCACACCGAACTGCGCACCCGCCAGGCCGTCCAGGCGGCCCAGCCGTCGCACCACGACCTCGCCCAGCTGGTGCTGCGCCGCCTCTCCGGGCTG
Source organism: Kitasatospora sp. NPDC058243 (assembly GCF_042882025.1). Taxonomy (NCBI): domain Bacteria; kingdom Bacillati; phylum Actinomycetota; class Actinomycetes; order Kitasatosporales; family Streptomycetaceae; genus Kitasatospora; species Kitasatospora sp. NPDC058243. The sequence continues at coordinate 57,491 of NZ_JBHVWW010000015.1, forward strand.
CACCAGGAGACGGGTGTGGCCGACGTGGCCCCGCTGGTCGCCGACGTCTCGGCGCACGAAGCACACACCGGCAACACCCGCCTCCCCGCAGGCACCCCGGTGCCCGCAGCGATCCGGCAGGTGGTCGAGGCCGCGCTCAGCGCCCCGCTCGACACGCTCGTGGAACGCGGCATGGTGCCCTCGGCCGAGGTCCTGGCCGAACTGGTCCCGCAGCTCGTCGCCGTGACCAGTTCCCAGTCCTACCCGGACGAGACACTGCGCACCCTGATGGCGGCGAACTACCGGGCGTTCCGCAACCGCCGCTCGCTGCTCCTGAGCGACCTCACCGGGCAGGTGCGGGTCGACGAACTGCCCTGGGTACGGGCGGTGGCCGGACACCGCGTCGGCGAGGACGGCCGTGCACCCGCGCGTACCGCGCTGCACCAGCTCGGCGAACTGGCCGTGCAGGCGTTCCCCGGCACGCTCCTGCCGAACCCGCTGGTGCGCGAACTCGGCGTGCTCGCCCGGCAGGCCAAGCTCGACGCACCGTTCGTGGAGGAACTGGCGGCGGACATCTTCACGGGCACCTTCACCCCGAAGTACCTGGCGGCGGCCCGGGCCGCCGCGGAACTGCTCAGCGGCACGCTGTACGAGCGCTACTACGCCATCGACTACGCGGCCGTCCACGACCTCGCGACCGCCGAGGCGGGCGAGGCATACAAGGCGAACAAGGCGAACAAGGCAGGCAAGGCAGGCAAGGCCCCGGCGCGCGGCCGACGCCCCCGTTCCTCCCCCGGGTTCACCGAGCTGTGCGCGCAGCGCGCCGAGGTGTCCGGAGGATGGTCGGTCGCATCCAACGGGAAGATCATCGAGCAGGCCCAGATCCTCACCACGCACAACCTGGCCACCCTGGTCACCCGGGTCGGCATCAGCCCCGAGCCGGGCTGGGACGACCTGGCCTGGCGCAGCTTCACCACCGTGTGCCACGCGACGGCCCGGATCCACGACAACCCGCGGCCGCTGTCCACCATCAAGGACGCGGCGTACGCGTGGCGCCACCTGGTGTTCCACCTCTCCCTGTGCGAACCCGCCGCGCAGGCCCGGGTCATCGCCGGACTGCGCGGGGAGGCCGCCCGCCACCCCGCCCACGTCGCGGCCCGTCTCGCCCCCGCCCTGGCCGGCCTGCGCCAGGCCGCCCGCGGCGGCGCCGCGGACGCGGACGCCGGCCGCCGCCTCCTGGGCTGGACCACAGGACCGCACTGGCTCCACCCGGCCCCCAGGACCTGACCACCCCTGCTCCACCAACTCCACGAACTCCACGAACGAGACGACGTGACCGGCCAGAAAACCGGCCAGACCACCGACCAGACGGCCGACCAGACGACCGACCGGCCCGCCGAGAAGCCCCACGGCCTCCAGGCGATCTGGGCAAACACCCTGGAGCCGGTGGCCCCGCTGCCCTGGTACCGCAGGCTGTCCCTCAAGGCCGTAGTGGCGGCGACGCTGGCCGTGGGCCTCCTGGCCGCACTGGTGGTGGCCGCCGTGACAGGCGCCGGCGCCCCGCCGCGGCACCGGATCGCGCTGCAAGACCGGATCGGGGACCAGGTTCATCTGCCGGACGACGGTTCGGTCCAGACGGCACGCTCCAGCTACCAGCAGCGGATCAGGGCGCTGAGCCCGTACCGGGAGCTGACGGTGGGCGGTTACGGCACGACCGGATCGTCCAAGACCACGCTGCTGCTGGTCGGACTGACCGGGAGCTTCGCGGAGCCCCAGCGGGAACTGAACAAGTACTTCGGACGGCTGGCGGCCTCGGACGTGTTCAACGACACGGTGACGGAACGGCAGGACTACCCGACAGGCCCCCTCGGCGGCGCGTTCGAGTGTGCGGTGCTCACCTACCCGTCCACGTCCGAGACCACCTGCGTGTGGGCGGACGGCAGCACGGTCGGCATCGTCGTCGACAGCACCGGCGAGAGCTCCCCACAGGAACTGGCCGACCGCGCCCGGGACATCCGCGCAGCCGTCGAGGTCCCGGCCGAGGACTGACCCGCCGCCGAACCAGGAAGCCGCCGACGTGACCAACTGACCCGGAGTCACGCCCGTCCGGGTCGGTCTTCACCCTCAGCACGAATCAGGGCGCGAACCCGGACAATTCCCAGGCCAGGAATACGGGCGAAATCGCCGAAAAGAAAAGGTGGAGATAGGAATCGAACCCATCTAAACGGCCCTGCAAGCCGTCGCCTCGCCACTCAGCCACTCCACCGCGGCAACGAGGGAAACATTACACGAGCATGAACGGGGATTCCCCGGCGACGCGGATCTTTCACTCCAGAAGGCTCTTAATGCGTCTAGTGCTATTTCTCTCGACATGGTGTCGACAGGGTCCGGCGGGCCAGCGCGGAAAAGTCACGGTGCGCTAGCCTGTGCCGATATCTCCGACCCGATGGGATTTCACTGATGGCCGTCGAGGAATCATGGTTCACCCGTACCACGGAGCTGCGTTGTGGAACCGCTGCGAACCGGTGCCAGTACAAGAGCCTCCCCCTGCGCGACCTTCCCCCGCTCGGTGTCGTGCGCCGCGCGCGGATCGTCCGCGAAGGCCTGCGTGAGCGCCGCGCCGCCGTCCCGACGCCCGGCCGGCCCTCCCGCTTCACCGAGGGGGACTGGGTCCGGGTGAAGGACGAGGCCACGGTGCGCGCCACCCTCGACGCCAAGGACCGCCATCGCGGCCTGTGGTTCACCCGCAGCCAGTGGTCGTTCTGCGGCGGCGTCTACCAGGTCGAACGCATCGTGCGCCGCATGATCGACGACCACTACCGGGTGCGGCGCCTGTCCGGCACCGTCGCCCTGGCCGGCGCCACCTGCCACGGCGCCGACGGGGCCCAGGGCTGCGGACTGGACTGCGCCCTGCTGTTCCGCGACGAATGGCTGGAGCCCGCCCCCGCGCCGGTCCCCGCCGCCCGGCCCGCCGTCCTCTGGGCGACCGTGCGCAGCCTCCCGGAGATCCGCGCCACCCTCGACCCCGACGGGCGACTGGACGGCGTCCCCTTCCAGCCGGGCATGGAGCTCCACGCCGACACCCGCCACAGCGCCACCGAACTGCGCCACCGGTCCCTCGCCTGGTGGCAGCACCCCACCAAGGGCCGCTGGTTCATCCTCAACGGCCTGCGCTGCGGCGGCGAACCGCTCGCCACCGGCTGCGACCGCCGCTGCGCCCTGCTGTGGCACGAGTCCTGGCTGCATCTGGAACCCGCCACCACCACCCACTGACCTCCCGCCACCACCCACCACCCACCGCCCGCCGACCTGCCGGGCACCGCGCTCCGCGGTGCCCGGCAGGTTTTCGTCTCCGGCAGGTCCTCGTCGACCGTCAGCGCCGGCCGTCGGCGCCGCCGGCCGTCAGCGCCGCCAGCGGTCGCGCACCAGCTTCGCCGCCAGGTGCAGCGGCCCGTCCCGGTCACCGACGTAGCAGCGGGGAAGCGCGTACACCCCGCTGTGGACCCCGGGGCTGACCGCGCACCCGTACCCGTAGCCGGCTTGTGCCACCGCCTCCACCGCGGCGGCGTCGAGCGAACCGTAGGGGTAGCAGAATCCCTCGACCTCCTGCCCCGTGAGGTCCTCCAGCACGCGGCGGCTGTCGGCGACCTGGGCCGCCAGCTCCCGCGCGCCCAGGCCCGCCAGCCGCCGGTGCGTCAGCCCGTGCGAGCCGATCTCCAGCCCGGCGGCGGCGGCCTCGTGGACCTGGCACGCCGTCATCAGCGGCTTGCGCGGGCCCTGCCGGTCCCAGTCGTTGTATCCGCCCAGCCGGTCGGCCACCACGTAGACCGTCGCCGTGAACCCGTACTCCGCCAGCGCGGGCATGGCCTCCTCCACGAAGTCGCGGTATCCGTCGTCGAAACTCAGCCCGACCATGCCCGCCGCGCTGCCGCCCCGGTGCGAGCGCATCAGGGCGCCGACCGACACCCCGCGCAGCCCGCGGGCGGACAGCCAGCGCAGCTGGCGGCGAAATCGCGCAGGGTCGACGGTAATCAGATAGGGATCCTCACTCGTTGACGCCACCGAGTGGTACATCAGCGTCCACGGAAAACGCGCCGCACCTCCACCGGCCGCTTCTTCCGGGCTGTTGCGTGGTCGAATGATTCGCATGTTCTGCTCCAGCTGTCCGGCGGCACCGCCTGTGCAGGTGGCCTTCAGGGAAATTGCATTCTGGCAGCGTCGAACCCGGCTTCCATTCGCGCCAGGCGACTCCGCCCCATTTCACCCGGATGCCAGCCCAGAAGTCGCCCGACGAGTGCCCGGCCCGCACGGCCCGAATACCGGTTCCACCCCGTCCGGAACCGGCCGGCGTTTCACCTGGCCGCGACGGCGGCCGGTGCCCATGCGGCGGCTCTGGCGGCAGCGAGCGAGGCCCGGACCCGCGCTGCTCCTGCGGAGGCGATTCCCGTCGTGCGGCTGTCGCCCGCAGGACGGCTGACGAGGCCCGCACACGCGCGGCAGATGCCGGGTTGAGGGACGGGGTCGTGGCACTGGGCGCACTCGGCGTAGCAGGCCGCTGCGGGCTGTACAGCGGCCCGGTCGGGTGGCATCTTGTGCTGCAGGCGGTAGCGGAGTACGGCGGTTGCCGAGTGCATCGGGGTGGGCAGACCCGGCAGCAGGGCCTGGGTGAGGTCGGTGGGTGTGCTGCCGCGTTCGAGCCATTGGGCGACCAGGGGTGCGAGTTCACGTGCTTCGGCCTCGCCCAGGTGCAGGCGTGGTTCGGGGCGGATGACCCGGAACAGGGTGGAGACCGCGTCGCGGAGTTGTTCGTCCGGCGCGTCGTCTTCGGAGTCCCCCTCCCTCCCTTCCGTCCCCGGGGTGGTAACGCGTTCTCCGGGCTGCTGGGAGGGGTGGGTGGGTTCTTTCGCCGGGTTCTTTACCAGGGCGTCAGCGCCGCCGGTGGTCGCTTCACCGGGCGCCGGGCGGGTGGTACCCGGCGGCATCAGCTGCGGGGTGTCGTAGACGTGGGTCTCGGTGATGATCGTGCCGTCGGGCATGCGGATCTTCTCGACCCGGTAGAAGCCCGCCTCGGTCAGTTCCTTGAGCGCCTTGCGGATGGCGCCGCGCCCCTGGGGGCTGGTGTCGGCCATGTGCCGGCCGTCCTCGCGCCAGCCGTCCGGGCGGGAGAGGAGGTCCGCGAGCAGACCGCGAGCGGTGTAGGACAGCCGCCGGTACTGCAGCATGGTGTTGGGCAGCACGGTGAAATCGCGCACGTGGGCGCTACGATGGACACGCATCGGGAGGTCTGTCTCCTGTTGCCGGACCCCGGAGCGTTGCCGCGCTGCCGGGGTCACCTATTTGTGGTTAGGCCACGGAACGTACCACAACTACCTGACACACCAAGCGCGTTGACGCCAGCGGCCGGATCATATTCAAATCCTCCCGCCGACGGCCGGCACAAAGTGCGGCCAAGACCCCGCAAGCACCCGGTCAGCGCCGGCGGCCGAGCAGCTCGGCGGTCTCGGCGCGCCGGTTCCAGGCGATGACGGCCAGCGGCACCATGAAGATGAACGGGGTCCCGGCGTTCTCACCGTGCATCGCGGTGAGCTGGGTGACGAACGCGAACACCAGGAAGACGATCAGCGCCGTGGCTGCCGGCCCGGCCAGCCGGCGGACCAGCAGGCCGACCGCTCCGGCCAGTTCCACCAGCCCGGTCAGGTACATGAACCAGTGGCCCACACCCATGGCGTCGAAGACGGTCGTGGCGGCGGGGATCGCGAGCAGCTTGGGCAGCGCGCTGGCCAAGGCGAAGAAGAGCGCGAGCAGGATCCGCAGCGTCCAGACCACCCGGATCACGGCCTTGCTGGAACTCGCGGCCGTGGTGGTGGTGCTGGTGGAAGTGGTAGTGGCGGTAGCGGTGCTGGACATCTCAGGTCTCCCCGGTCGGCTGTCGTTGCTTTCCCAGGTATGACCGCCACCACCGCCCGAACTCATCGGTCCCGGAAGAAAAATTTTCCGGCAGCCCCAACTCCAGTGCCAGCAGCCCGCCAGCAGCCCGCCGACGGCCTGCCGACGGTCCACCGATCAGCCCCGCCCGATCGCCCTCGACCGCTTCGCCGAACTCAGGGTGAGCCGCCGCGTCGGCGGCCGGTTCGGCCACTGCGGCGTTGACCGTCAACGACGAGTGCGCGCAGAGCACACTGCGGAACCGCACGGCAACTACGGTTCCTGCACGGCCAGAAGGTCGAGTCCGCGGAATCCCCGGTGGCCACCCCGGCACGTTCGCCTGGGGAGGGGGCCGAGGGATCCTCAGCGAAAGGAAGCCCGAAGTGCACCGGACAACTGCGCACCAGCTGCGACGGACGACGGCGTTGCGCCGGATCGGGGTCGGGATCGGGTCGGGCCGGGTCAGGACCGTGATCGCGGCCGCGCTGACCGGAGGCGTCCTGCTCCTGGCCGCCCCGGCCCCCGCCGGGGCGGTGGAACTGGACTGGCGGGGCGTCGGAGTCAGCAGCCTGTCCTACATGAAGACGGTGACGGTCAACGGCAACACCTACGACGTCACCAGGGGCCTCGACAACGGCATCTGGTTCCGGTTCAACAACGGTGCCTGGCAGCCGCTGGGCGGCTTCCAGACCCAGAGCTACTACTCCCCCGCCATCGTGCAGTGGCAGGACCGTGTCATGGTCGCCCACCAAGGGGTGGACAACCAGATCTACTGGACCGCCGTACAGAACCCGTCCGCGAACCAGTGGGAACCGTGGCACCGCATCGAGGGCGACGCCGCCGCCTGGGGCGGCATCTCCCTGGAGAGCCTGGGCAGCACCGTGCTCTTCGACTGGGCGGACGTCAACGGCCTCTACCGGATCACCAGCGTGCACACCCGCCCGGACGGCACCCGCTCGCAGACCGCGATCAGCTTCCCCAACAGCCAGTGGCACGTGGGGCCGCAGGGAAGCGGCACGACGGGCACCCGGCGACCGAGCCCGATCATGGCCTGGAACGAGGCGGCGGGCGGCGAGATGGAGCACATCTACCTGGTCGGGACCGACAACCACGTCTGGCAGATCTGGCGCAACCCCGCCACCGGGGCGACCGGAGCCGCGAGCCAGGTGCCGGGCGGGGCCGTGTGCATCTCCGGGGTGTCGGCCGCGCGGATGGGGTACCAGGACTACACCGTCGCCCCGGGCGACCCCCAGTACGCCAACCAGCGCCGACAGATGCTCGCCTGCATCGGGGCCGACGGCTACGTCTGGATCAACACCTCCTCCACCGGCGGTGACACCTGGGACGGGTGGCACCAGCCCGCCGGCGCCCTGGCGCCGGCGACGGACACCCCCGCGATCAACGCCACCGTCAACGAGTTCAGCATCGACATCAACTGGAACGGAGCCCGCAGCGGCCTCTTCCCCGACCACGCGATCGTCGAGAAGACGATCCGGTAGCGGGACGAGGGCACCGCGGGCGACGGCGAGGAGGCCCGGACGGCTCGCCACGTGGGGCATGGGGCGTCGGGCTGTCAGCCGATGGACTTCGCGTCGTCCGCCAGCACTTCGACGAGTCGCCGCTTGACCGCGTCGCGATGCGGGACCTGCCGAGGCGGCTGCCCCGGCTGCGGCGGGACACCGAGGTCGGTGAGGAGGTAGAGCATCCGCAGGGTGCGCAGCGCGTTGGACACGTATGTCGGGGTGGTGCCCCGGGCCACGGCCCGGAAGTCGGCGCCGATGTCGTCGAGCCAGGCGACGGACTGGTCCGCGGTGAGCTTCGGGTTGGTGAGAGTCAGCGCGATCGCGCGGGCGAGCCGGTCGTCCTCCCGTTCGGCGTACAGGTAGTCGGTGGGCGCGAGGAGCCGCGCGGTCGCGAGGTCCAGCATCTCGACCGGCTCGACATCGCGGTGGCGGCCGAGGGCACCGAGCAAGTCGGCGCCGTGCGCCACGGCGTGCAGCCAGCCCAGCTGCGCGTCGTGTCCGCGCAGGTCGCTCTCTGCGGGGTACCAGCGGGTGAACGCGTCCAGCCATTCCTGGCGGAGGTCCCCGCGGCTGACGATCATGTCCAGGACCAGCGGCGCGAACGTGCGGGCCTGAATCGGCGAACCGGCGGCGAAGCGGGCCGCCATGTCATCGCCCAGGCGGACCCGGCGGGCGCCGTCGATGACGTCACGCTCGATCCAGGTCCGCAACACGACGTACGGGTAGCCGTCGCGCACCTCCGGGTCCGGATCCCGCAGGCACTCCGCCAGTTCTGCGGTGAGCTCGTCCAGATCGCCGCCCGGGGGCACCGCACATGCGTCGGAGTAGATCTTGTACCAGTCAGTCACGAGCAGCGAGGCTAGCCCGCCACGGACGGCGTGACCAGCGATTATCCGGATCCGCCCACGGCGACGACCGTAACGGCAGCGGCCTCGGCCTCGGCCTGGGCCTGGGCCTCGGCCGGAACCAGGGACGGGCGCGGGCGGCCGACGGCCTGTTCGCCGCCCGCGCGTCGGGTGGTCCGGATCGGGCGGCCGCGCCGTCAGCTGTCGGCGGCCTGCCGGATGAAGTCGGCCACCGCGTCCGGGCGGGAGACGTAGACGGCGTGGCTGCCGGACACCGCGGAGGTGCGGGCGCCGGCCCGCTCCGCCATGGCGTGCTGGGCGGGCGGCGGGATCATCCGGTCGTCGGCCGCCACCAGGTACCAGCTCGGCTTGGTGCGCCAGGCGGGCTGGGAGACGGCGCCGTTGAGGGCGTCGACGCCCCAGGGGACCTGGGAGTCGGCCATGAAGGCGGCCAGTTCGGCGGGGACGTCGGCGGCGAACGAGGCGGCGAACTCGTCCCGGTCGAGGAAGAGGAAGCCGTCCCTGGGCGGCAGGATCGGCGGCACCGGGGCGCCGGGCGCCGGGTCGGCGATCAGGCTGCCCACCGACTCGCTCTTGTCGGGGGCGAACGCGGCGATGTAGACGAGGCCCGTCACCTTCGGGTGGTTGCCCGCCTCCGTGATCACGGCGCCGCCGTAGGAGTGGCCGACCAGGACGGCCGACCCGTCGAGGCCGTCGAGGACGTGGTGGACGGCGGCGACGTCGCCCTCCAGCGACAGCGTCGGGTTCTGCACGATGCTCACCCGGAACCCGGCCCCGGTCAGCCGCTGATACACCCCCTGCCATCCGGAGCCGTCCACGAACCCGCCGTGGACGAGGACGATGTTCTTGCGGTTTTCCTGCTCACTCATCGGTTCTCCCATCGCCGCCTGGTGCATGACGTTGCGTCAGAGCAGGTTAGTGGCGACCCCGGGCGCCCGCGTCCGTCATCCGACGTAGTTCGGGCCGAGCCGCGCCTCACACCGCACCGCACCGCACCGCACCGGACGGGACTCCACCGCACCGGACGGCACCGAACCGGGCCGGTGCACCGGAGTGGGAAGTCGGCCGGGCCGACTTCCCCTTGCAGCCCATCGCCGCCGGCCGCTACCACGACCGCTTCGAACTCCGGGGCGGCCGTTGGCAGTTCGCGGAGCGCCGGGTCCGCCTCACCCTGGTCGGCGACGTGAGCCGCCACCTGCGCGTAACCCCCGACCTCACGGGACAGAACAGCTAGGCATCCGTCCGCACGACCGCCGTGAGGGTCTGCTCAGGGCTGCCGTCGGCGGGCCGCGCGGTCACCGGGTCGCTGTTGCGCCCCGCGGTGCTGGAGGTGAGCGCCCAGCCGGCGGGGTTGACCACGGCCTGGCGAGCACCGTCGTAGCTCCACCGCTGGGCCGCGGAACCGTCGCAGGCGGCGCGCACCACCTGGCCGCCGACGGCCGCGGGTGCGGCCAGGCACTCGTTGCCCTGGGCGGTGTGCAGGCTGCCGTCGCGGGCGAAGACGAAGAGCTGGTTGGCGTTGGGCGTGGTGGCGCAGCGGTAGCTGATGGCGCCGTTGGCGCCGCCGCGGTCGAGGCAGGCGCCGTTGGCGAACCGGAGCGGCCAGCGGGCGGACTGGCCGAGGCCGAGTTCGGTGAGCAGGGTGCCGTCGGGCTGCTTCCGCTGGCGGATCATGTCGTCGCAGGCGCCGCTGGTCGAGGTGCCGGTGTTGGTGGCGGTGAGGGTGCCGCCGTTGCCGGTCATCGGGCCCCAGCGGTTCTCGGAGTACGCGTTGTCGTTGCAGGCGTAGGCGGGCCTGTTCCAGTCGAAGTACTCCACCCAGCTGTTCCAGTCGTGCTTGATCTGCTGCGACTTGGGGAGCAGGACCGAGCCGAGGACGAAGGAGGTGCCGGCGGTCTCGTCGGTGACGGTGGCCGTCACCCAGTGGGTGGCGGGGTCGATCCGGACCTGGAAGGCGTACGTGTGGCCGGTGACCGGGCGGCCCTGGTTGACGGTGCTGTTGGCGCACTGGAGGTGCTGGCCCTCGCCGGTGCTGTTCCAGCAGTGCGAGCCCTGGGTGCCGTCGGCGAACTGGAGCTCGGTGTCGGCCCAGGTGGACCAGTTGAACAGGCCGTCGTTCTGCTGCTTGTCCTGGAAGCCGATGTAGGAGAGGTTCCCGTCGAAGTTGAACTGGCTCGACCAGAAGACGTCGCCGTCGCCGGGGGTGGTCACCACCGTGTTGCGGAAGGTGACCTCGGTGAGGACGGTGTCGCCGGCGATTGTCCAGTAGGAGTACGAACCGGGCGTCTGGCCGTAACGGGGCTGGGCCGCTGCGGCTGGCACCGCCGGCCCCGCGAGGGCCGAGGCCGCCGGTTTCGCGACGGCCGGGACTTCTCCGGCGGGCAGGCCGGCGAGGGCGAGACAGGCGAGCGGCAGCGCGCACATGGCGCGGCGCCGGGAGACGTGCGACATCCGTTGCTCCTGACAGGTCAGCGGCGGCCGCAAGCCGTCGGCGCCGTACGGATTCCCCAGCGCGACCCTCACCCACCCGGTCACGGTCCGCAACACATGAGGTCGCCAGGAGTGATCGGGGGCCCCGGAGATTCCACAGGCACCGATCACCCATTCGACTGATCGGTGCAGGCCGCCTCCCCGAAATGATCGTTCCGGGGCAAGCGCGCATCCTCCTCGCCGGGGCGCCCTCCCCCGGCTCTGCTCAACCACACCGAACCGTGCGAAAACCGAACGGGCGATCGGCGATCGGACGCACAGCGGAGCAGCCGGGCCCGCCGCCACCCGATCGGGCCGCCTCCGGCCGCGACACGGCGCAGCGCCGCGACAACGGCGGTCCGGATGCGGAAGGCTGACGCCACCCTGCCCGGGGCCTCGCGGTGCGGCTGCCACGGCCGGCCGGAGCGACCGGAGCGACCCGAGACCGGAATGGTGGCATGACCGTTCAGGACACCCCGCCCACCGGGACCACCCGGCGCGGCGACTTCGCCGAACTGCACCGGCGCGTCTCCGACGCCGGTCTGCTGCGCCGGCGTCCCCTGTACTACGCGGGCCGGAGCGCCGCGCTGTTCGCCGCCCTGGCACTGCTCCTGGCCTGGTTCGTCGTGCTCGGCGCGAGCTGGTGGCAGCTGTGCCTCGCGCCCCTGTTCGCTTTTGTGATCGGCCAGTTGGCGCTGCTCGGGCACGACGTCGCCCACCACGCGGTGTTCGCCGGCCGGCGGGCGACCGACCTGGCGGGCATCGTGCTGGGCAACCTGGTGGTCGGCATGAGCTACGGGTGGTGGGTGAGCGACCACAACCGGCACCACGCGCACCCGAACCGTGAGGGCCACGACCCGGCCGCGGACTCCCTCCTCTTCGCCCGGACCACCGAACAGGCAGGCCACACAAGGGGATTGAGGCGGATCGCGGCCAGGTACCAGGCGGAGCTGTTCTTCCCGCTGCTGTCCCTCCAGGCACTCGGGCTGCTCGTCGCCACCTGCCTGACCCTGACCCGCGGCACCGTCCGGTACCCGGCCCTGGAACGCACGCTCGCCGCGCTGCACTACGCCCTGGCGGCGGCCCTGCTGGCCGTCGTCCTCGCGCCGCTCCAGGCGCTGGCCTTCGCCGTGCTGTTCGGGGCGGTCCTCGGCGTGTACCTGGGGTGCATCTTCGCCCCCAACCACAAGGGCATGCCGATGACCGGCCCGGACGCGGAGCGTGCCGACTTCCTCCGCCGGCAGGTGCTGCCGTCGCGCAACCTGCGGGCCGGCCGGTTCGTCCACTTCCTCTTCGGCGGCCTCGGCTACCAGATCGAGCACCACCTCTTCCCGGCCATGCCGGTCGCGGCGCTGCGCCCCGCCTCGCGCATCGTGCGCGACTACTGCGCCCAGGTCGGCGTGCCGTACAGCGAGGCGGGCCTGATCGCCTGCTTCCGGGAGATCCTGCGGGACCTGCGGGCCATCGGCCGCTCCCTCCCCGCCGACCCGGCGCAGTCGGCCCCGCCGACCCGACCGACCGACCCGGGGCTGACCCGGCCGACCGCCCCGGAGCCGACCCGGCCAACCGCCCCGGAGCCGCAGGCCGCGCCCGAAGCGGAGGCGGCGGCACGGTGAGCGGAGTCCTGTCCGGGCCGGCGGCGCGCACCGCGGACGGCCCGGCCCCCGGCGGCGAACGGCTCCGCGTCCTGATCGTCACCGAGTCCTTCGCCCCGCAGCTCAACGGTGTCGCCCACAGCGTCCTCCGGACCGCCGAACACCTCCTCGCCCGGGGCCACACCCCGGTGGTGGTGGCACCCGCCGTGCGGGCACCAGCCGCGCGGGCCGCGCGACGGCACGCAGGCGACCTGCACCGCGACCTGCACCGCGACCTGCGCCGAGAGCAGGCGTACGGCTACGAGGTGGTCCGCGTCCCGTCGGTGCCACTGCCCGGCTACCCGGAGGTGCGGGTCGCGCTCCCGGGGCGCGGGGTGGCCGACGCCATCGAGCGGCACCGCCCGCACGTGGTCCACCTGGCCAGCCCGTTCGCGCTCGGGGCGGTCGGCGCCGCGGCGGCCGACCGGGCAGGGGTCCCGTCCGTGGCGGTCTACCAGACCGATCTGGCCGCCTACGCCAGGACGTACCTGCCGGCGCTGGGCGCGGCCGGGCCCCGGCTGGCCTGGTGGCGGCTGCGACGGGTGCACTCCTTGGCAGCCCGGACGCTGGCACCGTCGCAGGCTTCGCTGCGCGCCCTGCTGGCGCACGGCATCCCCCGGGTCCACCTGTGGCCGCGCGGCGTCGACTGCACCCGGTTCCACCCCCACCACCGTGACGAGACCCTGCGCCGGCGCCTCGGCCGCCCCGGAGACGTCCTGGTCGGGTACGTCGGACGCCTGGCGCCGGAGAAGCACGTCGACCGGCTGGCGGAGGTGTCCCGCATCCCGGGGGTCCGGCTGGTGGTCGTCGGAGACGGCCCGTGCCGCGCCCGGCTGGAAACCGTGCTCCCGGACGCGGTCTTCCTGGGGCTCCGGTCCGGACACGAACTCGCCCGGCTCTACGCCTCGTTCGACGCCTTCGTCCACGCGGGGCCGTTCGAGACCTTCGGCCAGACCCTCCAGGAGGCCATGGCGAGCGGGCTGCCCGTCGTCGCCCCGGCGGCCGGCGGGCCGCTCGACCTCGTCCGCCCGGGCCACACCGGATTCCTCGTCCCGCCCGGCGCGGCGGACGGGTTCCGGGAGGCCGTCGAACGTCTCGCCCGCAACGACGAACTGCGGGCGGCGTTCGGGCGGGCGGGGCGTGCCGCGGCGACGCAGCGCAGCTGGGAGACGGTCGGCGACCTCCTCGTCGAGCACTACCGGCTCGCCCGCACCGAGACGGCCGGGCCACCCCTGCGCCGCTGAGCAGGTCGGCAGGAGAGTGCGGACCCACCCCGAAGAAACGGACCTCCATGCACCACCCCCTCGCCGCCGAGTACGTCCGCAGCCCCGCTCCGGCCGCCGGCACCGCCGTCTTCCTGCACGGACTGGGCGGCTGGACCCACAACTGGGCCCACCTGATCGACCTGCTGCGGACCTCGGCGCACTGCCTGGCCCTCGACCTCCCGGGCTTCGGAAGGTCGGCGCCCCCGCCCGACGGCGACGTCACCGTCGAACACCAGGCCGTAGCCGTGGCCGGCCACCTCGACCGCCACCTCGACCGCGACCGCGACCGTCACCCCGGCCATCACCCCGACCATCACCCCGACCGGAACGGGCACCGCCGCGTACACCTGGTCGGCAACTCGCTCGGCGGCCTGATCGCGCTGCGCCTCGCCGCCCAACGGCCCGACCTGGTCGCCACCTTGACCCTCATCTCGCCCGTGCTGCCGACGTTCCCGCCCGCCCCGGCCCTACGGGTGGCCCTGCTCGGCCTGCCGGGCGCGCCGCGACTGCACGCCCGCCTCCTGGCCGCCCAGAGCCCCGACCGCCAACTCGACGACCTCTACCGCCTGATCTACGCGAACCCCGCCCTCGTCGGCACCGAGCAACGGTCGGTGGAGGCACGCGAGCGCCGACGCCGCGCCGAACTGCCGTACGCGCAGGACATGCTGGCCGAGGGAGTGCGCTCGGTGGTCCGCGCGTCCCTTCGGCGGGGCGAGGCCTCGGCCTGGCACCTGGCCCGCCGCGTCACCGCCCCCACCCTGCTCGTGTACGGGCGGGACGACGCCCTCGTCCCCTTCCGTACGGCGCCCCGGGCCTACGCGGCCTTCCGCGACGCCCGCCTCCTCACCCTGCCCGGCGTCGGCCACGTCGCCATGCAGGAACGGCCGGCCCCCGTGGCCACGGCGATCCGCGCCCTGATCACCGAGGCGAGCCCGCGCGGCACCGTCACTGCGCCGGGATCGGGCGCACCGGGTGCTTGCTCAGGATCGACACGCGGTTGAAGGCGTTGATGGCGATCGCCACCCAGATGACCGCCGAGATCTGGTCGTCCGTCAGGACCTCGCGGGCGACACCGTAGGCGGCCTCCTGCGCGACGGCGTCCGACGGATCGGTGGTCACCTCCGCCAGGGCGAGCGCGGCCCGCTCCTGCGGCGTGAACAGTTCGGTGTCGCGCCACGCCGGCAGCGTGCCCAGGCGCTGCGCGGTGTCGCCGGCCTGAAGAGCGGCCCTGGTGTGCACATTGAGGCAGTAGGCACACCCGTTGATCTGGGACACCCGCAGATTGACCAGCTCCACCACCCTGCGGTCCAACCCGGCCTCCGCCGCCCCCGCCCCGGCAGCCTCGGCAGTCGCCCGCAACGCCCGGTAGGCCTGAGGGCTCTGCTTGTCGATGAACACCCGCCGCCGCACCGGGGCAGCGGTCACATCGGTGGTCACATCACTCACGGGAACTCCTCTGACGGATCAGCAGATCAACGGATCACTCACGGCCGGCATGTCACCACACCATCATAGTTGAAAGTGAAACCACTTTGGAAGGCTACCGTCCTGCGCGGCACCCCACCACGAGTGGCGTCACCTGAACAGCATCGGCACACCGCGTGCGACTGCCACCGCCACGTACCGCAGCTCACACCCCGAGACGCCCACGAGACCGAGTCGCCCTCGACCCCTCGCGGAAGCCAGTGCTCACGCCCTCCTGGGCGGGCCCGCCACCATGAGCGGACCTGCCTCCCGGCTGACCAGCAGGAACCCTGCCTGCCCCGGAGGTACCTGACCTCCAGGGGCGGCCAGAACGACGACTGTCCGCTCCGACACCGGGCACGACCGGCCCGGTCAGCACCATCAGGCAGTCATCGGACCAGGATCAGGCCGCAACTGTAGGCGCGGGCATGGCCGAAGCCGTGGGTGAGGGCGGCCGTGAGTGCTTGTGGGTCCGTGACGCTCAGAGTTCCGCGGATCTCGGCCCGGCTGATGAGCAGGCCCCGGTGGGGGCCGTGGCTGGAGACCTTCGGCAGGATGCGGAGGGCCAGCCGTTCTATGTCGGAGTCGACGCCGAGCCGGACCACTCCGTCCGGGGCCACCGCCGGTTCGCCGACCGGCTGCAGGCGGCGGGCGAACCACGCCTTCACGTGTTCCGGGCGGGTGTGCGGCACCCGTACACCCCTTCCACCCCCGCCGCCTCCGGGGGCCGGCGGCCCGGCCGGTCGGCTGCTGACCGGATTGACGACCGTGCGGAAGTCGAGTCGGTCCCCGATGCGGAAGGTGCGGTCCACCACCAGACTGTGCGGCGGTTCGACCAGCGCCGCTCGGGGCAGGCCGCTCCAGTCGCCGGGGACGGCGGACTGTACGACCAGGGAGAGCCGGGCGGTGCTCAGGTCGACGGTCCAGCTGGACAGCACCTTCATCTGGGCGCGGGCGTCCCGGCTTCCGTCGTCGACCCAGCCGCGGAAGCCGCTCATGACGGTCCGGTGCATGTCTTGGGCATCGATCAGTGACTTGGCGGTATATGGGTGCCTGGCGTCCAACGTGATCAGGGTGTGTGTGGCGACGAATCTGGCCGCCTTGTTGGCGGGAACGGGCTCGGTTGTGCGCAGGGCGTTCACGGGATGATGTCCCATTCGGTGGCGTGCGGGGAGATGGTGATGCGGTGCCGGGACTCCCAGCGCTGCCGGTGGACGGGACCGCTCGCGAGGAACCTCTCGGGCTGGTCGCGGACCGGCCCGACGCCCGGCAGCGGGTGCGGGCTCTCGATCCAGGCCCACCGGGTCTGGCTGACGTTCGGCGGCGGCTGCCCGTCGTCGGCTGCCGGGAGCAACGCCCGGGTTTCGAAGACCTCCGACAGAATGCCCGGGGCGATGCCGACGAAGAGGTCACCCGAGGGCGGGCAGGATTTGCGGCCCAGCCAGAGCAGGCGCTCCGGGTGCTCCAGTGCGTGGGCGATCCGTTCGAGGAGTGCGTGGTCGGAGTGCTGGAGGCCGACGAGGAAGGCCGCGTCGGACAGGTACCAGCGCTCGGTGATCATGGCGTGGCGGCTCACCTCACCTGCGACCAGCGCCCCGGAACGGGGGTCCGCCGCGATCCGCTTCGGTGCGCCGTACCAGGATGCCAGCGCGTGGCTGCCGAAGGATGCGGTCGTGCCCTCTCTCTGCTCCCCGAGCGCTTCCAGGGCCGAGGCCCGGCGGTGGTCCGTCACGAGGTCGCGGGGGCGGACGGGATACCTTCCGCCCCCGACGGTGTGGTAGTCCCGCATGGGCGTTCCGGGGCGGTCGGCGCGAACGCCGAAGAGGACGGACCCGAGTTCGTCGAGCGGATCCTCCCGGTCAAGGCCGAGGGCTGCCGCACAGAGGCCGATCACTCCGGACTTGGTGGGCCGGGTGTGGGTGTCGCGCTGGGCGAACCGGCCTTTGATGCCCCAGGACTGCAGCGGCCCGGCCAACCTGATGAGCAGAACGTGCTGCGGTGCATCGGTCGTCGCGGTGGAGCCGGTCCTGGCAGTAGGACCGGTCGTGGCAGGGGCGTCGGTCACGGCGTGAGGTCCTCGATGGAGTCCACGACGTCCACGGCCCCGGTGGGGTCGACCGTCTCCAGGAGGTCCGCGATCTCCGGTGCGTAGGTGAGGACGCGCGCGGACCGCAGGTCGCCGCGGCGCTTGCTGACGAAGAGGTGGTGCCGCATCAGACGGCGGACCGCCGCCTGGCCGGCCGGGCCCTCGCCGCCGCTGCTCTCGGGGTTCTCGTCCACGGGGTTCTGGAAGGCGGCAGCGTAGTTGTACGGGCGCTCGCCCTCGAAGGCGAGCACGAGTGCCGGCAGCGAGCCGGTGGAGGCGGTGGAGTTCTTCTTCGCCTCCGGGACGGCCTCGACGAAGGCGTTGACGAACTCCGCCTCGGCGGCGGTCGCCGCTTCCTCCGCTTCCTCCGTCTCCATTCCGGCCTGCTGGAGGTTGGCGCGAAGCTGTCGGCGGTCCAGGACGGCGTGCCGGTAGAAGGTCCCGGAGATCAGCGACTGGTACCCGGTCATGCCCGCGCCCGCGTCGTCCGCCGTGTCGAGGAAGCTGAGGGCGTTGCGCTTACGGTCGAGCTTCGCGTCGTCGGCCGCCGCGTAGAAGTCCTCGATCTGCTCTGCGGCGTGCACGGTGAAGGCATGGCCGGTCTGCACCGCCCCGTCGACATTGGGCGAGTCGGCGATTTCGGCGAGGAAGCGCCCGTAGAGGGCGATGTCCACAGCGTCACGGGGCGCGATGGCGAGCAGAACGGCGTTGCGCGTGCTCTTGGGGAGAGGGGGGAGGCCTGTGGTACCGGACTCCGTGGCTGCCTGCGCGTCGTCGTTCTCCTGCTCCTCAGCGTTCTTCGCCGCACCGCGGCGGGGTTTCTTCGAGGCCTTCTGCTGGCCGGCGAGGTAGCTGTCGCGCCACGGCCGGATCTCGTCGGCGTTCTCGGCGATGTGCCGGGCGATCCTGGTGCCTGCGTCGGCGGGCGCGAAGACCAGCACCTTGGTCAGATTGGCCACCGTCTTCTTGGCCGGGTCGCCGAACTTCAAGCCGCTCGCCTCGATCACCGCGCGCGCCGTGATCAGGGCCTCCTCCTTCTCCCAGCCGTTCCCGGACGACAGTTCGGCCGCCGCGAGGAGTGCCCACTCCCTTGTCCGGGTGCCCATGCTCCGGCCCTTGAGGGCGCCGATGCCGGCATTGGCCCGGTTGCGGGCGTAGACGCGCTCGGCGCGTCGCCGGGCCTGGCTGGTGATCATGTGCCGTTCGAACCCGCCGTACACGAGGGACTTGGGCTGACCGTTCTCGTCCCTGACCGGGAGCACGGCGACGAGCGTCTCCAGGAGGTGGAGCGAGAGGAACGGGCTTCGAGCGTCTGCGGTCACGCGGTCGCGTCCTTATGGTCGGTCGGGATCGTGTACGTGTCGTGCTTGGCCTACTGGTCTGACATACCGGGCCTATTGGTCCTGCTCGGCGTCGGCCTACCGGCTCTGCGGCGAACTGCCGGACGGCCGGCTCCGGTGGACCGGGGCATGGAAGTCGACCGACCACTGGTAGGCGATGCGGGCCTTACGGTCGTTCCAGAGGATCAGGTCCTCGGTGAGCCGGGTCCAGGAGGGCGGGAGCTGGTCACAGGACCGGAGCCGGACGATGGTGTGCTGAAGGTGCCGCCACGGCACCCTCCGGCTGACGACCACCCGGTCCACGAGCCGCTGCGCGCCCGGGTCGCCCGGGCCCCGTCCCACGCTGTCACCGATGCGCGCCGCCGCCGAACCGAGACTCCCGTAGCCGTAGGCGGGCGTCGAACGGCCCTGGTGGTAGAGCGCGAAGAGGAAGGCCATCCGCTCGAACAGGTCGCGGTGGCTCTCGCCGCCGTACCAGCCGGCCCGGATGTGCGCGTTCGTCCGGCCCCTGGCCCGGCGCAGGTTGGCCAGGGTGCCGTACTCGCGGTTGCGCACCAGGGTGGTGAGCCAGGCAACCAGTGCGGCGCTGTCGTGCGGGAAGGCGTCCTCGACGGGGTACCCGTCTCGGGAGCTGTCCTCAGTCATGGGCGGTCTCCCCCCGGAGTTCGGCCGGGGCCTTCGGATGGCTGATGTCGTCCTCGAAACGCTTCAGGGCGTCCGCCCTGGCCTGGAAGCCCCGCTCGTTGGGCGGGAGGGTGTCGAGGCGGTAGACGAGGTGGGTACGGGCCAGACCGGTGAGGGTCTGCGTGTACTCCAGGAGCAGGGGCGCGACCGGATCTCCCGGGTTGTCGTACCCCTCATCGATCACTGCCTCCAGCAACTGGTCGAAGGGCTTGGCAGCCTCGGGCCAGAACATCCACCGCGCGTCGAACCGGGACATCTGGCGGGCCTCGTCGGCCGGCCGCGCCACCGAGTGGACCTTCTCCGAGGCGAGGATCGCCGCCCGTTTGAGACTCCACGCCAGGTACTCGGCGATGCGCGAGCCCCGCCGGGACGCACGGTAGAGCTGTACCTCCATCGCTGGGGCGTAAGGGAAGTAGCCGTCTGTCCAGGAGACCGGCAGCGTCTTGTTGGAGACGAGGCCGACAGCCCACAAGTGGTAGGGCGCGCCCCGGCAATCCCGCTTGTGCGGCAGCGAGCGCAGTCGCGCGTAGAGACCGGGCTGCGCGTCCTTCACCGCGCTGTACAGGGCGTGCGCCTCCTGCCAGAGCGCGCGCGTGGGCGACGGCCACAGGGGCTTGACCTCTCCGCCCGCGGTCCGGCTGAACACAGCGTCCTGCATGTGCTTTTCCGGGTCGAGTTCGAGGACCTCGCCGGCTCCGATCAACACGCGGTCGACGACGATCGCACCGTCCGCATCGCGCTTCGGTCGCAACAGGACGGAGCGGCCGAGCGCGCTGTGCAGGTCGGCAGGGCTCTCCGGCACCCGCGGGCGGGCCCGCACAGCGAAGTTCCGGCGGCTCACCGAACCACTGGTCCAGGAGGTGTTGAGCCGGCCCGGGTCTCCCTCGGGCGGATAGAGGTTGAGCCGCAAGGTCTCGCCGAACGTACGGCCGAGGGGAACGACCCGAATCCGTCCCTGCAACCGCCCGGTGGACAAGTTGGTGACGGTGGGTCCGAGAATCCTGCCGGTGATCCTCGCCCTGCCGTACGTGCCGTACACGTGCTGGGCGAGCATGGCCCGGAACGCGTCAGCCGCCGGCAGCGGCTCGCCGTCCTCGAGGTGGTGGTGGTCGAAGAACTGGTTGTAGTCACCGGCCCGCTCGATGACCAACTGCGCGGTCCCCGTGCCGCTCTCGTCGAAAGAGGGGTCCAGAAGGGAGTTCTGGCCGAGGGGCGTCTCGGGGTGGAACAGGTCCCAGTGCTCGTCCGGCTCACCGGCCAGCCACTCGGCTGCGGAGCGGAGGCTGCGTTCGTCACGGATCCACTCCCGCCACTGCTCGGGCGTGCTCGGACAGGTACCGGAAGCGAAGCAGATGGCCATGACGAACTCGATGACGGCAACGGTCTCACCCGGGGTCGGGCAGTCGATCGTCGTCAAACTGTTGGACTGGTCGAGGAGTTCGCACAAGGAGAGCGGAACGCTGGAGCCTTCGGGAGTCACGACGGGAATGCACGGCTCTCGCCGCGGATCCCAGCTGAGGCGCTGCTCGACCGGGGCCGAAGGCTGTGTTCGCGGCAAGGCCCTGCCCATCACTTCATATGATCGCTGTTTTCTGGCAAGGGAGTTGGGACTCCCAGGCAGAGCCCGACGCTAGCACCCGGGATCGGATCGTGTAGCTCGATCGACCGGATTGCCCCGCCATCCCAGTCCGGGACGACGGGGCACCGGACAGCCCCGCACGCGCGGGGAAAGCGACCCGGCAAACGCTCGCTGCCGTCGACGGTCCATGCCCGCTGCACGCGGGGGTATCTCTTCCGTGATGCTGACAGGGCTCCATCACATCACCACCCCCGAGAAAGGGGCAGAAGACGCGCCATAGACTGAGGCGCCGCCGATTCTCTCGGCTGCCCAGCCTGCTCGACGACCGGAGATCGCTGCACTCCGTTCCGGGTCCCGCTCCGCGCGAACGAGGCGGGACCCTACAGCCGGCTGGAAGGGCCGTTCTCGGAGCCTAAGCTGCTCCGAGAACGGCTCGGAGGAAGTCCACCAACTGGACCGTCAGTGCCGCTGCAACCGATGCGAGCCAAAGCAGCACCAGCTCACTCAACCAACCACGTTTCCCCACAGGCATCTCAGGTCCTTTCATCTCGGTGATGTCGGCCCCAGCGACTGGGGCCGACATCACCGCGATGGCGGCCCCACGCCTGGTACGCCAGCGATTTTCTCAGAGATTGACTGCTTCGGAGCGCATACGGAGTCACTCTGCGTGTCGCTTCGACGGCAGACGTCTCGCTGCTGTCGAGTTGCGTCTCGCTGCTGTCGAGTTGCCCGCCCACCGCAGTCGGCACCTCGCCGGGACGTAGCGCGCGGCGGGCGCCCGCCGCGCGCTACGGGCGCACGCTCCACGGGAATTGTGGGCACGGGGGGGAATGGACCGAGTGGAACGGGGACTACTGCGGTGGTCCCGC
>NZ_JBHVWW010000015.1:79183-91651 GCF_042882025.1 Kitasatospora sp. NPDC058243
GCCCCTCCCCCCTCCCTCCCCCCCCCCCCCCCGCTACGGGCGCCCGCTCACCGGGACTGGCGGCGCCTGGAGAGAATGGCCAGAGTGGAACGGGCATCACGGCGGCGGTCCGGGGTCCGGGCCAGGACCGAGGCGAGGGCCACGATCGCGAGGACGACCCCGTACAGCAGGCCGGCTCCTGCGGCCAGCACGGCAGCCGCAGTTGCATCCTGGGTCAGCATGGAAAGCACAGTCATGGGGAGATCCTTCTGTCGGAGGCCTGCGGCCCGCGGTCGATGAGCCGAGCATCTGACGGCGTCCCGGTGCGCATCCACGTCCTGGCGGGATATCCGCTGGTCAGGGGCCTTTATTCACCGACGCGGGAGCAGAAATGGTCAGAAGTACGGCGCCCGGGACGGCACGCAGGAACCTCGGGGTGATGCTGCAGGAGTTGATCAAGGCTCGCGGCATCAGTCGCCGAGGTGCTGCACGACTCGTCTCGAACGGCGCGCTACGGGAATCGACCCTCCGACTCTGGTGCCGCGGCGAGTCCGCTCCTCACGCAACGGACCTGTTCTGGAACCTGGTCGAACAATTGGAGGGCCAGGACAGCCAACGCCTCCATCCCCGCGAGGAATGGGAAGCCGCTCTCCATGCCGCGCAAGGAGAGACGACCAGGGGCCGGCGCGAATGGAGAGCCGACTCGGAGAAGCGCGGCAGGAAGCGCGAGCACGCCGCGATGAATGCCTTCGTCCGTGATCGGGATCCGCAGGCGGCCTCGTACCTGTGGTGGCACGCACAGCTTCCCGTAGGAAAGACGGCACTGCTCACCGACTACGCGAGGCAGCTACCGCAGGACGCCGACCTCCTGCTCTGTGTCCTGTCCGAGAAGCACGGGACGAACACCCGTACCGAATTCATCGATGACCTGCGCCGACAACTCCAGGTGCCCGAGCCCCGGAGGAAGCCGTCCGCCGAGGCGGAGTTCCTGCGCCTGCTCACCAAGGCCGCGGGGCGAAGCCGAAGGCAGAAGCGGCAACTCCTGCTTGTGGTGGACGGCTTGGACGAGGACCGCGCCTGGCCGACGACTGGAGCGCCTGGTGGGACCGGGGTGGCGAGCATTGCCGCACTTCTCCCGGCCGCTCCTGCGGCGAACGTGCGCATCATCGTCTCCAGCCGGCGCAGCGGGCCGCTGCCCGCCGACGTCCCCGAGGGGCATCCGCTGCGCGAGCGCGAGTGCCTTCGCCCACTCACCGCGGGCGACCGGAGCCACGATGTCGAACAGGCTGGCTTCGCGGACCTGGAGCGGCTGCGCACAACCGACCTGGGCCGGGCCGTCACCGATCTGCTCGCCGTCACGGACAGCGGGGGCGGGCTGCGAGCGGCCGACCTCGCGGAGCTGACCGGGGCCTCCGTCGAGGACGTGAACGGCCTGCTGCACAGCAGGGAGCAGCGCTGCATCGTCTCGAACGAGGAATCGGCCGAGATCCACCTGCTGAGCCACCCCGGCATGCCGCACGCCATCCGGCGGGAGTGGGACCAGGCCACCGTCGAGCGCTGCACCCGTCGGCTGCACGCCTGGGCGGCGCGCTGGCGCGAGGCCGGCTGGCCCGAGGGCTCTCCGACGTATCTGCTGACCGAGTATCCGCAGTTACTGGACACTGCGGGTGAGCGCGGACGGGTCCTGCTCGACCCACTGCGACAGCTTCGGGTCGCGGACGCACTGGGACCTCAGGTCATGCTCGACCAACTACGGCTTCTCAAATCCGAGTTCAAGGCGGTCGAGGTGTCGGATCCTGAACAGCAGGAAGCCGAGACCGCCGTCCGGCTGGCTGCGGCACTGGACCTCGTGCAGCGCCGGGTCGGACCGGTCCCGCCTCGGGCACCCGTGCTCCTCGTGCAGTTGGGGAGCGTCGCCCGCGCCTGCACCGTGGCCCGCTCGGAGCCGGAACTCGTTCTGCGGGCCGCCCGGTTGGCCGAGGTTGCCGTCGAAGCGGCACGCGCCTCGCACCCCGATGCCACCGCAATCGCGCGCGAGGCGGCCGACTGCTTGGTCCGCGCGGGCCGGTTCACTCCGCGCGCCGGTGGCTTCTTCGAGGACGCCTGTGCGGAAGTGGCCGAGGCAGCGGGCGCGTTGGACACACTCGGCAGGAGGGATGGGGCAAAAGCGCTGTTCCGGGCCGTGGTGCTCAGCGACGCGGCCGCCATGGACGCACTCGTCGAAGGAGCGGTCCTCCTCTCCGCTGACGGCCCCGAGCGCTTCGTGGAAGCCCTGGAGGAGCACGCGGAGGAGCTGAGCGAGGTCGATCCTCGGGCCCAGGCCATGGCCGTGGACATCTGGGCGACCATCGCCCGCGCCTCCAGCTCCCGCAACATCGCGAACCTGGACCGTATCGAATGCCTCTGCAAGGCCATCGACCTGTCCGACGGACTGATCGTGGTGGATACTCTCGCGCTCGCGGCCCAGGCCTTGGCGACCATGGGCCGCCGGTCGAAGGCCTGGGACGTGCTCAAGATCGCGCGGGACCGTCTGCACACCGCCCTGGTCAGGCTGGACTCCCCAGCCGACCGGGCCCACCGGGCACGCGAGTTCTCCGGCACGATGGACCGTATGGTCCGCGCCGAGACCGCGGCCGGCACCGGCCTTAAACCTCACCTGGACGCCAAGCTGCTGGTGACTGCCCTCAGCCAGGGAGTTCGCACCGGCGTTCTCGGCGACGACCAACTGGAGCGGGCGGAGGCCTTTCTCTCAGCAGTCGACGAACAGGTGGCAGCAGAGCACGCCGCCCATCTCGCGGCGAAGGAGGAGCGGCGACAGGCCCACCGGAGGGAGGTCGACGCGAGCGCGAAGGCCCTGACGAAGGAACGGAAGGCCAAACGGAACCGCGCCCAGGCTCCCCCGACCCGAAGTGCACGGCGTCGTGTCCGGACGGACGAAGAACCCTCACCGTCCACCGCCCCGGGCCGAAGCCCGGCGCTCGGGAACCACGAGCCCCTCGTCGGTCCGGTCACCCGGCTCCGGTACGCGGAGCAGCTGGTGCACGGCGGCAACCTCGAGCTCGGGCGCGAACAGTTGGAGGCCGCTGTCCGCTCCTCGCTCCCCGACGCGCCCATCGCTCTGAGCGCCGGCTCGGCCGAGGAGTTGGTCCGGGCGCTCGGTATGACCGGTGAATTCGGACAGGCCGAACAGCTGATCGGTATCTCGACGGAACCAGGCGACCGCGCCCGGCACTTGGCCGCGCTGTCCATCGGGTGCTCACTCGGCGGTCGCTCACCGGAGGCGGTTGCGTACGCCCACGAGGCCGCCCGGCTCATCCCTCGCACGCCGCACTTCGCCGTGCGAGGAGCCGTCGCGCAGGCCCTGGCCCATGCAGGGGACGCGGAAGCGGCGGTGGCGGTGGCCCGGATGGAGGAGCCGGCAGACGCCGAGGCTTCTTCTTCCGTACGGGGCAGGAGGGCTCGACGCACGCTGGTTCTCGTCGCCGCCGGCCTGGCACGGCATGATCCGGAACGTGCCGCTGAACTGATCGGACCAGCGGTCCAACTGGTACAACGGCGCATCGGCGCCGGCCGCCCGGTCGGCCAACTTCCGGCGCTGGCAGAACTGCTGCTCGCACTCCCCGATCCGACGCGACCGGATCCGGAGCTCAGCGAAGCGATCCGGCTCGCCGCGGAGTTCACGAACAGGCCTCGACAAACCTGGGACCGGGAGGAGACGACGCTCCTGGCCCTGCTGCGGCGGCTCGACTGCGCGCCCGCACCGGGACGCGCCGCGGGTGAGCTGGAGGAGTGGCTGCGCTCCCTGCGACCCGAACGGGCTCCCCATGCTGAGCTCGCCCTGCTCGGCTCCCTGGACGGCGATGCCGCCAACGCCCTGCGCACCGCGAACGCAGCATCGACACCGACGGCGCGTGCCGCTGCGCTGGCTGCTGCCGCCCACATCCTGGCGGGGGCGCCCGCAGCCCTGTCCGTCGAGGAGTCCGAGGACAGCACTGTTCAGCTCTGCCTCGCGCTCGCTCATGCGGGAGGCCGCCCCGACCGCACCGACGCCGACAGGGCTGCAGCCCGGGGCCTCCTCCGGGAACTGCTCGCCGACGGGAGTTGGACGCGGGCGATCCCGTTGCTGCCGTTGCTGGTTCCCGAGTCTCTGCACCCCCTGAGCGAACTGGTCGCCGCGCACATCAGCGGCCGCACAAGCACCTGACGGAGGCGGTCACGCCTCACCTGTCGTTGATCACCCGTGGGCGAGCCGACGGAACCCGTCAGCCGTTCAGCCAGCCGGACGCGTCGAACTGGGCCAAGCCCCTGTGGTCGGCCAGGACGTCGAAGTGGCGGTGCCGGCCCCACAGTCCCCGGTCGCCGATGACAAGCAGTCGCCTCCGGGCCCTGCTCACTGCGACGTTGAGGAGGTTGGGGCTGGCAGCCGCCCAGTCGCGGGCTCCGTTCTGGGATGCCACGGTACCCAGCAGCAGGATGACCACGTCCGCCTCCTTGCCCTGGGTGGTGTGCACCGTGCCGACCCGCTTCGCGGGAAGCCGGTTTCCGGCCGTCCGGCGCGCCTCGGCGACCACCTCACGGAACGGGCTCACCACGAACACGGACTTGCCGAGTCGCTCGCGCACCTCGGCGGCCGTCGTGGTGCTGAGGTCCACCGGCTGCCGGCCCTCTCGTAGTGCGAACTCCAACTCCTCCTGCTCGATCTGCGCGCGCAGCCGCTCCCCGAGGAGATCCAGCACCCTGCCCAGCACGAGCCCCTGCTGAGCCACCCACTTGCCGTCGGACTCGCCCCCGACAACGTCCAGCCAGACGCTGCGGTCGGCGATCGGATAGGGCGCTCGCTCACCCGTGCCGAACACCATCAACCCGTCGTAGGCGATACGGTTGCTGATCTCGAACATCGGATTGTCGCAGCGGCGGTGCACCCGGAGCGGTGACCCCACCCACACCTCCGTCTCGCCGTCGGGGAGTTGGGCCGGGAGCCAGGTGCCGCACCGGGCGAGGCGGTCGGCGACCCGCTGGACCGAGGTGCGACCGGGCACCCACTCCTGCGCCACTCCGTAGTGGGTGCGAAGCCGCTGCTGTGCCGTCCACGGCACCGTCACGACAGGTTCGAGCTGCAACGGGTCGCCGACGACGACCGCCCGGCGGGCCCGCCAGAGTGCGCCGACCGCCTGCTGTGGGGTGGCCTGCCCCGCCTCGTCGATGAACAGCCAGCCCAGGGCCTCGGAGCCAAGGCCCGCGAAGAGGCGGTCCAGCGAGGCGAAGGTCGTCGACACCACCGGCACGACCAGGAACAACAGTTGCCAGGCGGCCCGGACGGTTTCCGGCGGCAGGTCCTTCGGGGCGTCGCCGCCCACCACTTCCATCACCGCCTGAAAGCTGGTGAGCAGGCGCTTCGCCTCCGCCGCGAGGAAGGCCCTGTGCAGATCCAGCGCGGCGAGGAACACTCGGGTGCGGGCGGCGCTGAACTCCTCGTCCATCCAGGGGGCGGACATCTCCCGCCGGCCATCGGCCTGCGGGTCTCCGGGGAGTGCGGCCCAGTCCTCGGCCGGCACGTGTGCGCGCCACCGTCGCGTCGCATCGGAGACCTTGCGGGCGGCGATGTCGGCGGTGGTCCGAGCCGTGGCGGCTGCCTGCTCGGCAGCGGTGACGGCCTGTTCCGCGCGGCGCAGGCCGTCCAGTCGGCTCGCGCGCGAGCGCTGCGCCGCGGCCTCGGCGGCAGCGGCCTCCTTGCCGGCGGCTCGTGCGCCGGCGAGGAGCTCGCCGAGTCGGCCGAGCGCGGTCTCCGATGCCTCCCATGCTGTTTCGGCCTGAGCCAGAGCACTCACCAGCGGTTCCCGCCCACGCAGCCACCTCTCCTCCGCATCTGAGGAGAGCCAGGCGCGTAGCCGGCGAGGACGCTGCCGCGCGTCGTACGAGCGCAGGTCGTCGAGCCGCGACTGGCACACTCCGCGGCGCAGCTCCACGGTGGCCTGGGCCTCGGCCAACGTCGTGGACACCTGGTGCTCGGTCTGCTGCGTGGCCGCCAGCCGTTCAGTCGCGCTCTGCGCCGCGGCGTGCGCGTCGGCCAGTGCGCGCTCGGCCGGGGCCTTGTTCGCCCGGGCCGCTGCCACAGCGGCTTCGGCACCCCGTAGCTGTCGCGCCAGGAGCTCCCGGCTGTCGCGTGCGGCGGCCGCGGCCTCCCTGGTCGCGGCCAGTTCCTGGACGGCCTGGCGCGCCTGGGTGAAGCGGCGCACCGCCAGCGGCCAGGGCTCGCCCAGCGCGGCGGTGGCCGGCGCGTCCGGTGCATCTGGGGCACCTGGCACGCGGCTGCCACCGAGCGGGTTCCGATCCGGGCCAGGTCTGGCGTCGCCGTTCAACTCCTTCTGCCGGAGCAGGAGATCACGCAGACCCCGGCCGGTGGACACGGCTTGTCGGCGGCTCTGTCCGGGGCGTCGCGGGTCGGCCGTCTCCTGCATCTCCTTGCCCCACCAGAAGCGGCTGACGAACTGGGAGCGGTTCGCGCGATTGCCGAGAGGTGCCGCGACCGCTCCCCACGCGTCCGCGCCGCCCAGCAGCAGCCTGCCCTGTGCTGAGAGGTAGTCGGCCTCCTCGCACCACTCCTCGGCTACCGCGGCTGCGGACGGGATCTCGGTCGTCACGTTCTCGACCGCGCCGTTGTTGGCGGACGCGATGACGATCTCGTAGCCCGTCAGCTCCTCCCGCAGCCCGTGAAGCCTCCGGTTCCACTGGCCGGAACTCCAGGTGTGGACCTTGCCGAACGCGTCCGCCGGAGAGACCAACGCCGCCAGCCGCTCAGCACGTTGCACCACCAAGGCGGCGATCAGGTCCCGGAGCATGGTGGTCTTGCCCGTGCCGGGCGGCCCGTTGACCGCGTAGAGGCCGCTGCCCCCGGCGCCACCCAGCTCTGCCAACGCGCTGTTCACCGCGAACTGCTGGCTGAGGACCAGGGGTTGGTCACTCCTGCCGGGCCACCGGCCGAGCGGGGCGGCTGTCGGACGGACACCGTCCAGCAGGATCTGCGGCTGTTGCCGCACGTCGGTCCGGCGGCCGGAGTCCAGAGTTGCGGTGGGCCGCAGATACTCCTCCAGCGCCCGTCCCGACCTGCCCTCCGCGAGCGCCGCAGTCACCTGTTCCAGGTCCGCGGCGATGAAACTGTTGAGGAAGTCGGACTGGTCGCTCTCCGCGCTCTGCGACTCCCGGACGGTGTAGCTCTTCACCCGCACGGCGTCCGGCCGCAGCGCCTCCGCGATCCCGAGCTGCTCGGCGACCCAGCGGGTGACGGCCGCGAGGTCCCTGACATCAAGCGGTTTCAGGCCCAACGGAACGGGGAGATCGCTCGTCGGGTCCGACTCCTGGGCTTCTTCCGCCGCCTCCGCGTCGTCCCCGGAATGCAGAGCGTCGGAATCGGCACCACCCGCGGGGTGCAGGGCGCCGTCGAGGGCTCCCTCCACCCGCTGGGTCACGTGATCGCTCACCCGGCTGCTGACCCGGTCCGCGAGCGAGTCCGCCGCCGATCCGGTCAGCGTCTCGGCGACCGCCTGGGTGATCGAGCCCAGCGCGGCACCCGCCACGGTGCCCACCGTCGAGGCGATCCCGCCGACGGCCGCGCCGAGCACGACATCGACCGCCACACCCGCGATCGCACCGAGCGCCGATCCGGGTCCGGAGGGCGCGCCGCCCGCTCCTCGCCGCTGTTCCACCACCGGGAGCCGACCGTCGCCCAGCTCCAGGAGGGTGGAGACGCACAGCTCCGAGTCCTTCTCGAAGCCGTCGAGCCAGGCCGGGTCCGCCGGCCCCGGGCGCAGGGCCCGGCCCACCGCCCACGCGCACGACGAGATCGTCACGCTGTCCTTGAGCAGCAGCCCCTGGTCGTTGACCGAGAAGCAGAGCACCGCGCTCTGGCCGCCCAAACGGCCGTCGAAGTCCTCGGTGGGCCCGTCGGTGCCGAACACGCCGAGCAGCGTGTCACGCAGTGCGGTGAGTTCAAACACGCCCGCGTACACCGTGTGCTGCCAAGATCGCCCGCGGCCCGGCGAGCGCCGGCGGAGCCGGTGGTCCGGCTCCCACGGCAGCGGTCGGCCGTCCCAGACCGGATAGACGTCCTTCGACGGATCCACCCCGTCGACCTTCTGCGGGCTGAACAACTCCACAGCCCGCCAGTACCGGACGATCGCAGCCCTGCGCCCACGCTCTCCACCGGCCATCCCCACGCCCCCTCATGCCAGCCCCACCTGGTGAGCAAGCAGCGTACGGGATCACGAACTACCCAACGTGGGTCTTGGCGACTTCGGCGAATCGGGTGATAGCAGCTCGCCGGGCCCCGGTTCACCGGCAGCCGACCTGGTGCGCCTGCCGAGCACGCCGTCGCGGGACGGCGGGAGTGTCGCCGGTCAGGGGGCCTGGGTGCCGGCTGCGGGCGGGGTGGGCGCGTCGTCGGCGTCGGCGGGCTCGTCGGCCTTGGCGCGGACGTCCTTCGGGGTGGGCGCCACGATGTTCCGTTCCTCAGCGGACCGCTCCCGTACGGTGCCGTCGCCGTCCCGCGGGGCGTCGTGCTCCGCGGGGGTGGTGCCCGTGTCGTGCGTGCTCATGGCGTAGCCCTTCTCATCAGGTCGGTCGGCAGATTCGGTGCGCTCTGGAGGCGGCCTCGCGGGCCCGGTGGTTGCTTCTTGCTCGAACCGGCTGGCACGGCCTCTCCTCCTCGGGTTGCCCCGGCGTCTACCCCGAACGTCGATCGCGACGCGTTCGCACGGCCTCGGAGATCCGGTTGGCGGGCCCTGCCGTTCCTGGCGCCGCTCCGGCCACGACGCCACGACGGGATCCGGACGCGTGCAGGACCGGCGCTAAGGAGCCGTCCGGCGGGCGGCCGTGCGCCGCAGCACGATCTGGGGCAGAACAAGCCAGGTGGTGGTGAACCAGAGGAGGACGGCTGCGCTGAGGGCCCACGCGGCGACCGGGTTGCCGGTGGCGGTGCGCAGCAGGAGCAGCAGGGCGGCGGCGATGGTCAGGGCCAGGGTGACGAGGCCGGTGGCGATGAAGTGGCCGGCGACGTGGATGAGTTCGGGTTTCATGCTGTGACGGTCTCGCTCCAGAGCCGGTCGCCCGTTCCTGAGGCGTCTCGTCCCTCACCGCGGTGTCGTCTCCCTGTGCGCGGGTGCGCGATGCAGACAGGTCGGCGGGCCGATGCCGACACTTCGGGCGGCCGGGTCAGGGGCGGTCTTCGTGGTGGCCGCAGAGCCAGGCCAGCGCTTGGTAGGCGCCCAGGGCGTACGCGGCGTTCGCGCCTTCGTCCGCGCCGTCGCCCCCACCCGAGGCCGAGACCAAGGCCGAGGTGTCGCGCAGACGGACGGCGGCGGCCTGGCACTCGGCCAGGAGCTGCGCCCGGCACGGCCCGGTGGCGCCGAGCGCGGCGGCAGCGGTGAGGGGCGCCGCGACCTGGGCGCCGGCGGCCCATCGGTAGGCCCCCAGGATCCCGTGGTCGAAACCGGTCCACGGCTGCGGGCGGCCGTTGGCCGCCTCGATCGCGTCGAACACCTCGTCCAGCAGGCGCACCCCTACCGCCGGGATCGTCGTCTCGTCACTGGTCATGCCCGCAACCTACGTCGCCCGGACGCGGCCCGCCCCCGGGCACCCGGTCCGCCCCGGGGCCGGCCGGACGGACGCTGGGCAATCGGGTGAACCCCACGACGGCCGCCGCGGTGCAGCCGACCGATCCGGATCCGGCTCGGAGCGCGGTGCGCAGCGCCGGGAGCACGGTGGCCTCGGCCCAGGTGAGGAAGGCCGGCCGGCTGTCGCCGCCGACCGGGATGAGGGGGCCTCGCCGACGCTCGGCGCGCAGCGCTGTTCGGTCATCATCGTGTCTCCGATCTGCGCCCGAACGCGGCAGGCGCCCGCACCACCGCTGTTCGTGACGGCCCGTGCTCAAGGGCGGCGGCGAATCACTCAGTCGCCCGCCGCGGGCAAGGCGATGCGGCACACCTGTCCGGCTTCCAGCTCGACGACGACGGCCAGCACCGGGCGCAGCCAGCGCACCATCGACGGCACGCCCGGATGCGGCTTTCGAAGCCGCCCGGCGACGGGCGACCCGAGCTCGGCCCGCTCCTGCCCGGACAGCTCGCGCGTCACCAGCCGCCGACCGTCGACGAGCACCACCAGCAACCGCCCCGGCTCGCCGGGCTCGTCCGGTTCGCTGACGGCCCCGACCACCCAGCCCCTCACCGCAGCCCGCCCGGACACCGTTCCAGCGCGGGCGGCACGATCATCGACGGACTCCTTCCGTGCACGAGGTGTGATCACCCGAGCATGGCAGCAGGCCCCGACGGGCGCGATCCATGCCGTCGTCGGGCAGCACCGGAACCAAGTGCGGGAACAGGGGACGGGCACGGAAACCGGGCAAGGGTGCTCGCCTCGAAAGGCCCACCTCCGGATGTGGGTCCGCCGGCGATGGCCGAGGCTCGGTGCATGGCATCGATCATCGTGCTCTTCGAGCTGGAGCCCGACGGGGCCATCGGTGCGGAAGGTGTGGAAGGCACGGACGGTGCGGAAGGTACGGACAGTGCGGAAGGCACCGAACCCGCCGTGATCGCGGTGCACGCCGCCGGGGCCGATCCCGACGTGCCCGAGGACCCGCAGCCGTACACGCTGTGCGGGCTGGAGACCGGCCCGATGGAACACACGCACTACCGGCCGGTCCGGCCCGGTGAGCCCTGGTACCCGCCCACGCTCGCCGACCAGCGGTGCCAGGAGTGCGAGCGCGCCCTGCGCACGCAGTGACCGCCGCGCTGGGGAGAGGCGGGCGACCCCGCCCGGAGCCTGCAACTGCACGTCAGCGCGCCCCGGCACGTACGGCGTCACGGCCCGCGCGGGTTTCACCCCGTCGCGGTACCTGGGGTGATCGCCCGCCGGCGCCACGTCTCCACCGATCACGGGCGTCGTGCTGGGGCGGGGCACACCTTCAGGCTCTCTGCCGTCGCGTTCTCTGCCGTCGCGCACGCGGCCGGTCGGAGCCCGTCCGCCGGGGGTGGCCCGGGCTGGTCCGGATGCCACCGAGCGGGTGCGGCGGACCGGCCCAGCAGCGACGTTGAGAAGATGGACATCGTCGTCGTACTTGAGCTAGACATGCCGACCAACGTGCGGCTCCTCGGCCCCGACCACACCCCGGCGGACCCGGAGAGCCCGGTGCGCCGCGTACACGTCGCCCCCGCGGAAGCCTCGGGCACCTGCGGCCTCCGCACCCTGTGCGGCCTGGACACCGACGGAATGACCCTCGCCCCGCACCGCTACGCCCACCAACCTCCACCGCACTGGCTCACCTGCAGCACGTGCCAGGCCGCCAGGCAGGACCCCGCACCCGACGCCACCGAAACGGCTGCCCAGGAGCACCGCGAGGACGACGCCCACCCGGCGGAAACCGCCGCACACTGAGCACCGCACCCACCGCACCCACCGCGTCGAGCGCGCGGGCGGCGGCCGACGGCCGGTCGCCTCCTCAGCGCGAGCCGACGCTTCGGACCGAACGCGCAGTGGGCCCGGTCCGGGCGGCCCGGCAGTCCGGCAGTCCGGCAGTCCGCCAGTCCGCCAGTCCGGGCAGGCTGCTCATCGGCCGCTCCCCCGGCCCTCGACGCACGCGTTACATTGAGGCGCAAGGGGCGGCAGATCCCGAACGGGGTGGCTGATGCACTCGATCACCGACTGGCTGGACGGCCTGTCCGGCCCGGTCGTGTACGCGGTCGTCGCCGCCCTCGTCTTCGCCGAGGACGCCCTCTTCTTCAGCTTCCTCATCCCCGGCGAGAGCGCCGCCGTCCTCGGCGGTTTCCTCGCGCACCAGGGCAGGGTGTCCATCGGCTGGCTGGTCCTCGCCGTGGTCGGCGCGGCCGTCCTGGGGGACTCCGTCGCCTACGAGATCGGCCGCCGCATCGGCCCGGCGGTCCTCGACACGCGCATGCTGCGACGCCATGAGGAGCAGGTCGACAAGGCCCGTGACCTGATCCGCCGGCGGGGGCCGGCCGCCGTCTTCTTCGGCCGTTTCGTCGCCTTCTTCCGCCCCGTGGTGCCGACGCTGGCCGGCGTCTCCCGCATGCCGTACCGCCGTTTCCTCCTCTTCAACGCCCTCGGCGGCCTCGCCTGGGGCGTCGGGTTCACCCTCCTCGGCTACTTCGCGGGGGCCGCCTACACCAAGGTCGAGGGCACGGTCGGCGGCGTCGTCGCCGCCCTGCTCGCCGCGGCGGTCGTCATCGCCCTCATCGTCTGGCGCGTACGCCGCCGCAGGTCCGCAGCCAGTGCGCAGTCGCGCCGTACGCGGTCCCGCCGTACGCAGTCCCGCGAGGGCCAGGACGAGAAGCACTGACGGCCGGACCGCCCTGCCGACCGCACCGCGCGCGCCGGGGCCCGCGAACGGCCAAGGCGGCGCGCCCGGCGAAGGGGGCGGGGGCAACCCCCCACCCGCAGCACCTCGTGGTGTAAAGGGGGTGTCTCGGTTTGGTTCTCTGC